>JAHDXY010000011.1:5248-16527 GCA_023384005.1 Burkholderiaceae bacterium | reverse complement strand
TGTCGAACGCGACTGGCACGCGCTCGCCAACGACATGCGCGCGCGTTCGCTGAAGAAGATGCTCAACCTCGGCGAGCACGCGCCGCCGGCGTACAACTTCGACGGCGGGCACCGGATGGCGCTCGACGAGATCCTCGCCGAGAACGGACTCGACGCCGCCACCGGGCCGGAGCGTCGCGCGATCTGGTGGGACACCGTGCACAACCTGCAGTGCTGGCCGGATTTCCCGCCGACGCTGCCGAAGTTGCGCGAGCGCTTCATCTGCGCCTCGTTCACGATCCTCAGCTTTCGCATCATCATCGACACGGCGCGCCGCAACGCGCTGAGCTGGGATGCCGTGATCTCCTGCGAGGGAATCGGCAAGTACAAGGTGCTGCCGCAGTCGTACGAGACTGCCGCCCGCTACCTGCAGCTCGAACCGGCGCAGTGCTGCATGGTGGCCTGCCACAACTTCGATCTCGACGCAGCGAAGGCAGTGGGCTTCAGGACGGCGTTCGTGCGCCGCCCCGACGAATGGGGACCTGCCGGTCCGCCGGACGCCAGGCCAAGCGCGCACCACGACGTCGTCGTCGACACCTTTCCCGCGTTGCTCGAGGCGCTGGGCGCGGCGTGAGCGAAGCGTCGCGGCAGCGTGGCGGTTCGCGCCGCAACGGGGACTCGCGCGGATCGGGCTGAGGCGCGATGGACTCCGTGACCCAGTTCGCGCTTGGCGCGGCGGTGGGCGTTGCGGTGATGGGGCGGCGCGTCTCCTTTCTGCGCGCGGCCTTGTGGGGCGGCGTGTGCGGAACCTTGCCCGACCTCGACGCGTTCATCGACCACGGTGATCCGGTGAGCAACATGACGCTGCACCGCTCCGAGACCCACGCCATCTTCTGGCAAACGCTCGCGACGCCGCTGATCGCCGCCGCGATCGCCTGGACGGGGCGTACGTCGAAGTCGATGCGCAAGATCTTCCCGCGCTGGCTGCTCGCGGTCTGGCTGGTGCTGGTCACGCACGCGCTGCTCGATGCCACGACCGTCTACGGCACGCGACTCGGCCTGCCCTTTACCGACCACCCGTTCGCGCTCGGTTCGATCTTCATCATTGACCCGCTCTACACGCTCCCTCTGATCGCGGGACTGCTGCTCGCCGGCACGTCGCGGTCGTATCGCGCGACCAGATGGAACGGCGCAGGACTGGCGTTGTCGACGCTTTACCTGGCCTGGAGCGCGGCGGCGCAGTGGTACGTGGGCGAGGCGGTCGCGCGCGAGCTCGCGCAAGGCGAAGCCCCCGCCGCGCAACGGATGCTCGTCACTCCCGCCCCTTTCAATACGGTGCTTTGGCGCGTGCTGGTGATGCGCGCCGACAGCTACGACGAGGGTTTTCTTTCGCTGCTCGATCGCGGGCGCGCGATTCGCTTCGAGCGGTTCGCGCGCGATGCGAAGCTCTACGAGCAGGCACGCGAGTTGCCACGACTGAAGGCGATCGCCGAGTTCAGCCGCGGATTCTTCAGGGTCGACGAGCGCGACGGGCGCGTCGTGATCTCCGACCTGCGCATGGGCATCGAGCCGGCGTACATGTTCCAGTTCGCCGTGGGCTTGCGTTCGAGCCCGATCCGGCCGATCGAGCCGGTTTCGATCGGAGGCTTGCGCGGGGTGGACTTCGCTGCAGCGATGCGCTGGCTGCTCGCCAGGATTGGCGGCGCCGACCTCATGCCCCCGCGCACGCCGGCACGCTGAGGCCCCTGCTCGACCGATCGGGCTAGCCCCGTTGCGGTAGCGCCGGGCGTTGACGCCAAACCTGTCCGATACTGCAAGGTCACCGGATCGGATCGATTCCGATTCATCAGAGGTACCAGGCGATGCTCGAGTATGGTTTGATCGCGGGCGCGAGCGCCGGCGTGCAGGGGCTGTTCTCGGCGGCGATCGAGGGCGCCCGGCTTGCAGCGGACAAGCTCTACGAGCTCGCCGCCGGCAATCCGATCGTCTCACTTCTGCTGCTTGTCGCGCTGCTTGGCGTGTTCCTTCTCAGGCGGCGCTGATCGCGGCGCGAGTTCGACGCGCCCGAACCCCGGCAGGCGCAGCGCGAAGTCGTCCACGTCCACGCCGAAGGAGAGCCCGAGCACGTTCAGTTCCAGGCCCTCGACGCGCGCGAGGCTGGCCCCCAGCACGCCGAACAGCGACACCTGCCAGCCGGTGCCGCTGGGGGCGCGCGCGACGAGCGCGCCGTCGGCGAGGAAATCCTTGCCGATCGCGGTCGGCGGAAGATCGACCATCAACTCCGGCACGCGGCGCGCGACGAAGGCGGTAAAGGTGTTGCTGTTGGGTCCCGGCCACGCCGAGTAACGATCGGAATACGGGTACTCGCGCATGGACCGTTTCATAGTGCATCGGGTCATGTTCCTCGCAACGATCGACAGTGGTTTCGGCCCCAGTCGTTTCGGCCCCAATCATCGCATGCGCGCGACGCACCCTAGAATGGAACATCGACCGGACAACGACAGCCTCGAAGGAGGGAGCGATGAGCGAGATCCGCGACGGCTTCGCCGGGACGGTGGGCAACACCCCGTTGATTCGGCTGCGAAGGGCATCCGAACTCACCCGATGCGACATCCTCGCGAAGGCGGAGTTCCTCAATCCGGGCGGGTCGGTCAAGGACCGTGCCGCGCTTTTCATGGTCCTCGACGCCGAGCGACGCGGCGCGATTGGCCCCGGTGGCGTGATCGTCGAGGGCACGGCCGGCAACACCGGAATCGGGCTGACGCTGGTCGCGAACGCACGCGGTTACCGCACCGTGATCGTGATCCCGGACACGCAGAGCCAGGAGAAGAAGGACGTCCTTCGGATGTGCGGCGCCGAGCTTCGCGAAGTGCCGGCGGTACCGTTCAAGGATCCGGACAACTACGTGCACCAGGCCGCACGCCTTGCCGAAGAGCTCGCGGCGACCGAGACGGCCGGCGTGGTCTATGCCAACCAGTGGGACAACCTCGCGAACCGCGATGGGCACGTCGCGTCGACCGGACCGGAGATCTGGCGGCAGACCGGCTCGCGGGTCGACGGCTTCACCTGCGCGATCGGCACCGGCGGCACGCTTGCCGGCGTCGGTATCGCGCTGAAGGAGCGCAATCGTGACGTCGTGATCGCGGCGGCCGATCCGATGGGCGCGGCGATGTACGAGTGGTTCAAGAACGGAGAGCTCGCGAGTGAGGGCAGCTCGATCACCGAGGGCATCGGCCTGGGGCGCGTGACGAAGAACATCGAAGGCGCGCCGGTGGACGACGCCTACCGGATCCCGGACGAAGAGGCGCTTCCGATCGTCTTCGGGCTGTTGCGCGACGAAGGGCTCTGGGTCGGCGGATCGAGCGGAATCAACGTGGCGGCGGCGATTCGACTCGCGCACGATCTAGGGCCGGGGCACACGGTCGTGACGATTCTGTGCGACGGCGGGGCACGCTACCAGTCGAAACTGTTCAATCCGCAGTTCCTGCGTTCGAAGGGCCTGCCCGAACCCGACTGGCTCCAGGCGCACTCCTGATCGCGACTGCCGGGAGCTTCGCGGCGGCGACCCGAATGCCGCACGACGCGCCGCGCACGCGTCCACCGAGTGAGCGCAGCCGTGCGGCACGATTGCGCCGCTATTGCCCTTCGGTCCGGGTCCAGCCTAGACTGAACCCCAGGGAGAACTCCCGGAGGTCGAAGGTGGGCGAAGAAGGTGTTGGCGGTGCCGTGGCGGCGAACGCGGTCGAAGACCCGCTCGCGGCGGCAGCCTCCTGGCGCAGCAAGGGGCACGGCGTCGCGCTGGCGACCGTGGTCCGCACCTGGGGGTCCTCGCCACGGCAGGCGGGCAGCCAGCTCGCGGTGCACGAGGACGGCGCCTTCGTCGGTTCGGTGTCGGGCGGTTGCATCGAGGGCGCGGTGATCGCGGAAGCGCTCGATGCGATCGCTTCGGGCCGCCACCGCGTGCTCAGCTTCGGCGTGAGCGACGAACGCGCATGGGAAGTCGGACTCGCCTGCGGCGGCGAGGTCGAGGTCTTCGTCGAGCGAATCGAATGAAGCGCGAGATCTTCGAGCGCCTGCTGTCGATGCGGGAGGCGGCTACGCCCTGCGCGCTTCTCACCCGACTGGCCGATGGAACGCAGGCGCTGTTCGACGGAACGCTGCTCGAGGGTGAACTCGACCCTGGTGCGCACGCGTGCGCGGCGATCGCCGAGATGCTCGTCTTCGATCGAAGCGCCCCGCTCGCGGCCGACCCCGGGTTGTTCGTGCGGGTCTACGCCCCGAAACCGCGAATGCTGATCGTCGGTGCGGTTCACGTCGCGCAGGCGCTTGCGCCGATGGCGGCGATCGCCGGCTTCGCGGTGACGGTGATCGACCCGCGCGGCGCGTTCGCGCAGCCGGAACGCTTCCCGGGCGTGGAGTTGCTGGTCGAATGGCCGGACGAGGCATTGGCGCGCGTCGTGCCCGACTCGCGCACCGCTTTCGTCACGCTCAGTCACGACCCGAAGATCGACGACCCGGCGCTGGCGACCGCGCTCGTGAGCCCTGCCTTCTACGTCGGCGCGCTCGGCAGCCGCAAGACTCACGCCGCGCGGGTCGATCGCCTGGGCGCCCTCGGGCTGGGCGAGCGCGTCAACCGCATCCACGCGCCGATCGGAATCGACCTGGGCGGACGCGCGCCGGCCGAGATCGCCGTCGCGATCCTCGCACAAGTGATCCAGGTGCGCTACCACGGCGCCGGGCAGTGATCGACGCCGTTCGAGCGCGCGGGCAGCACGTGAACGGGGATCTCTACGACGCGCAGATCAAGGCGCTCGCGCGCAGCGCGCACGGCGAGGGCCAGCTCGTCGCGGCCGATGTCAGCGCGACACTCGACAACCCGCTTTGCGGCGACCGTGTGAGGATCGACGCAACCCTCGAGGGGACACGGATCGTGGCGTTGCGCCATCGCGTTCGCGGTTGCCTGCTGTGCCAGGCGTCGGCCTCGATGCTCGGTCTGCGCGCGCCGGGACAGGAGGTGCAGCAGATCGTGCAGCTGCGCGACTCCCTCGCCGCGCTGCTGCGCGGCGGGCGCGCCGAGCTCGAGAGCTGGCCCGAACTCGCCGTGTTCGCGCCGGTCGCCGCGTATCGCAGCCGCCACGCCTGCGTCACGCTCGCGGTCGAGGCCGCGCTAGCCGCCCTCGCCGGGGCCGCCCCCCCCGACTGAGGCGCGCGGAAGGCTCGGGCGCCACAGCATCGACCCGAAGCCGATCAGGCAAAGTCCGAACGCGACCGACCAGGCGATCGCCGAGCCTGTCGCCCACCGTACGGGCGTGTCGGTCCATCCCGCGCCGACCCGAAACACGGCGGCGCACAACATTGCCGCCCACGCGCACAGCGCGATCGGCGCAACGTGCAGGGGCCGGCCGGTGTGGCGCAGGACCACACGTACCATCAGACCGATCGACATCAGCCCCACGGCGCCGATCGTGAAGGCGTGCAGCCACGCGTCCTGGGCGATCGCGGGCGAGAACGCCGACAGCGCGCGCAGGCCGTACGAGGCCACGAACCACGCGTAGGCGAGATGCATGACGAACACGAGGGGAACACGCACGACCAGCAGGCCGCGCCAGCAGGCGAGCCGAAGCGCATTGCTTGCGAACGCCACCAGCGCCGCGGCGCTGACCCACGGCGCGGGCGCGGCGATCGCGTCGAGCACCCCGGTCGCGAGCACGCTCGCCACCGCAAGAACGTGCAACTGCGCCGGCGCCGCCACGCTTGCGGCAGACCCTCGCTCGCGCAGCGCGTTCTCGGTGAACGCCGGCGTCAGCACGCCCGACTTGAGCACGAAAATCAGCGCGATCGCGTCGATCGCGATCCGCAGGCCGTGCTCGGAGAGATCGCTCTGGGGAGCGAGCAGTCCGACGTGAAACAGGATGTTTCCGACGAACAGTCCCGCGAGCACAAGAAACAGAAGCCGGTAGCGACGATCCTCCAGGGCGAGGACCTGCGGCACGAGCATCGTCGCGAGCACGACGACCAGCGCCAGATCGGCCAGAGCGACCGCCCACGCGGGCAATACCGGGGCGAGCGCGATCGCGACGCGACCGGCGAGCCACAGCGCCGCGAGCAGAGCGAGCCGCACGTCCCGGATCTCGGGCGTTGCCGCCCAGCTCGGCAGCGCCGTGAGCAGCGTTCCGACGACCATCGCGGTCGCGAACCCGAACACCATCTCGTGACCATGCCACCAGCGCAGCGGATGCGCGAAAGCGCCCGGAAAGACCCCGAGGTAGCCGATCGCCGCGACCACCATCACCAGCACCGCATAGACCAATCCGAGCAGGTAGAAGGGCCTGAAGGCGCTGCACCAAAGCGGCGCGCGAAACGACGCTCGCAAGTCGATCCTCATCCGCGCCCGTCAATGCTTCGGCGCGCACCGTGCGCGCGGGCCGTCGCGGCGATCAGTGCGCGTGCGCCGATTCGGCGACCGGCTGGCGCGGCGCGCAGTACTTGCGCATCAGCGGCTCGCGCATGGTCGCGGCGCGCTTCGCGTTGGCGCGGCGAACCGAACCGAAGCCGCGCACCGTGTCGGCCAGCGCCGCGATCTCGACGGCGAGCCGGTGATTGTCCGGCGAAAGATGCGCGATCAGGACGGCGACGTCCGCTTCGAAGGCCTCGAGCAGCGCGCGGTTCGCGCGGCTTTCCGCCTGACGCGCAAACGGGTCGAACGCGGTCCGGCGAAGGCCTCGCGCGCGCGACAGCAGTTCGAGCGCCGGTTCGGCGATCCAGGCCGGAATCGCGCGCTTGCGGGGCCGCCCGCCAGCTCCGGCGGAACGATCGAGAAACGGAAGCGAGAAGTGATAGCGGATGCGATAGTCGCCCTCGAACGTCTCCTCGAGCCCGCGCCGGAACGCGGGATCGCGGTACAGACGCGCCACTTCGTACTCGTCCTTGCATGCCAGCAGCCTGAAGTAGCCACGCGCCACCGCGCCGAGCAATGCGCTCGACGCGGGCACGACCTCATTCTCGCGCGCCCGCACGCGTTCGAGAAGCGTCCGGTAGCGCGCCTCGCCCTCGGCGCCTTGCGAGGCGCGCACCACGCCCGCGTAACGATCGATCGCCGCGTCGGGATTCGCTCCGGGCGAATCGCCCGCGTCGCGCGCGGGCATGCCGATCGCAGCGATCGTCGCCGGCCGGCTGGCCGCGGTGCGGCCCCACTGAAACGCCGAGAGATTCTCGCGCACCGCGACACCGTTCAGCTCGATCGCGCGGCGAAGTGCGGCGAGCGTCAGCGGGATCGCTCCTTTCTGCCAGGCGAAACCGAGCATGAACAGGTTCGTGTACTGGGTATCGCCGCACAGGCGCGCGACGAGCCCCCCGGCGTCGACCCGCTCGAGCGAGTGCGGCGCGACCGAAGCTTCGAGTGCCTGCACCATGTCGGTCTGGGGATGCTCGAAAGCCGGATCGCGGATGTACTCGGCGATCGGGCCGCGCGCGGTGTTGACGACGACGCGAGTCCTGGCCGCGTCGATCTTCGAGAGCGCCTCGCTGCCGGCGGTGACCGCGAGGTCGCAGCCGAGCACCAGGTCCGCCTCGCCGGTCGCGATTCGGGTCGCGTGAAGCCGCTCCGGATGGTCGCAGATCCGCACGTGCGAGACGACCGCGCCCCCCTTTTGCGAAAGCCCCGTCATGTCGAGCACCGTCGCGCTCTTCGCGTCGAGATGCGCGGCCATTGCCAGCAGCGCGCCGATCGTGACCACCCCGGTGCCGCCGATCCCCGCGACCAGGATCGCGAACGGCTCGCTCGCCTGCGGGAGTTCGGGCGTGTCCAGCGATTCGAAGGCGTCGTCGACGATTCCGGCGACCGGGGCCGCGCGCCGCCTGCTCGCGCCTTCGACCGTGACCAGCGCCGGACACGCGCCCGCCAGGCAACTGAGGTCGAGGTTGCACGCGGCCTGGTCGATCGCAGACTTGCGCCCGAAATCGGTCTCCACCGGAACCACCGCGACGCAGTTCGACACCGCAGCGCAGTCGGCGCAGCCCTCGCACACCATCTCGTTGATGAAGACCCGGCGTTGCGGCATCGCACGCGTGCCGCGTACCCTGCCGCGCCGGGCCTGTGCGGCGCAGGCCTGGTCGTACACCAGCGCCGAAACCCCGACATGCCCGACGAGTTCCTGCTGGACGCGGTCGAGTTCCTCGCGCCCGTACACCCGCACCCCAGGGGCGAACGCGGCGTCGCGCGGATAGCGCGCCGGATCGTCCGCGACGACGACCACTTTCGTCACGCCCTCGTCGACCAGCTGGCGCGTGAGCTGCGGCACGGTGAGCGTGCCATCGAGCGGCTGGCCGCCGGTCATCGCCACCGCGTCGTTGAACAGGATCTTGAAGGTGATCGACACGTCGGCCGCGACCGCAGCGCGCACGGCGAGGATCCCGGAGTGAAAGTAGGTGCCGTCGCCCATGTTCGCGAACACGTGGCTTGTTCCCGAAAACGGCGCCGCGCCGATCCACGTCGCGCCCTCGCCTCCCATCTGCGCGACCGTGAGCGTGCGCCGATCCATCCAGGTCGCCATCAGGTGGCAACCGACTCCTCCAAGCGCGCAGCTGTCCTCGGGCACGCGGGTCGAGGTGTTGTGCGGGCAGCCCGGGCAGAAGTAAGGCGGGCGGGCCAGGGTGTGACGGGGCTGCGCGAGCCTCTCTTCGATGCGCTCGAGAAACGCGATGCGCGCGTCGATCGACTCGCTGCGATAGAAGCGCCCGATGCGTCGCGCGATCGCGCGTGCGATCGCCGCCGGGGTGAGCTCGCCGGTGGGCGGCAGCAGCCACTGCGCGTGACGCATCGTGCCGTCTTCCATGACCAGGGGCGACCATTCGCCGCGCTCGTCGAACTTGCCGATCACCTTCGGGCGCACGTCGTCGCGCCAGTTGTAGAGCTGCTCCTTGATCTGGTACTCGAGCACCGGGCGCTTCTCCTCGACGACGAGGATCTCCTCGAGGCCCTCTGCGAACTCGCGCACTCCGCGCGCTTCGAGCGGCCAGACCATCCCCACCTTGTACAGGCGCAGACCGATCTCGTTGGCGACACCGTCGTCGATGCCAAGCAGCTCGAGCGCCTGCAGCACGTCCTGGTAGGCCTTGCCGCAGCTGACGATTCCGAATCGTGCGCGCGCCGGCTCGATCGTGATGCGATTGAGCCGGTTCTCGCGGCAATACGCGAGCGCGGCGTAGACCTTGTACTGCTGGATGCGCTGCTCCTGGGCGAGCTGCGGATCGGGCCAGCGCAGGTGCAGGCCATCGGCCGGCAGCGCGAAGTCGCGCGGGATCGAGATCGCAACGCGCCGCGGATCGATGTCGATCACCGCCGAGCTCTCGGCAACCTCCGAGGAGAGCTTCAGCGCGACCCACAGGCCACTGTAGCGCGACATCGCCCAGCCGTGCAGCCCGAGGTCGATGCACTCCTGCACATTCGACGGGGCGAGCACCGGCATCGCGCACGCCGCGAACAGGTGCTCGCTCTGGTGCGCGACCGCCGACGAACGCGCCGCGTGATCGTCGCCGGCGATCGCCAGCACGCCGCCGTGGCGCGAGGTTCCGGCGTGGTTCGCGTGCTTGAAGACGTCGCTGCAGCGGTCGACGCCCGGACCCTTGCCGTACCACATCGCAAACACGCCGTCGCGCTCGGGCTTGGGAAACAGGTGCAACTGCTGCGTGCCCCAGACCGAGGTGGCGGCAAGCTCCTCGTTCACGCCGGGTACGAAGCGCACGTCGCTGCGCACGAGGTGCTCGCGCGCGTCGACCATCGCACGGTCCAGCCCCCCAAGCGGAGAGCCGCGATACCCGGAGACGAATCCGGCGGTGTTCAGACCGGCCGCGACGTCACGCGCCTTTTGCATCATCGGAAGGCGAGCGAGCGCCTGCATGCAGGTCGCGAAGACACGCCCCTCCTGCAGCATGTACTTGTCCGAGAGCTTGACACCAGTATCGACCACCTTCACCTCCAGTGCCGCGACGTCCGGAACACGCACCGGGCGCAGGCGCGGCGTGTTACATGACGAATCCGCCGCTGGCGAGGAGCACCTCGCCGCTCACGTAGTCGGACTCGGGGATGCACATCAGGTACACCGCGCCGGCTGCCTCCTCCGGCGTTCCGCCGCGACCAAGCGGAATCATCTGGTTCATGAACGCCAGGAACTCGGGCTTGATTCCCATCTTCACCTCGCGCTCGCCGACGGTCGCGACCGACTGCTCCGAGCCGATCGGCGCGGTCATCCTGGTCTGGATCAGGCCGAAGGCGACGCAGTTGACGTTGACGTTGTAGCGGCCCCACTCCTTGGCCAGCGCGCGCGTCACGCCGATCACCGCTGCCTTGCCGGCCGAGTAGCCGACCTGTCCGGCGTTGCCGAACAGACCTGCGATCGACGAGATGTTCACCACCTTGCGGTTGAAGGTGGCGCCCTCCTGCTTCTCGCGCTTCGCTGCGTCGCGGATGAACTCCGACGCCGCGCGAAGAATGCGAAACGGCGCGGTCGCGTGGACATCGAGCATCGCCTGCCACTGCTCGTCGCTCACCTTCTGCACCACCGCGTCCCAGGCATATCCGGCGTTGTTGACGATGATGTCGATGCCGCCGCAACGCTCGACCGCCGTAGCGACGAATCGCTCGGCAAACCCGGGCGCGGTCACGTCGCCCAGGCAGATCTCTCCATCGGATCCGGCTGCGCGGATCAGCTCCAAGGTGTCCGCAGCGGGCGCCTCGTCCAGATCATTGATCACGATCCGCGCGCCGTCGCCGGCGAGCTTGAGCGCGATCGCACGCCCGATCCCGCGACCCGACCCCGATACCAGTGCGACCTTCCCGTCGAGCTTGCCCATTACCTCTCCTTGATTGACGATTCGTCGGACATCATTGCTGCGGCGCGCGCGTAACGCGCGCACCGTCGGAAATCACCCCGCTGGCGAGCAGCTCGTCGATCTGCGCGTCGTCGCATCCCGCTTCGCGCAGCACCGAACGCGTGTGCTCGCCGTACTTCGGCGCGAAGCGCAGCTCGCGCACGCCCCCGGGCGTCTGAACCGCCGCGGGCGGCATGCGCAATGCCCCGCCGTCGGGTTTCGCAGTCAGCGTCAGCCGACCGGCCAATGCCGGCAACGCGCGCACGGCGCGCAGATCGTTGATCACCGCGTGCGGAATCGTCGCGGCGGTGAAGATGCGCACCAGCTCTTCGGTGGAACGACCGCCGGTCACCTGCGCTACGTCGGCATAGAGCCCGAACCGGTCGTGGGTTCGCCCCGCATTCGTGGCGCGCTGCTCGCTCGCGAGCGAT
>JAHDXY010000011.1:0-5238 GCA_023384005.1 Burkholderiaceae bacterium | reverse complement strand
AAGCCCGGCAGCGCGCAAAGCCGGCGCCACTGCACGTCGGACCCGATCGCGACGTACACGAAGCCCTCGCGCGTCGGGTAGACGTTGGTCGGAATGAACTTGCGGTGCTCGTTGCCCGAGCGCGTGACTTCGGAGGGATCGCAATCGAAGTCGAGCAGCGGCAAGACCGTGATCAGCCACGACGCCGCGGCCTGCAGCATCGATACGTCGATCCGGGTGCCGCGACCCGTTTCCGCGCGCTCGGCGAGCGCCATCATCACGTTGGCGTAGACCTCGTCGCCGGCCTTGAGATCGACCAGCGGCACGCCCGAGAGCGTCGGCGGGCCGTCGCTCTGCCCGGTGAGCTCCATGTAGCCGGCCATAGCCTGGATCACCGGGTCGTAGCCGGGCGCATCCGGGAACTCGGGCCCCATCGCCGAGATCGCGGCCCAGATCAGCCCGGGGCGAGTCGCGCTGAGGGTCTCGTAGTCGATGCCGAGTTGCGCGTAGCGTCGCGGCACCGTGTTGCAGCAGAACACGTCGACCTCGAGCTCGGTGAGGATTCGCCCGAGCGCCGCCTGCCCGCGCGGATCCTTCAGGTTGAGCGCGATCGCTTCCTTGCCGACGTTCGGGGCGATGAAGTAGCTGCGCCGGTCGTCGTCGCACACCCGTTGGCCGATGTAGCGGTTCGGATCGCCCGGCAGCCCTTGCCCGGAGGGCGTGGACTCGACACGGATCACGCGCCAGCCCAGTTGCGCGAAGCGCAATGTCGCGTAGGGCAGGCTCAGCGCCTGTTCGAGCGAGACGACCGTGCGCGGCCTCACTGCGCCGGCGCCTTCGCGGCAGCGCCCGACGCGGCGCGCAGCGCGCGATAGACGCGCTCCGGAGTGAAAGGCAGCTCGGTGATGCGCACTCCGGTGGCGTTCTCGATCGCATTGGCGACCGCGGCGGCGATGCAGATCGCAGGCGCTTCGCCCACTCCCTTTGCGCCCTTGGGTCCCTCGCCGTCCATCGTCTCGATGAAGTGGATGTCCATCTCCGGGATCTCGGGCGCTGTCACGAGCTTGTAGTCCCTGAAGCCGGGGTTCTTCAGCACTCCACCCTCGATCTGCATCTCCTCGGTGAGTGCGTAGCCCTGGCCCATCACGATCCCGCCCTCGATCTGGCCCTCGATGCCGAGCCGGTTGAGCACCCTGCCGACGTCGTGCGCGCCTGTGATCTTGAGCAGGCGAACGACGCCGGTGTCGGTGTCGACCTCGACCTCTGCGACCTGTGTCGCCCAGGCGTAAGCGGCCGAGACGTCGCCCTTGAACTTGCGGTCCTGGTGCTTCGAAGGCGGCTCGTAATAGAACGTGGTCATGACCAGTTCGGCGCGCTCGCTGAAGTGCAGCGAGCGCATCAGGCGTGCAAGCGACGAGAGCGCCTCCCCGCTGGCCGCGTCCACGATCTGCCCGCCGCGCAGATCGAGCGTGTCGGGCGCGCGCTGCACCTGCCCGGCGGCCGCGGCAAGGATCTTCTCGCGCGCCTTGCGCGCCGCACCGATCGCCGAGTTGCCGGCGATGAAGGTGGTGCGGCTCGCGTGCACGCCGACATCCCAGGGGGTGATCTCGGTGTCGTTGTTCACGACCCGCACCGCACTCATCGGAAGGCCCAGTTCCTCGCACACGAGCTGCGCGAGCACCGTCTCCGAACCCTGACCGATCTCCGAGGCGCCGGTGATCAGCGTCACCGAACCGAAGTCGTCGAGCTTGAGGATCGTGCCGCAACCGTCCGAGGGATAGATCTTCGCGCCGCCGCCGACGTGCAGCATCGAGGCGATTCCGACGCCGCGCTTGAGCGCGCCCGGTGCGCCGCGCTCGCCGGCGTAGCGGCTGCGCTTCTCGAGGAAGCCGCTGTGCTGCGCCGCAGTGATCAGGCATTGCTTCAGGCCGCAGGTCTTGAAGTGCATGCCTTGCGGCGTGACTTCGCCCGGATCCTGGGCGTTGCGCATCCGGAACTCGAGCGGGTCGATGCCCAGCGCGTCGGCCATCTGGTCCACGTGCTGCTCGACCGCGAAAGTCGCCTGCAGGTTGCCGTAACCGCGAAACGACCCGGCGTAGGGGTTGTTCGTGTAGACCGCCTTGGTGTGATAGAGGCAGTGCGGAACGCGATAGAGCGACGAGATCGTCTGCATCATCACGAACGGAGTCGTGGCCCCCCAGGAGGTGTACGCCCCGTTGTCGTGCAGCGTCTCGACGGTGCGAAAGGTGAGCGTTCCATCGCGCTTGCACCCGCTGCGCAGGCGCAGGATCACCGGCTGGCGCGTGGGCGACGCGAGGAACTCCTCTTCGCGGGTAAACACCAGCTTCACGGGCCGGCGCGTGATCCGCGCGAGGAACACGCAGATCGGCTCGAAGGGATAGATGTCGAGCTTGCTGCCGAAGCCCCCGCCGATCGGCGGCTGCACGATCCGGATCCGGCCCGGGTCCATGTTCAGAATCTCGGCGAACTCGCGCTTGTGCAGGAACGGCACCTGCGTGTTCGAGTACATCAGCAGGTTGCCCGAGGGTTCGAACTCGGCGATGATTCCCGATACGCCCATGCAGCAGTGCGTCACGTAGTGCAGCTTGAACGTATCCTCGAGCACCACGTCGGACTCGCGCTCGCCCTGGACCACGTCGCCCTGCTCGTAGTCGAAGGTCATCGCCAGGTTGTCGGCACGCCCCGCGTAAGCGACGATCGCCGCGTGCGGATCGGGTTTGTCCCCCTGCGCGGTGACGCGCCCGGGCGCGATCGGCGGGTGGATCAGCGGGGCGTCGGGCGCGAGCGCCTTGCGCGGGTCGGTGAGCGCCGGCAAGTCTTCGTACTCGACTTCGATCAGCGCGAGCGCCTGCTCGGCGATCTCGGGCGAGTCGGCCGCGACCGCGGCGATCTCGTCGCGCAGGCTGCGGACGCGGTCGGTCTTCAGCGGCAAGTGATCCTTCGCGACGCCGATCGGGCGCTGGTCCGGGACGTCGGCCGCGGTGATCACCGCGTGCACGCCGTCGAGCGCGCGCGCGCGCGTCGTGTCGATGCGCACGATGCGCGCGTGCACCCGGCTGGAACGAAGGATCCTGGCGTGCAGCTGCCCGGGGACGTCGAGGTCGTGGATGTAGCGCGTCGCGCCGCTCGCCTTTTGCGGCGCGTCGAGCTTGGTGATGCGCTGGCCGATCAGCGAGCGCACTTCCACGGTGTCCTGAATCGCGGTTCTCATTGCGCGCGCTCCTGGGCGGAATCGCGAGCGAGGGCGACAGCCTCGATTGCGTCGACGATCTTCACGTAGCCGGTGCAACGGCACAGGTTGCCCTCGATTCCGCGACTGATGCACTCGCGGCTGGGGTGCGGCTCGCGCCGCAGGATGTCGGTGGCCTGCACGATCATCCCCGGCGTGCAAAAGCCACATTGCACGGCGCCCGCTTCGACGAAGGCCTGCTGGACCTTCGCCCCGATCGGGTCGCTCGCGAGCCCTTCGATGGTCCTGAGGTCGCGCCCATCGCAGTCCACCGCGAAGAGCAGGCAGGCGTTGGTCGAGTCGCCGTCGAGCAGTATCGAACACGCGCCGCACTCGCCCTCGCCGCAGCCGTACTTCGTTCCGGTGAGTCCCAGGTCGTCGCGAAGCATCTCCAGCGCGCTGGCCGTCGCGGAAACGCGCGCGCGGGTCGTCACGCCGTTCAGGCGGAAGCTGATCGTGGTTCTATCTGACATCTTGCAACAACCTCCTCGTCATGTTCTCGACCATCTCGGCGCGATACCAGGCGGACGCGCGCACATCCGAGATCGGATGGACTTCCTCGCGCGCGGCGCGCGCCGCCTTCGCGATCGTCGCCTCGTCCAGTGCGTGGCCTTCGAGTGCCGCCTCGGTGGCGCGGCCCCGCAGTGGCGTAGGCCCGAGCGCGCCGAAGGCGACGCGCACGTCGTGCAGCACGCCGTCGCGGATCGCCCCGGCGATCGAGATCGCGATCGCCGAGATGTCCAGTGCCGGCCGCACGCCGAACTTGTGAAAACGCGCGAAGGCGCCGGGCGCGGGTTTGGGCACGTGGATCGCGACCAGCAGCTCGTCGGGCGCGCGCACGGTGCGCCCGGGCCCGGTGAAGAACTCCTCGAGCGCGACCCGCCGCGAGACCAGCGCGCCGTCGCGAAACGCGACCAGTTCCACGCTCGCGTCGAGCACGAGCAGCGGACCGATCATGTCCCCGGCCGGCGACGCGTTGCAGACGTTGCCCCCGATCGTTGCGGCATTGCGGATCTGCGCGCTCGCGAAATGGTCGATCGCCTCGACCAGCAGCGGCAGCTGTGTCTTGGCGAGCGGATCGCGCGCGAGCGCGGCGAGCGTGGTCGTCGCACCGATGCGCAACGAGTCGCCCTCGTCGCTCAGGCCGCGCATCTGCGCGATCCGGCGCAGGCTGAGAAGCGTCGGCGCGAGCGTGACCCGGCCGGCGCGGCTTTGCGGCATCAGGTCGGTGCCGCCGGCGAGAACGCTCACGGTTCCGCCAGCCATCAGCCGCACGGCCTCCTCGATCGTATCCGGGGCGTCGTATCGTTGCGTGACTGCCGACATCTGGTGCTTCTCCTCGCTGTTGCTCAGAACCGGACCGGTTCGCGATAGCGGCCGAACACGCCGACCAGTTCCTTCGTGATCTCGCCCACGCTCGCGTAGGCCTTGACCGCGTCGACGATCGCCGGCATCACGTTCGCGCCCTCGCGGGCGTCGGCCGCGACGCGCGCCAGTGCGGCACGGACCTTCGCCTCGTCGCGTTCGGCGCGCACGCGGTTCAGGCTGTCGACCTGGGCCTGGGCGCCGGCCGAGTCGTAGGGGTGGAACTCCATCTCGCGCACCGGCTCGTCTTCCATCCGGTAGCGGTTCACGCCGACCTTCGGGAACGCGCCGCTGTCGATGTCGACCTGGTGCCGGTATGCCTGTTCGGAGACCTTGGCCTGGACGAAGCCTTCGGAGATCAGCTTGACGATCCCCCCGGCGGCGTCGATCTCGGCGATCTCGCGTTCGATTTCGTCGCGCATCTGGTTGGTGAGCGTCTCGACGTAGAACGAGCCGCCCAGCGGATCGACCGTGTCGGTCAGCCCCATCTCCTCGATCAGCAGCTGCATCGTGCGCAGCGACACGCGTTGCGCGTACTCGCTCGGAATCGTGTAGGCCTCGTCGAAGCAGCACAACGCCATGGTCTGCGCGCCGGAAAGCGCCGAGATCAGCGCGTAGTAGGCGCCACGCACGAAGTACAGCTC
>JAHDXY010000010.1 GCA_023384005.1 Burkholderiaceae bacterium | reverse complement strand
ACATGATCGAGACGATCAACAAGATGAACCGGATCAGCCGCCAGATCCTGCAGGAAACCGGCAACGAGCCCGATCCGGCAACGCTGGCCGCGCGCATGGAAATGCCCGAGGACAAGATCCGCAAGATCCTCAAGATCGCCAAAGAGCCGATCTCGATGGAAACGCCGATCGGCGACGACGACGATTCGCACCTTGGCGATTTCATCGAGGACACCGCCACGCTCGCGCCGGCAGAAGCCGCGCTGCACGGCTCGATGCGCGGCGTCGTCAAGGAAGTGCTGGACTCGCTCACTCCGCGCGAGGCGAAGGTTCTGCGCATGCGCTTTGGCGTGGAGATGAGCACCGACCACACGCTCGAGGAAGTCGGCAAGCAGTTCGACGTGACCCGCGAGCGCATTCGCCAGATCGAAGCCAAGGCGCTGCGCAAGCTGCGCCACCCGAGCCGCTCGGACAAGCTCAAGAGCTTTCTCGAAGGGCAGTAGGGCGATGCCGCATCGCCGTCGGACGGCGCGAGTTCGCGCGGGCGGCGGGGCGTCGCCGCGCGTGCGCGAACCGAGATGACAGCGTTCTGGATCGTCGGCATCGGCATCAACATCTGCGCTTTCGCGCTGCTGATCTGGTGGGTCGTCAAGAACTGGCACCAGAGCAGCGGGCAGCGCGACGACGAACGGCGATGAGCGTGCCGCGCTCCGTGCCGCGCCCGATCGTTGCGGTGCGTGCGCTCGATTGCGCACTTCCTTTCGTCTGGCTGTCGCGCGGCTGGCGTGACTTCACGCGCGCGCCGGCGGCGAGCCTGGTGCACGGCGTGCTGTTCGCGCTCGCGGGCGTCGCGATCACCTCGATCGGATGGGGGCGGGGCCCCTTTCTCGCGGGCTCGTTTTCCGGCTTCCTGCTGATCGCGCCGATCCTGGTCGTGGGCCTTTACGAGGTCAGCAGGCGACTCGCGCGCGGCGAGGTGCCGACGATGCGTGACGCGGCGCGGGTGTGGATCGACGGCGGCGCGTCGATGGTGCGCCTGGGCCTGCTGCTGGCCGCGCTTGGCACGCTTTGGGTCGCGCTCTCGGCGATGATCATCTTCGCGACGACGCGCGGCGGCGCGGAGACGGGCTCGGGGGTCATCGACTTCGTGCGCCAGTTCGTGCTCTCGCCCGACTGGCTCCCGTTCGCGCTCTGGCTCGCTGCCGGCGGCGTCTTCGCCGCCGTCGTGTTCGCGATCTCCGCGGTGTCCGCTCCGATGATGCACGATCGCGAGGTGGACCTCGCGACGGCTGCGCTCACCAGCGTTCGCGTCGTGGGCACGAACCCGGTGACGATGACCGTGTGGGCCGTACTTGTGATGGCGCTCACGATGGCCGCGATCGCGCTGGTTCTCCCGATCGTCGTCGTCGTGCCGGTGCTCGGCCATGCCACCTGGCATGCCTACGCCGACGCGGTCGACTGTTCGGGGCTTGCGCCCCGCCTCTGAGCGTCCAGCGCTCCGCGAGATCGCGATGTTCGGGTTCAGCGAAGAGCAGATCGCCAATTTCGGCGTCACCTTCGGCCTGGCCGCTTTCATCGGCTACATGCTGTTCATCGTCTGGAACCTGGCGCGCAAGTCCGGCGCCGGGCGCCTGGGCACCTTCGTTCTGTTTTTCGTGCTCGCCTTCGGCATGCTCGGCTTCATCGCGAAGTCGGTCATCCAGTGGCTGCTGGGGATCTGAGGCGGCGATTCGATCATCCGGGCCGCGCGCAATGCCGACGCGCGGGCAGATCGTCGCCCCGACAGACGCCGATCGGGCGACCGACTACCGAAGCGGGCGGAATCGCTCGAGGAACGCGGCGACGTCCACCGCGTCGAGCGTGTTCTTCACCACCAGCCCCAGATCCGTGTCGCCTTCGAGCAGCAGGCGCCGGTCGAAGAACAGCGCATCCGGGTCCTCGTGGCGCAGCGCGAGAGCGATGAAGTCGCGCGTGCTCGCCGAAATCCGAAGGTCGCTCGGGGCACCCCTCGCCGCGGGCCTGAATCCCGAAGGGCCCAGGCTGAACGTGAGTTCGAGGCCGGCGTCGAGCACGCGGATCAGGATCGTCTTTCCGAGCACCGGCTCGAGGCTCTCGCGCGGCAGCAGGCGCCCGAGTGCGAGGTTGAGCACCGCGACCAGCGCGATCGTGGGAGGGCGTTGAGGCAGCCTGGCGAAGAGTCGCGCGAGCGGTGCGGGGAAGCTGAACTCGGGCGTCGACGCGGGAGGCCACGCGGGAAGCCGCGCGGAGATCCACGCGGCGAGCGCCGAGTCGCTTACGCCGGGGATCGGCGTCGTGTTCACCGTGCCGGCGCCGTTTCGGGCGCGGCGATGCGATCGAAACCCGCCTTTCCGTGCCAGAAGCCGTTGCAGGTCTCGGCCACCGCGAGCGGCGCAAGGGCATCGAGCAGCGCCGCATCGTCGCAATGACCGCGCAGCCGTCGCGCGAACGCGCCGATCACTGCGGCAGTGCCCTGCGACTGCGGGCTGATGCGCAGCACGTCGACGCCGAGCAGTTCGATCTCGCCGAGTTCGGCGGCGAGGTTGCACACCTTGGCCGACTGGGTCTGGATGCCGTTGAGCGTGAGAAAGGCCTCGCCCTCGCGCGTGCGCAGGTCGAGCCCGTCGGGAAAGTCCACGCACTTGAAGCCGCAGCCGTCCTTTTGCAGGTTGAAGCGGCGAGCCGTGAAGCAGCGCGCCGAGAACGCGAGCGGCATCCGTCCCCAGACGAAGAGCTCGGTCTGCACCCCGGCGGGGCGCGCGCGCTGCAGGTCGGCGAGCGCCTCCGACGCCATCTCCAGCGGTGCGACCCAGCGGGTCGCGCCCAGTTCGTGCAGCATCGCCAGCGTCGCGGTGTTGAACACGTTCAGGAACGGCCCCGCGACGAAAGCGCGCGACGCACCCGATAGCACGCGCACCGCGCCGAAGTCGTTCGCCTCGGCGAGCACCGAGGATTCGCCGGCGATGCGATGCAGTTCGCGCAGGTCGGATTCGGACTCGACCAGCGTCTGCGTCGAGAGCACGACCTCCTTGCCCTTGGCGATCAGCTTCGCCGCGATCTCGTTCCAGTCGCGCGGGCGCAGTTCGTGGCGTCGCGCGCACACCGTTTCACCGAGGTAGACGATGTCCACCGGCGCCGCCGCGATTTCGTCGTAGAAATCGAAGGTCTTCGCGCGCGGCCAGTAGTAGAGCAGCGGGCCCAGGGCGAGCTTCATCGTTCGTACCCTATTTCCACGGGCGGTAGTACGCGCCCAGCGTGTGCATCTGCCCCTCGGAGAGGCGGTTGAGCGCGCTCATCCAGCTCTCGCGCACCGCGAAGCGCTCGCGCTCGCGCAGCGCCGCGTCGATCGCGTCGCGCCACACGCGCGTGACCTGCGCGACGTAGGCGGTGCTGCGCTGCCGCCCCTCGATCTTCACCGCGCGCACGCCGATCTCGAGCAGGCGCGGGAGCAGCTCGAGCGTGTTCAGGCTGGTCGGCTCCTCGATCGCGTAGTAGGTCTCGTCGGCGACTTCGAAGCGCCCCTTGCACAGGGTCGGGTAGCCGGCTTTCTCGTCGGCCGCGAAGCGGTCGATCAGCACGCCGTTCAGACGCGTTTCCATCCCGCGCGGGGTCTGGTCCCAGCGCACCGCGTGCGCCGGCGAGCACACGCCTGCGGTGTTGGGCGCGTTGCCCGTGGCGTAGGGCGAAAGCGCGCAGCGCCCCTCGACCATCACGCACAGCCCGCCGAAGCCGAACACCTCGATCTCGCACCTGGCCGTGGCCACCACCTGCTCGACCTGCGCCACCGAGAGCACGCGCGGCAGCACCGCGCGCTGGATATCGAAGCGCTCGCGATAGAACTCGATCGCCTCGGGATTGGTCGCCGACCCCTGCACCGACAGGTGCAGCCTGAGATCGGGGTGCTGTTCGTGCGCGTAGGCCATCAACCCGGGGTCGGCGAGGATCACCGCGTACACGCCCAGGTCGACCGCCTTGTCGATCGCCGCTGTCCAGCGATCCCAGTTCGCCACTTGCGGGTAGGTGTTCACCGCCAGCAGCACCTTCGCGCCGCGATCGCGCGCGTAGCGGATGCCTTCGCGCAGCGACGCGTCGTCGAAGTTCAGCCCGCTGAAGTTGCGCGCATTGGTGTTGTCGCGCAGGCCCGTGTAGACGCAGTCCGCGCCGTTGTCCACCGCGGCCTTGAGCGCGGGCAGTCCGCCGGCGGGGCAGACCAGTTCGATCGTGTCGTTCGCTTGCATCGTGTGGGCGCGCGCGTCGAAGTCGACCGGCGCGGGCTGGAGGCTGAACAGGCAAATCTAGTCTCGCGCCGCGCCGCGGGCATTGACTACGGTCAAAGCGGTCCATCGGTGCAATAATCCGCTCATGAGCAATCCATTGATCGAGTCCCGCAGCCGATTCGTGCAGGCCAACCCCGAGGCTCGCGTTCGCGTCAACGAACGCGAATGGGGCGTCACGCGCCTGGGCGAGAGCGGCCCGGCGCTGATCCTGATTCCCGGCACCCTCGGGCACGGCGACCTGTTCTGGCAACAGATCGAGCGGCTGAGCATGCGCGCGCGCGTCACCGCGCTCACCTATCCGGTGCTCGGCAGCATCGGTGCGTGGGCCGACGACGTTTGCGCGCTGATGGACCAGTTCTCGCTTGCCAGCGCGAGCATGCTCGGATCGTCTCTCGGCGGATACCTGGTCCAGTTCATCGCCGGAACCTACCCCGAGCGCGTGGACACGCTGTTCGCGGCGAACACGCTGGCTGCCCCGGCGTCGGTCGCGGAGCGTCCGCAGTACGCCGACATCGACGGCACGCCGATCGAAGCGCTTCGCGCCGGAATCGCCGGAGGTTTGAATGCCTGGGCGCGGGCGCACCCCGAGTACGCGGATCTGGTCGCGTTGCTGCTGCAGGAACTCGACCCGAGGATCTCCGAGACGGCCCTGCGCACTCGGCTTCGGGCGCTGAAAGACGGCCCGAAGCTGCCTCCGGCCGGGTTGCCGCGAGAGCGCATCTTCACGATCGAGTCCGACGACGATCCGATCATCTCGCGCGCGATGCGCGACGCGGTGCGCGCGCGGCTCTCGCCAGTGAAGGACTTCCACTTCGACGTGGGCGGGCATTTCCCCTACGTGGTGCGGCCCGACGACTACTCGGCGATGATCGAAGAGGCGCTCGGCCTCTGAGTTGCACCGATTCGGTGTTCACCGCGAGCGTCCGAGCGCCCGGCGGAAGTTCACGCCGAGGGTGGGATAATCGGCCCCGCGGGCCGTTAGCTCAGTTGGTTAGAGCAGAGGACTCATAATCCTTTGGTCGCTGGTTCGAGTCCAGCACGGCCCACCAGATTCGATCGACATATTGCCGATAACGTTGAGATCGAACTTCAAAGCCTGGCGCTACTGATTTCGGGGATCACGTCGGCAGGACCGTGGGCAGATCTTGATGCAGCACATACTGCGCCCGCAGGTAGCGGCTGTGACCGAGCACCATCGCGAACAACCTTGCGCTCCACGCCCGGGTCGTTGCCGAGCTCGACGCGGACTTCCGCGAAGTCGACTTGGGCCTGGCGGTCCGCGGGGGTCTCGAAGCGAACCTCGAATACCAGCGCCGGCGCGGGTCTGATCTCGCGCAGGAAGTCGTGAACCGCCGTCTTGCCGCCGCGGTAGCCCAGTTCGCAAATCTCTCGCAGCAGCCGCGCGCCGGTGAGTTCAGGCCAGGCGTGCACGCGTTCGCGCAGGTATGACTCGTACGTCTCGAGTGAGGTCGGTGGCGGCGCGCGCCGACCGTACTGCGGCATCACCAGTCTCTGGTGGATGTACTTGCGCACGGTCTTGCGGTCGTGACCTGTTCGTTCCACGATCGCCGAGACCGACAGGCCCTGCCTGTGCAGCTCCAGGATCGTCATCAACTCCTTCAGATTGATCACTTGCCCTCGGAGCGCCGTCGCTTCCAGACCAGCATCGTCGAACACAGGCGCAAACCCCCGGCGGGCCTCGGCCCGCCGGGGGCTAATCGATCAGACTGAGGAAAGTTCAGTCGGCCATTCAAGGGAGTATCGATCCGGCGGTGACATGCGGTGCAAGACGGACAGAGACATGCCGTCTGCAGTGTCGGGATTCCTTACACGGCAGGCAGTCCCTCTCCGGCATTCATCAGGGAACCACCTAGTACCCAAAGGAAACCTCGCTCGTTGGCTCGTTTCTTGCTTTCACTTGTGAGACTCTTGCCGACTGTTCATTCGACCGGCCTGGGGCAACTGGGGCGAGCCTCGGCGCTGGTCATCGGCTCGCATGTTGGTCATTGACAAGTGAGGGCCCTGATGAAGCGAGCAATCAGCCTGAAAGCAACCCTTGGCGGTGCGGTCTTCGGCGCAGTTCTCGCACTGCCGGTCAACGCCAGCGCGTCCCTGGTTGGTGATTCCGTCATCGGCTCCCTGAGTACGAACCAGACCCTCACAACGCAGTTTGCGTCGCCCGCTATCGTTGGGCCCGGCACCGAGTTCAGCGGCGTCATCAGCGACGATTTCGGCCAGGTCTGGGACATCATGGTAGACGTCGACGCGAGCAGCTTCTCGGTAGCCGTCAGCGAGCGTCGCATCAGCGGCGACGGCAACATCCAGACTCCCGGCAACGATTCGATGGCCATCGCGCTCTCGGACCTGAACTGGGTGGGTATGCCCACGGGCGTCATTGCCGGCGTGGTGCTAAGCAACTACAGCTGCGCTAGCGTCGGCTTTTCGTGCGATACCTTCGACGGCGGCCCAAATGTCTCGGTGCTGAACTTTGGCGCCCACAACATCAACTTCTCCTCCTCGAACATGCGCCACGGCGAGGTGTACAGCTTCAACATCCTTACCTCGCATGTGCCGGAGCCTGGGACCTTGGCGCTGGTCGCCCTCGCCCTGGGCGCATTGGGCGCGCGCCGCCGGACGCGCTGACCGGCAGGGACAACCAGCCAACACGCTATCTCTGGAGTTGACCCGCTTTCACGGACACCCGATCCTTATGAAGGAAGGAGTCCGAGATGCCAACACCGAGGGCGCCGTATCCGGCGCAGTTTCGCCAGCAGATGATCGAGTTGGTGCAGGCTGGGCGTACGCCTGCGCAACTGGCGCGAGAGTTCGAGTGCAGCGCCCAGAGTATTGCGACATGGGTCGCGCAGGCCGCAGCCGATCATGGCAAGCCAAGTCGCGGCAAGGATGTGTTGAGTAGCGCCGAACGCGAAGAGCTTGCTCGGCTGCGCCGCGAGAACCGGCAACTGCGGCAGGAACGCGACATCCTGGCAAAGGCTACGGCCTGGTTCGCGGGCAAGGGCGAGAAGACGTCCAACGGGTCTACGAACTCGTGAACGCGAACCAGGCCGACCTACCGGTGCGCACGATGTGCCGCGTGCTCGATGTCTCGGCAAGCGGTTATTACGACTGGATCGGTCGGGCGCCGTCGCGGCGTACGATCGACGACGCGGTGCTGCTCGAACGGATTCGCACGATCCACGCCGAATCTGACGGCACCTATGGCAGGCCACGGGTACACGCAGAGCTTCTCGAGCGGGGGGTCAGAGTCGGCGGCAAGCGCATCGCGCGCCTGATGCGCAGTCATGCGATTCGGGGCGTGAGCCGGCGACGCGGCTACATCGTGACCACGCGACGCGACCAGCGTCAGCGCCCGGCGCCGGATCTGGTCAACCGTGAGTTCGCAGCCTCGAGGCCCAATCAGCTGTGGGTGGCTGACATGACCTACGTGCCGACCTGGGCAGGGTTCATCTTCCTCGCGGTCGTGCTCGATGTGTGGAGCCGGCGCATCGTGGGGTAGGCGATCGGCGAGCAGATGAGCGCCGAACTCGTGCTCTCGGCACTAAATATGGCGTTGCAACAGCGCCGACCCGACGACGTGATCCATCACAGCGATCAGGGCAGTCAGTACACGAGCGTGGCCTTCGGCGAGCGTTGCAAGAAGATGGGTGTGCGCCCCTCGATGGGTACCGTAGGAGACGCCTACGACAACGCGATGGCCGAGAGCTTCTTCGCCACGCTCGAGTGTGAACTGATCGACCGGCGGAGCTGGCAAACCAAGACCGAAGCGCGCCTGGCCATCTTCACGTACATCGAAGGCTGGTACGACCCGCGGCGCCGACACAGTGCGCTGGGCCAAATCTCACCGATGAATTACGAAAGGGACCTCGCCGCCACGAAACGACCCAAACTACCACTGACTACAGCTGATGCACCGACTTGAGAATGAAGTCAAAACCCGTCCGTCGAACCGGGTCAACTCCAGTGCCGACCGTCCGATGTGACTTTGGCGGGTTTCCAGCGAGAGACGACGGTCGGGACAGTCAAGTCATCATGCGTCCGGGATTTCCAGGGCAGATCAGCGTGCTAGCCTCTCTCGCATGACCCGAACGACGCTCAAGCTCCTCAGGCCGGTTGACGGCAACGCGCCGCCGAAGACCTCCACCACAGCGCCGCCGAAGTCCTCGACGTCTCGCGCGCAGCGCCCGCCGCGGGGCGCGCGGCGTTCAGCCGACACGTTCGCGACACCTGCCCCGACGAATCTCCCCCCGCCACGTGCCGCGCGCGAGGAGAGCCTCAAACTCCCCCGCCTCTCCAAGCGCATGAGCGAGCTCGGGCTGTGCTCACGTCGCGAAGCGGACCAGTGGATCGAGAACGGCTGGGTGAAGGTGGACGGCGAGGTCGTGAGCACGCTCGGCGTGCGCGTGTCGCCTGCCGCGCGCATCGAGATCGATGCGGCCGCCGAGCGCCATCAGAGCGAGCTGGTGACGATCCTTCTGAACAAGCCGGTCGGCTACGTGTCCGGCCAGCCCGAGGACGGCCACGAGCCCGCGATCATGCTGATCACGCCGGAGAACCACTGGCCTGCCGACCCGTCGCCGCTCCGGTTCAAGCAGAGCCATCTGCGCGGGCTCGCGCCGGCCGGTCGGCTTGACATCGACTCGACGGGGCTGCTCGTATTCACGCAGGACGGCCGCATTGCCCGGCACCTGATCGGACAGGACTCCGAAGTCGAGAAGGAATACCTGGTGCGTGTCCAGGGCACGCTGACCGACGAAGGGATGAAGCGGCTTCACCACGGCCTGGAACTCGATGGCGTCAAGCTCAAGCCCGCGCGCGTGTCGTGGCAAAACGAGCACCAGCTGCGCTTCGTGTTGCGCGAGGGGCGCAAGCGCCAGATTCGGCGCATGTGCGAGCTGGTCGGCCTCGTGGCCACCGGCCTGAAGCGCGTTCGCAGCGGCAGCGTGCCGCTGGGGCCGCTTCCGGTGGGACAGTGGCGCTATCTCGCGCGCGGCGAGAAATTCTGAATCATCTACGCTGCGCGTCGCGAGCAACCCGCGATTGCCGCGAACCCTCCAGTCGATAGGGTGCATGGAAGCAGCCGAATCCGTACCGAACTCCGCAGTGACCGCACACCCGGTTGTTCACTGGACCGACGAGGGGCGCGAGCGCACGGCGCGCTGGCGCTCGGAGCGCGGCGCGCCCCCGCCGCACAGGGTGGTCGTAGCAGACGACACGATGAAGGCCGACGACGCATACGCGCTCGCGTCTCAGGGCGTCGCGCTGGTTTGGCGCGGCGACTTCCAGAACGCGCGGCAGATGCTCAATGCGCTGGCCACTCGCGCCGATCGCAAGCACCGAAGACCGAAGGGATCGCGCGCATCGTCGCCCCCGACATCTCCCTCGACTTCGCCCCCGAAGCCGCCCGCCGAAACCTTTCATCTCGTGCGCCAGGCCCGTTCACAGCGCGCGCGCACGCTGGGCATGCTGCTGATCCCGCTCGATGCCGATCATGGCATTTCGCTGCGTCGCGCCCCCGACTTTCGCCAGGCTTGCCTGGAGGTCTACGGTCCGGCGCAAGAACCCTCGCTGGTTTCGCTGCGCGAGCTGCTGGGCGTGATCGGTGCGCACGAGTGGCGTCTCAAGGGAATCGACGTACCGGCCGCCGGCGGGCGCATCCATCCGCACTACGGCGTGTTCGCGCCGATCCGCAGCGAATACGTCGATCTGGTCGCGCAAGCGCCGTTGCCGGCCGACGCAGCCTCGATCGAAGTCGCATTCGACATCGGCACCGGGACCGGCGTGATCGCGGCCGTGCTGGCGCGCCGCGGCATTCGGCACGTGGTCGCGACCGACCAGGATCCGCGAGCGCTGGCGTGTGCGCGCGAGAACATCGGGCGTCTCGGCCTCGCCGGCAGGGTGGACGTCGTGCGGGCCGATCTCTTTCCCGATGGCCGGGCGACGCTCGTGGTGTGCAATCCGCCGTGGCTTCCCGCGCGCCCGGGCTCGCCGCTCGAGCGCGGCATCTACGACCCGGAGAACACGATGCTGCTCGGTTTCCTTCGCGGACTGGCCGCACACCTGGAGCTGGGCGGCGAGGGTTGGCTGATCCTGTCCGATCTCGCCGAGCACCTGGGGCTGCGCACGAGGTCGGAGTTGCTCGCGGCGTTCGAGGCTGGCGGGTTGAAGGTCGTCGATCGAATCGACGTTCGCCCGAGGCATCCGCGCGCCTTCGACCCGGCCGATCCGCTGCACGCGGCACGGCGGGCCGAAGTCACCTCGCTGTGGCGGCTCACGGCGCGCTGACTGAATCGGATCCAGCCAACATCAAGCGCGCTTTGACGGCGGCCTGCAGCGTTTCGCGAGCCCGGCCCGGCCCACACAATCCACGTCGTGTTGTAGTGATTGACAACGTTTTCATCCGTTGTCATCATCTCCAACATGCGCGCGACCCTGCTGTTCCGCAGCCGCGTTGTCTACTCCGGGCACGCGTTTGCGGAACTCGTGCTGTGGCGCTTGCCTCGGGCGCTCGACGGTTCCGATCACCCGTACAAGTACCGACTGGCGTACGTCGTGCGCGGCGCGTGCGTCATACGATTCGACAATGAAGCTGGCAAGGGCGATCAGCTGCATTTTTCGCACGGCGAGTCGAAGTATCGTTTCGTTTCGCCTGAGCGACTGATCAACGACTTCCAGCGCCAGATCGAGCGGTGGACCCATGAAAACAGTGACACTTGAGGTTCGCGAGCCATCGGACGCGATGTCCGGTTTCGTGCAAACCTGGAAATCGGCCAAGGTGCGGCGCGACGCACGGATTGCGTTCGCGACGCCGGAGCTTCTGTGGAAGGTTTTCACCGCCAAGCGTTGGGAGCTCCTGAAGACACTGTGCAGTGCCGGGCCGATCTCGATACGGGAAGCCGCGCGTCGGGTCGATCGCGACGTGAAGGCCGTGCACTCTGACATCACGGCGCTCTTGTCGGCGGGAATCGTCAACCGAACCGAAGAGGGGCGCGTGGAGTTTCCCTACGAGGCTGTGAAGGTGGAGTTTCTGCTTCACGCGGCCTAGCCATCGCAGCAGTATTGGGCGAGCACTGATCGGCGGCCGATGCCCGAATACCTCTGATCTCGAGTACGCCGATGATCTTGAGGACTCCTGCCTCGCCGAACCGGGGGCCTGCAAGAAGCGCGAGTCGACTCATTGGACTCATAATTGTCCGAACACGCGGCGGCGTGAACGCAGCCCGACAACGACGCGAGAGCTATGGAACCGGCTTACGAACGATTCCGATGTGCGCCGGAACCGCCGGGCGTGGTTGACCTGTCTGAACCGTGCGCCGCAGGCGGGGGTGACTCGATGGGTCGCAGCGGCGGCAGCGCGATTGCGGCAATTCCGGAGCGTGCTTGACCGCCACGGGTTCCACTAAGTCGCCAGCGCCGCCAGCAGCGATCACGGCGGAGCGATCCTCCCGCGCCGCGAGGCCCGGGCCGGGACATGGTCGAGGCACGCGCGATGAACGTGGGCGCAAGGTTGTCGCGCTGGTGCTCTCGCTGCTGATCCACGCGCTGGTGTGGACGCTGACCCTGGGGGGGCAGGGGCACTGGTTGCCCGGGTTCGGCTTTGCCCGGCAAGACGGGGCGCGCGAGACGCCAGAACTTCGTGTCGTGCTCGTTCCGACGCAGGTCGCGGCCGAGGTGCCTGGGGCCACGTCGAGCGCGGCGCCCGCGCGGCGGGCATCGATCGAGCAGTCCTCTGCGAGTGGGGTAGCCCCAAGTCCGTCAGCGGCCCCGTCGCTATCCGCGAGCGGGACGGCAATCACGATCCTGCCCGCGGTGCCGAGCGCGGACGAGGCCGAGCCGACCCGAAGCGCCACGGAGAATCCGGCCCCCGCAAAGGTGAAGAAGCGCGCGGATCGGCCTGACCGGAAGGTGCCCACGAAAGCGCCCGCGAAGGCGCCCGAGCCGGGGGCGGTCGAACAGCCGCCGTCCGACAGCGCCACCGCGATCGTGCCTGAACCTCCACCGGTGCCGACCCCGGCGCCGTCGCCCGCCGCGCAAGCGCAGAGCGCTTCGAGTCAGGAGCCCGTTTCGCCTGCGCCACTAGATCCCGGTGAAATAGCGCGGGAGGCTGCGAGTGTGGAAGTCGAAAACCAGGAGGCCGCCCGACTCGCAGCCGCCCAACTGGAGGCACAGCGCCAGCAGGCCGAGCGTGACGAAGCGGCCCGCGCCGAAGCGGCCCAGGCCGAGGCGGCACGACTGCAGGCTCAACGCCAGGAGGCCGCCCAACTGGCTGCGGTTGAACAGGAGGTGCAGCGTCAACAAATGGAGGCGCGGCGCCAGCAAGCTGCACGTCAGGAAGCGGCACGTCAGGAAGCTGCACGTCAGGAGGCGGCGCGCGCGGAGTCGTCGCGATTGCAGGCTGAACGCGAGGCGGCCGCACGCCTCGCAGAGGTTCGAGAGGAAGCGCAGCGTCAACATGCCGCGCGCCAGGAAGCGGCGCGACTGGACGCCGAACGTCTTGAGGCCGAACGCCTGGCGGCGGCACGACAGGATGCACAGCGCCAGCAGATAGAGGCACATCGCCAGCAAGCGGATGCTCAGCGCGAACGCGCCGCGCGGGATGAAGAGGTCCGCGCCGAAGCGGCACGACTTCAGGCCCAGCGCGAGGAGGCCGCACGACAGACAGCGGCCCAACAGGACGCGCAACGCCAACAGGCCGCGCGTGACGAAGCGGCCCGCGCCGAGGCGACGCGGTTGCAGGCTGAACGCGAAGCGGCCGCACGACAGGCAGCGGCCCAACAGGCAGCGGCCCAACAGGCAGCGGCCCAACAGGCAGCGGCCCAACAGGCAGCGGCCCAACAGGAGTCGCAGCGTCAACAGTCGGAGGCGCAGCGCCAGCAAGCCGCTCGCGAGGAATCCGCCCGGGCCGAAGCCGCGCGACTGCAGGCTGAACGCGAGGCGGCCGTGCGACAGGCAGCGACAGACCAGGAGGCCGCGCGTGTCCGGGCCGAACGGCGACGGGAAGAGGAACGTGAGGCGAGACTTCGGGCAATCGGGCGTCAACTCGACGCGGAAGCCGCCCAACGCAGGGCGGCCTCCGGAGCCGCCCGCCCGTCGCCCCTGCTGCCCTATTCGTTGAGCACCGCCCGTCGACTCAGGCTATGGGGGCGCACCGACCCGAACCTCGAACTGGTCCGCTACGCGGAGGCGTGGGAGCGCAAGATCCACCTGAACACGCCCGTCGAAACGGTGCGCGAAGTGGCGCAGCGCCCGCACGTCAATCCGATGGTGACCGTGGCCATTCGCAGCAACGGATCCGTGGAGTCGGTGACGTTCGTTCTCTCGAGCGGCGTGGCGGAAGTCGACGAAGCGATACGGCGCATCGTGCAAAGCCACGAGAACTACCAGGCGTTCCCGCCCGCATTGGCGCGCGACGCGGACGTGATCGAGATCCGGCGAACGTGGTCCTTCGACATGGCCGTGCGGCTGTATTGACGCGAGAGCGGCAGGTGACGCGAAGCCTCCTCCCTTGAGGTTCGGCTCCAGAGCCTGTTCCGCCGCGATCTTCGCCTTGATCTCGACGTCCGCGAAAGGCGACACCGATCCCATTCACGCGCGGTCGGTACAGGTGCGGTGTCGACTGCCTGCTTCGTCGGTCCGGCTCGAGTGCTCGGCGCGCACCTGACGCAATGGCCCGGGTCAACTCCACAACAAACCTTGGGGTTTCGCGTCAATCCAATCGGTTGCCAGTACTACGCACTCGTTTCGTAGCGATGCTCGACACTCCTTTGCGCAGCGTCTTGACGCCGCATCGAATCTCCGACCCGATCGGGCTACCCTCGCGCAACGCCAACGTGCCCCGAGTCAGAGTCTTCCGGGAATTGCAGGAGGTCGCTCGGGTATTCTCGCCGATGCTGTCCCAGGCACCCGGCCACTGCTGAAGGTGAGACGAAGAACTGCGGATCTTGATGCCGTTCAGGAGCATTGATGACACAGCAAACTGAGATCGATCGAATCGACACCGACGTGCTCGTTGTCGGCGACGGAATGGCGGGACTGATGGCCGCCCTTCATGCCCACCGGCGCGGGGCACGCACGCTGATAGTCGGTCTCGGTGGAGGTGCCTCGAATTGGTTGCAAGGCGTGAACGTCGCTCTGGGTCACGCCGATGATCGCGACTCGGTGGCGACGCACACCGGTGACATTCTTGAAGAAGGCCGTGGCGTCGGCGACCCTCTTCTGGCGCGCGACACCGCTGAGGGTGCGCCAGCGGTGTTCTCAGAACTCGTCGAGCTTGGTGTCGATTTCGCGAGGGACAGCGGCCGCTTCCGACAGCGTCACGCTTCCGGATCGACCTATCCGCGGTGCTGCTATGTCCCCGGAATGATGTGGGGACCGAAGGCACGCCGGATCGTGCGTCGCAAACTTGGCGCCGGTGGCGTGCGCTTCGAGCGGCTCAACGTTGTCGGACTGCTCGCGGATGCCGCGCGCGTCCACGGGGCCATCGCCGTCGCCCGAAACGACTCACGTCCCGTCCTGATTCGTGCGCCCGCTGTGGTCCTGGCCAACGGCGGCGTCGGTCGCGTCTATGCGCACTCGACGTATCCCACAGACGTGTGGGGCGCCTCCTACTCGCTCGCGTTCCGCGCCGGGGCCGAGCTCTCTGACCTGGAGTTCATTCAGTTCGAGCCTCTGGTGGCATTCCGCCCCGACAACCTGCGCGGCTACGTCATTCCCACCACGTTGTTTGGCGACGGCGCGACTCTGCGCGACCGCGACGGAGTTCGCTTTCTGCTCGAGAGCCGGCCCCAGGGCGAGGCCGGTATTGGCAAGGAAGACCTCGTACTGGCGATGGCCGAAATGGCTCGACAAGACCGCGCGGGGGCGCACGGAGCGGTGTGGCTGGACGCTCGTGGGGTGCCGCGTCCGATCCTCGAATCTTATCCCTGGCTCCATGCGTTCCTGCTCAGGCGTCGGATCGACCTGACGCAGCAGATGGTCGAGGTGCTACCCGCCGCTCATACCTGCCTCGGCGGCGTGCGGGTACGTCTCGACCGCAGGACGAGCCTAGAAGGGCTTTTCGCGGCCGGCGAGGCGAGCACGGGCGTGCACGGTGCGGGTCGACTCGCAGGGGGTTCCGGGACCGATGTGATCGTGTCCGGATCGCGGTCGGGCGAAGGGGCGGCGGCGGCGATTTGCACGCCGGCACCCTGGTCCGTCCTGGAATCGCTCTACGGTGCCCGCTTCGCGTCCAGCGGTGCGATGCAGCCGTGCGCGACGAGAGACGCGCCGCACAAGCTCCTGAGAGAGGCACGCGAGATCATGGCGCTCGCTGCAGGGATTTGGCGCGATGCCAGTGCAATGAGCAGCGCCCTTGATCGGATAGCGGAGATGTTCAGCGTTGTGGAACCCATGGGGCCGGTTCATCCCGCAGACGCCCGTATCCGGATCGCCGACCAGCTGATGGTGTCCGGCATGGTGCTGGCGTCTGCCCTCGCGCGCCGCGAGAGCCGCGGAGCACACCAGCGGACCGATTTTCCCGCCATGGATCCAGGACTTGCGCGCAGCCTACCGCTGCCGTGGTCCCGTGGGCAGCCCTTCGCCTCTTGAGAAGCGCGCGGTTGACGCAAAACCGCGGGCTTCCATCAGGAGGTGGCTACATGATCATGGCGCCTTCTCGTTCAAGGATCTCCCGTACCCTGCGACCATCGAGCTCGCTCACGTCAACATCTTCGTGCTGGGCAAGTACCGTCGCGGTGCCGCAAGCCTCGCCAAAGGCGAGGCACTGACCCATCACGCGCAGCGAGCCGAACGCTACATCGGATGCAGAGATCCCGCGCCCGCTGACCAGCAGGTTGCGGATATTCTTCGGGACAAGTGTACGGTAGGGAATGCCGAAGCGTCCGTTCGCTATCTGCTGGAACTCCGCGACGCCGTCCTTGGGGTCGTGGATGTCGACCGGATAGCCGCACAGCGCGATCGAATCCTCCGGAATCCGTCCCTGCACCGCATCGTCACTACTGATCTCGTAGAGCCCTTCGATATGCCGCGTCTCGCGAATCCCAATGAAGGGCGCCACGCGCACCATGTGCGCATCCTCGAATCCCGGGATTCGCTCGCGCAGGAAACGAGTGAAGAGGACCGCCGTGCGGCGGGCCTGGACTTCGGCCTGCGACAACTGCACGGTGTCCGCGCCGTCCTTGCCAATCACCTTCACCGCGTTCAGGTTGACGATTCCCGGATAGATTGAGTTCCCCCAGCATGCACCGGCCTTGCCGAAGCGCAGGCCGATCTCTTCGAGCTCCTTTTCCCAATGCTTGAAGACGAGCGTGAACCAGACAAAGTCCTCCTTGTCCGTATGTGGCTTGCGCGCCTTCCCGTAGCCGGCGCCTATCGCCGCCATCATGCGATCAAGGTCGACCGGAGCCATCGTCAGGCCCAGCGACATCGGCTGCATCGCCCCATCGCCAACGCGCCCGTCGCGTGTCGGCACCCCGGCACGGTATGCCAGGTCGGCATGGCCGGTCGCGTCGATGAAGGTGCGGGCCCGGAACTCGAACTCCCCGCTATTGCCCCAGGCGCGCACCGCGAGCAGCCGGTCGTGATCAACAACCGGTTCGGTCATCAGGGTATGCAACCAGAGATCGACCCCAGCCTCCTCGAGCATGTCGACTGCGCACGTCTGCAGGATGGCCATGTCTACAGGCGTCGTTGAGTACATGTGCGAGCCGATCAGCCGCGTCGGCCCGACCGAGCCACCGGCGGCGACGCAGCGACTGATGAGTTCCCACGACTTGCCACCGATCACGCGCCGTCCGTTGCCGTCCTCGAATCCATGCACGCACAGGCCGGTGTTGATCGTTCCCGCGACGAAGGCATTGCGTTCGACAATCGCCGTCTTTAGCCCTGCTTTGCCAGCCACTATCGCCGCCGTCAAGCCGCCGGGGCCGGCGCCCACCACGACCACGTCGTAGTTCTTCACTTGGAGGGATTGAACTGACATTTGCACGCCTCTTACGTTGATTTGTAACCGAACATCTTCGGCACCCAGAGTACGATTTCAGGGACGAGAATCATGACAACGATGGCGGCCACCATAACCGCCACGAAAGGGGCCAGCGGCCGGATCAGGTCCTCGATCCGGTCGGCCTTCATCTCGACCAGCGCCTTGCGCATGCCTCGATCCGGTCGCCACTGATCGCGCATCCGATAAACAGGCACAGTCCCACCGGCGGGGTGACGTTTCCGATCACCATGGACAGCGCAGCGATCATGCAATAGTGGATGGGGTCGATCCCAATCGCCAACGCCGCTGGAAACAGGATCGGCATGGCGAGCAGAACGATCTCTCCAGCATTCAGGAACGTGCCCAACACAAGGAATATGACCATCGAAATCAGCATGAAGCTGATCGGCCCGATGCCAGATGCGGTCAGCGCTTCTGCGACCGTGGCCGGCAGGCCGGAGAAGACCACGAGCCAGGCGAACGCCGAGGCGAAGGCGAGCAGCATGCCGACGAATGCGGTGGTGGCCACCGTGTTGCGCAGGATCACTGCGAAGTCCTTGATGCGGATCTCGCGATAAAAGAAACCTGCGATGACGACGCTGTAGGCAAGCGCAACTGCAGACGATTCGACGATGGTCATCACGCCGGACACGATTCCGAACACGATGATGAGTGGGGTGATGAGCGTCGGCAGGGCGTTGGCGATGACGCGCAGGGCCTCGCCAAACGGTGGCGTCGGGTGGCGCGGATAGTCGTGCCGGATAGCCAGCGCCACGTTCACGGCGATCAGCCCCAGCATGGTCACGAGTCCCGGAACGTAGCCGGCGAGAAACAACGTTCCGACCGAGAGGTCGGTCACCCAGGCGATGAGGATTACCAGCACACTCGGCGGCACGATCGGCCCTAGGGTCGACGACGTGATCGTCACCACGGTCGAGAATGTCGAGGGATAGCCCTGCTTTTTCATCATCGGGATCATGATTCCGCCGATCGCCGACGTGTCGGCAGCTGCGGATCCCGAGATCCCGCCGAAGAAGTAGCTCGCGACGATGTTGACGACGCCGAGTCCGCCCGGCATCCGCCCCACCATGATGTTGGCGACCGCCACTACACGCTGAGAGATCCCGCCGACCTTGAAGATCTCGCCGAGCATGATGAACATCGGAATGGTCAGCAGCGGCCAGGCTTTTGCCATCGTGCCGACGCTCTTCTGCACGACTATGACCGCGTCGAGCGGTGTTGCAAAAAGGATCGTCGCCAGCGCGGCGGCGCCCAGGGCGATCGGAACCTGCATCCCGGCCAACAGGAACACGCCGAGCAGCCCGAACAGGATGACCATGTCCATCAGGAGCATCCTCTACGGGCAGGCGCTGCGGCGCTGCCGTCGCCGAAACCGGCGCTAGCGCTCATCGCCGCCAGATCCCGCGCAGGTCCCGCATCAGGGTGCCGAGATAGGCAATGCTCAGCGCCGCAAAGCCAACGGGTAGCGCCGCGTAGACATAGGCCCAGGACAGTCCGGTCGCGGTCATTCGCATGCTGCCCGCGGCCCGGGTCGCATCGACGCCCTTGATCACGAGCGTCACCAGGGTCGCCAGCACGATCAGGTTCGTCGCAACCGCGACGATCCGGGTCCAGCGCGGCGGCAGCATTTCGACGAAGACCATGATGCCCATCAGATGCCCGCCGCGGGAGGCCGGCAACGCGCCCAGGAAGATGACCCAGACGAACAGGAGCCCGGACAGTTCCTCGGGCCAGGTGAACGGGTATTCGAAAACGTAGCGCCCGATCACCTGCAGCAGCAGAATGGCGGCGATCACGACGACGAGCGATGTCGTCACGAAATTCGCGATCGCGGCACTCCAGCGCTCGATCCGATCGATCAAGTCAGCGCCCGTCGCGCTTCCGGGCCGAGAGTGCGTTTCGGTCTCCACAGCCGCTCATGGGTTCTTTTTGATCCAGTCGATGAAGTCGGCGTACCGTGGGCCTTGGGCGTCGGCGAACTTCTTGATCACTGGTGCGGTCACCTCGCGCCACCTTGCAATGTCGCCCACGTCTACTACAGCGGCGCCATTGCTCTTCGCCTTTTCATAGATGCCGTTCTCCTCGGCCTTGAAGACCTTGAAAGCGACGTCGGCGTTCTCAGATGCCGCCTTCTGCACGGCCGATCGAAGTTCGGGCGACAGCTTCTGCCATGCCTTCTCGGAGATGACGACAGTGCTGGCAATCTGGATGTAGCCGAGCTTCGTCAGGTTCGGGGCGACCTCATGGAACTTGCGGGAGTTGTAGCTCGCGGCCCAGCCCTCGCCACCGTCGACCACGCCGGTCTGCATCGCAGTGTAGAGCTCGCTGAACGATACCGGGGTCGGGATTGCGCCCAGGGCCTTCCACGATTCAACCACATAGGGGTCTTCCCAGACGCGGACCTTGAGCCCCTTGAGATCGCCGACGGCACGGATTGGCTTCTTGGTGTAGAGGTCACGCACGCCCATCCACCAGTAGCCGATTGGCCGCACGCCCTCCTTGACCATTGCCGCCTCGCACAGGTCGGCGAAGCGTTTCGATGTTACGACCTTCATCATGTGCTCGCCGCTGTTGAACAGAAACGGCAAGTTGAGGACCATCTGCCCGGGGCACAGCGTACCCAATACGGCGGGACTGAGGCGCGCGGTGGTGATCGTCCCCGACTTGACCTGCTCCAGCATCTGGCGCTCGTCGCCGAGCACGCCGCTATCGAATACCTTGTAGGCAATCTGGCCGTTGCTCAACTTCTTGATGCGGTCGACCAGGTCGATGTTGACGGGGTAATCGATGTGGTTCTTCTGGTTAAGGCTGACGTGGACGAATTCGAACTGGCTCGCCATGGCGCCAGGCACTGCGAGTCCGACGCAAATGCTGGTGGCTCCCAGGCCCCTCAGGATCTTCCTGCATCTCATGACAATCTCCTTTCTGGATCTAGTGTGAACTCCCGTACCCGTCGCCACCTCTTGGCGCCGATCCGGGGCTTCCCTGTCGCGCTGCGCCCGCGCCCCCCTGCGCCCCGTTGGCGAGGCGCGCCCTGCTCAGCCGGAGTGCCAGGTCGATGGCATCCATCAAGCTCTCCTCGTTGGCGACACCCTGCCCGGCGATATCGAACGCCGTACCATGATCGACCGATGTGCGTACGATCGGCAAACCGAGCGTGACGTTGACGCCGCTCACCGCAGTCCATTTCCCGGTCGCGTGATCGACGCGGAACCCGAGCAGCTTGACCGGAATATGTCCTTGATCGTGATACATGGCCACGACCGCGTCATATTGCCCGCCGCGCGCCTTGACGAAGACCGTGTCCCCCGGGATGGGCCCTTCGATGTCCAGGCCCTCGGACCTGAGGCGCGCGACCTCTGGTGCGGTGATCCGATCGTCCTCGTCGCCGAAGATTCCGCCTTCGCCGCCATGGGGGTTGAGCGCGGCGACCGCGATCCGCGGCCGCGCGATACCCAGTTCGATCAGGGTTTCGTGTGTGCAGCCGACCACGCGAGCGAGCCGGGCCGCAGTGAGAGCGCGCGGAACTTCGCTGAGCGCCAGGTGGGTCGAGACATGGCTGACGCGCATGTTTTCGTGCACCAGCATCATCACCGGGCCCGCGGTCCGGGTGAAGTGCGCGAGCAGGTCGGTATGGCCCGAGAACGGAAAGCCCGCGAGATGCAGGGCCTCCTTTGACAACGGCGCGGTAACGATGGCGTCGACGGTGCCATCCATCGCCGGCTGCACCGCACGCTCGAGCGCGAGGTAGGCGATCCTGCCACCCTGCTCCGAGGCCCTCCCTGAGGGAACCGGGGCTCCCGCGGGAGCGATGTCGATAAGCGAAAAAACGCCGCTTCCCGGGACCGTTCCATTGACGTACTCCGCGCACCGCAGAGCAATGTCGGCGGGCTTCCCCAGGGTGCGGCCGGCGCTCGCCAGCGCCGCGCCGGATCCAACGACAACGATGCGTGGATCAGCTGGGCCGCGGCGAGCGGAAAGGCGCAACAGCGCCTTGCAGACGATCTCTGGCCCCACCCCAGCGGGGTCGCCCATCGTGATGGCAATGCGCGGTAAGTGGACTTCGCTCATCATCGAAAATCCATGACACCGCTCGACCTGGAAGCGCCGCGAGGCGCACTTCAAAGTCGCCGGCCTCAAGCGAGATGTGTAGCACCGAATCTACCAGAAGATGTCGATTTCTACAAGAATTTGTCAAGATTGACTCAAATCATTTCAAATTGCGTCACTTGGCCTGGCAGCCGCGGACCCATCTAGGAGGTATCCGAGCAACGACGGTGCTCCGAAGGCGCCAGACTTGGAAATGACCTGGACCCCATCCCACGGCCCACCGCGAGCAATAGATACCGGGACGCCAGGAACCAGCTGGCCCAGCACTTCCAGGGAGTCAGCCGCGATCGCAGCGCAGATTGTCGTCAACGTCGCCCCGCCTGCCGCGATTAGCCGGTACGGTCGCCAGATACGAGTAACGACCTCGGTCAGCGCAGCGGCGACATACGCCTGAACCTCTGCATCAGTGCCGGCAACGATTGGAGGCAGCGTCAGCACGGCCCTTCCAAAACGCTCGAGCAGTTCGCGGATGGCCCGTGTCGCGACCTGCACACCTGCGCCGAGATGAACCACGATTTCCGGACGCTCCCGCGCCACATGGGCGACTTGCGATCGGCTGACCGGGTGGGGCGAACCGATCACCGCCAGCGTTGGGCCATCAACCAGATCGGGCCTTGGAGCTGCTCCACCCGCAAGTGCCGCGGCGAGCCCGGCGGTCCCGCACCACAGGACGCGCTCTGGCAGACGACCGCCCGCGGCGGCAACCGTTAGCAGGTCGCAGTCATCTGTGGCGTCGCAAACGAGTACGGGTTCGGAGTTCGCTTCCAATGCCGCACCGCGCGGGACTACACCGGTCGACAACCCGGCCCGCGCAAATCCGCGCGCCAGATTCGGGCCGACCGGTGCACCAAGCTCCCCGGACGACCGATCGACAACGTACTGGCGCCCGCCCACCGTCACGCGCCCCTGATACGGGAAGGCGGGCGCGACGATGCACCGGGTGAAGCGTCCCGTCCGAAGGCAAGCGGCGATCTCTGCAACAACATGGCCGCGCAGCAGGCTGTCGATCTTCTTGAACGCGAGCCTGGCATCACCAAGAAACACGGCCATGTCCGCGACCGTGGCGCTCGCCTCTCCCGGTGGGCGGTCGCGGGTATTGGTATCGATCGCCAAGCCAGCAGCTCCAGGATCGCCTTCCCGCCACCCTGACCAACGCACGAATAGTGGTTGCGCGGAATCCGCGAACTGTGCGGCACTGTCGAGTGCCCCGGTAAGGTCGTCCGCCATGATGCAGACGCGCATGACCGGTTTCATGCGCGATCGACTGGTACTCGAGTGACCTTGAGGCCGAGTTCAACCAGCGACTCCACTGCAGCCGCGTCGGCGCCGGCGTCGGTGACGACCTCGTCAACCTCCGACACGTCGCAAATGGTGCAGAAGGCCCGCTCCCTGAACTTGGAGCCGTCGGCCAACACCACTACACGGCTCGCAGCCCGGATCATCGACCGCTTTGCTGCTGCCACCTCGAGAGACGTCTCGGTAAGCTGGCGGCCGCTGATCGTATGGGTGCCAAGCAAGGCAACATCCGCGTGCAGGCGCCCCAGAAACTCCACCCCGGGCTCGCCAACGAGGGTGGATGACCCTACTCTAAGGGTCCCCCCGGGAACGACGACATTCGAGTTACGTGTCGCGGCGAAGGATTGGGCGATCGCGAGATCGTTCGTCACCACTGTCAGCGCAATGCCGCGAGCGATTGCCGCGCGCGCCGCCTCCATTACGGTAGAGCTTGAGTCGAAGATCACGCTTTGGCCAGCTTCCAGCATCTGCGCCGCAGCCCTGCCGATCGCTGTCTTTTGCTCGCGCGCGATCTCCGCCGCGATAGTCGGTTCCATTTCGAATGTTGCCATGTGGTCGCGCGGCATTACCGCACCGCCACGCGTGCGATCCACGTAGCCTTGCGCGGCCAAGTGCTCGAGGTCGCGGCGAATCGTCGAGGCAGACACGCCGATGTCCTCTGCGAGCTCGTGGATCGACGCGGCGACGCGCTCACGCAAGTGTTCGAGGATTCGCGCGTAACGCTGAACCGGAATCATGACCGAGTCACCGTGGCACGCCGACGAGGCAAGACGTCCGTGTGTGGAACGGGTTCGGACTCATGCCCGAGAAACTTGAGCCGTACCGTCGTGCCTTCCAGAGTCGGGGCTAGTGCTCCAATCGTCGCTGGTTTCATCGATCCGAATCCCGAACAATGTAGACGGCGGTGTCGATGATATCGGAGGACCCATGCGGGTCGTGTCCCACCGCGTGGCGCGAGTCCTCGGCCCGGACAGGCTGAGATGCGCGATGTTCAGTGAGCCACGGTGGCCAGCCAAGTGCAGGGGCAGGACAAATTGGCGGCGGCTTAGTTACTCTATGTTGTCCTCTGTCAGCAGGACAACGAATTAGGTCTGACCTGAGTCGAGATCACGCTCGCACTCGAGCCACTGGAAGAAGCTCCCGGCTACTGCGTTGTCGTGGCAGTTGCCGCGTCGGTTCAAGCTGCTCACCCTTGAGAGTACAGAGTCGCGACCTCGGTGCTTGCGCCGTCGCGCTCGATTGGAAATCCGCGTTCGTCGAACGCCTCTGCTCAAGGGAACCACGAGGTGTAGTCGGGGCGAAAGCCGCCCGCGAACAGGACGGTGCCGAAGCCGGAGACATCGATTCCGAGCACGTGATAGGGAAGCGTGTCGGCGCCGGCCGGGTAGTAGCGCAGTTCAGAGGCACCGGTGGCGACGACAAGCGAGCGGGCTCGCCAGCCCGCGGTCCGGCCTCAGCTCTCGACGAGAACAACCACGGTTTCAGGTCTGACGCCGTCATGCTTCATCGCCGCAGCGCCTGCTTCGCTTTTCATGATCGCCTGGAACGCGTCCATGTCGGGGACGTCCATGGACAAGCCGACGCGATTCGGAGCATCCGGCTGAACGAAGGTGCGGATGTCCTTCGCCACTCCGGCGAACACCTCTTCACGCTTCTTCGATGAAAGCCAATGCGCGACGTCGCTCACCTCATGAGTTGCAATGAGCCTTGGCATAGCGGTGTCTGCGGTGATCGGTAGCGAATGCTGCTCATAGTCCACTTATGCCACCGCGAATTCGCTCGCCAATCGGTTCTTCGACTGCGATGCTCCCGACCAGCCTTCCACCAATGGCCCGTTCTGGACGAAGGCTGCACTGGCATCAAGGACTTTGTCGCAACCGCGTTTCCCGCGTCCTGTTTCTGTGTACGAGCGAGCCTGCGGTTCGCGCGCCGGATCGTCCTTGCGCACCGCGAGTTGCGCGCCGTCGAAGCGTGCGAGCGACGCAGCGTCGTCGGCCACGAAGGCCAAGCCGTTCACGCGTAGCCGGCCTGGGCGTTCGAAGTCGATGAACAGCAGCGCCGCCCCTCGGGGAACTCTCAGCCCTGCTCGCCCGCGACCACCCATTTCTCGCCTGACGGGCGGCCGTCGCTGTACATGGTGAGGGTGCCGTCGAGCTTGCGTCCGCGCACCACGCAGTTCCAGTCCAGCCGGCCGTATTTCGGACTCTCGGTCTGCGCCGTGAACGAGAGCACGCCGCCGGCGCTTGACACCGTGTACGGGCCGTCGCGGTAGCCGTACTGCTCGCAGGCCGAGGAGTGGAACCTGCCGTTCTTGAACACCAGCGTGTCCGCGTCGCCCGAGGTCTTGCCGGGCTCGAGCACCACGCCCTTGAAGCTCTTGCCGTCGAGCGAGGCGGCGCCGGTTGCCGCCGGCGCTTTGGCGGTGGCTTGGATCATGGCGGGGGTCAAGAGGCCGCGCAGGAACGAGGTGATGCCCATGTTCGATCTCCGTGGTTTGAGCTGTTCGCAAATCGTGCGCGCGACGCCTGCGCCCGGCGATACGCAGGAATGCGTACGCCGCATCGTGGCAGTCGAGGATTGCCGAACCAACTTCGACCAGCGGTTTCGTCACCGTGCTGATCGACGAGCGGCGGACTGATTCCGTGACCTTGTTCGGATCGTGCTGCTCGTTGACACCAACTGGGGCGCGGCGTACAAATTACGGTTGCGTCGTGGCTTCTCGGGCCTGCGCAATGACAGTGCGTTCGCACCCCGATCTTCGCGAATCAGACCTGCGTGCCGCCTTCGACACTCTCTGGGCGGTGGGCGAGGCATGCGCGGGCTGCGAGGCTTTCGCTCTTTCTGGCGTGCGGTGCCTTCCCGCTCTGGTGAGCAGCGAACTCACGACACTGTCGATCTGCGACCTCGACGCCGGACACCGTACGGTCGTGAGCGACCAGCCCGGCGCGATCTCGCGTCGCGATATCGAGGTTTTCGACCAACACTTCCACGCGCACCCGCTGGTGCGCGCGCATGGCCGCAACCCCCGTGCGGCGTCGTGCCGCATCGAAGACGTGCTGCCGCAGTCGCAGTTTCGCAGCACGCCGCTTTACCACGAGTACTATCGCGCGATCCGGATCGATCACGTGATGGCGGTTCCGATCCACGTCGACCGCCGGTTCGTGGTGAGTTTCGTGTTCAATCGCCGCGGCATTGCGTTCAGCGACCGCGATCGCGCGTGCATGGAGCTGATTCGCAGGCACCTGGGCCAGTTCTATCGGCTCTTCTGTACCCCGCTCACCGCCACGCTCACGCCGCGCGAGCGCGAAGTGCTGCACTGGGTGGCAGGCGGGAAGACCGATCGCGACATCGCCGCCATCCTTGGCATGAGCCCGCGCACCGTGCAAAAGCACCTGCAACGCGTGTACGCGAAGCTGGGCGTGGAGACGCGCACCGCGGCAGTGATGCGCGCGATGCGGACGTAGCGCGCGGCGGCATGTTGCTCGTCGATACGCAATCCTGCGTATCGACCCGGCCGACGTCATGCCGAACACTGTCGGTTCCTGATGCCCAACGAGGAGCACGCAGATGGACAAGGCCGAGTGCAGGTCATTCGGAAAACCCGACGAGGTCCGTGAGTTCCCGAAAGGCCGAGTCGAACTCGTCAACGTTGGCGGAGCGATGATCGGTCGTGCCATTTTCGAGCCGGGCTGGCGCTGGGCCGACTCCGTGCAGCCGATCGCCAAGACCAGGAGCTGCGAGGCGCCGCACTTCCAATTCCACGTGTCGGGCGTGTTGATGGTATTGATGGACGATGGCACCGAAATCGAATGCCGCCCAGGCGAAGTGTCGCTGCTGCCCTCGGGGCACGACGCCTGGGTCGTGGGCGACGAGCCAGCGGTCGTGGTCGACTTCCAGGGAATGGTGGATTACGCCAGCAGCCACCGCCACGCCGACTGAGGCGTTCACGGCTCCAGCGCACGGGAGGCCGCCAGCAGCGCCTGGTCGCGCGTCGGCGAGCGCGTCGAAGGTCTGGTGTGTCTTTACGCTGACTCGGCGTTCCTCGTTGCGCGCGTCGCCGCCGAGTTCCAGTGTTGCGTTGATCGACAACGAGACCAACATGACCGCCGGTTCGCCGCGGCCAACACGCACTCCGACCACGACGCGATTGCGGCGTTTCGCAAGTGCTTCCTGCCACAACCGAAAGGGCTGTCCGTGCGGATCCTGCGCGTGGCGCGCGCGCTAGGCGCGCCAGACGCCTAGTTGCCCGTGCCCCCGGACAGAGTGACCTTCAACGGTCCTCGCTCGATTTCGACAGAAGCAATATCGGTCCGTCCGGCCAGAGCTTTGACCAGTGCGCAGACCGGATGAGGACGTGGGCTCCAAGTGATCGGCTGGCGGTTCTTCTTGAAATCGCCGTAGGCGGCCGGATGCAGGAACAGGAACAGAAGCAGGTCCTCATCGGATTCGAATGGCCCGTGCTCGGCCCGGATCTTCGGCAGGGCCGGCTCGTCGAGGCCATCTAGCGGGTCGATAGGCGCGGCGCCGCCGGTCAATCTGTCTTGCACATTCGGGTCGAGCGGCCAGATCGGCTTGCCGAAAGCGCCTCGTGAGTAGAGGCGAAGCGCTTCCGGCGGAGTCGCGTAGCGTTCGCCCTGGATGACATTCATGACGGCCTGAACGCCGACGAATTGGGAGAACGGTGTCGACATGTGCGGATAGCCGAGCTCCGCACGCACCCGCGACGCGTCCTCGAGCACATCCGGCAACCGCTTCTCCAGCCAACGGTCCTGGAGCTGCTTGACCAGGTTGGAGATCATGCCGCCAGGGATCTGGTGGCCGATATAGCTCTGGAAATGGGCAGGGTCGAAGGGCAACTCCTCGGGCACCGGCTGGCCTTCTTCATGCGCGACCCAGTAGAACCAGTCGTCGATCTCTCGAATTCGATCTTCATCAACTTCCACCGTCCGGCCTTCCTCGCGCGCGATCTGGATGACGTCGCGCGTGGCCGGCAGCGCGGTGCCCCAGGCGACAGGCCGCGCCGCCGTCCAGATGACGTCGACGCCGGCCCTGATCGCCTGACGGCATGCCTCGCGTCCCAGCCCCGTCGAGGTGTGGGCGTGAAAATGCAGTTCGAGATCGCCGATGGCGGCGCGTACCGCGGTCAGCGCCGAGCGGGCACGTTCCGGGCGCATCACGCCGGCGGAATCCGAGATGACGATGGCATGGACGCCGCGTTGGACGAATTCCTTCGCCTTTTCGGCGAGATACTCGTCGGTGTGCGCCGGGCTCTCGTTGAATCCGACGAAGCCCTTGACCTTGAAACCGAGGCGGATGCCCTCGCTGAGGAGATGGTCCATATTGCGCATGTCGTTCAGGCCGTCGAACAGCTTGAAACTGTCGACACCGTTGCGCAGCAGGGTCTCGAGATAGAGCGTCTGCACGTCGAAGGGCTGAGCTCGCCAGCCCCACAGATTGCGTGCCCGGACCAGCACGTCGAAGCGCGTCCTCGGAGCCTCGCGACGCAGGAGCCTCATGCGTTCCCAGGGATCCTCGTGAAGGTACATCGCGGCCGTTTCGAAAGTGACGCCGGCGCCGACGCAGATCGTATCGAAGCCGGCCTGATCCATCACGCTTGCGATCGGCAGCATGGACTTCGTGCGCATCCGCGTCGCCCAGAGCGACTGCTGCGCATTTCTCAGCGTTTCGTCGAGGATAAGCAGCTTCTTCACAACGCGCCTCCGAAACGACAGCGAAGTCTCATAGATCCTCTTCGATCACCATCAGTGTCTGACCCGCGCTGACGACCTGCTCGTTCCTCACCTGGATCGACCGTATCGTGCCGTCACAAGGGGACGAGACCGGCGTGAACAGCTTCATGACCTCAACAATGCCAAGCTGGTCGCCTTTGCGCACGCGCTTGCCGATCTCGGCGAAAGCTGGCGCGCCGGGGGAGGCAGCCGCGTAGAACGTCCCCTCCATCGGCGGCTTGACCGCAACTCCGTTGGGAATATCGGCGGACGGTTCCTGCTCCGGCTTGGCGCCGCCGGACGGTGACGGTGCGACGGGGACCGCGTTCTTCGGTGAAACCGCCGGCGATGGCTTGCGCGGCGTTCGAGCGCCGCCGCCGGGAGGCGAGACGGCGCCGGTGGCAAGACGCGAGACCTTGAGGCGTGTCCCTTCAAACTCGATCTCCAGGTTCGAGAACGAACCGGCATCGATCAGGCGCAGGATGCTCAGAACATCTTGATAGGTGAGGTCAGGCATCGATGGTCTCGTCATGAAGGGCACGGCGGGCGAAATCGGGCTCGGCCATTACCGTCTCGACCCAACGGGTATTGACCGCGCCGGCGGTGAACTCGGGCCGTTCCAGGAGCTGGCGGATGAAGCCGAGCGTCGTCTCGATGCCTTCGACCTCGAAAGCTTCGAGCGCAGCAAGCGTGCGGCGCAGGCAGTCGGCGCGGTCCTTGCCGGCAACGATCAGCTTGGCCAAGAGGGAGTCGTAGAAGGGGGGAACCGCATAGCCGGGGAAACAATGCGTATCGAGGCGAATGCCCTCGCCCTCCGGTGGCGCCCAGCCGGAGATCAGGCCGGGCGACGGTCGGAAGTCTTCCGCCGCGCACTCGGCGTTCACCCGGCACTCGATGACGTGTCCCTTGATGTTGATCTGATCCTGTCGCAACAGCAGAGGCCCGCCGTCGGCGACCCGAAGCTGTTCTCCGACAAGGTCGACGCCTGTCAGCATCTCCGTGACAGGGTGCTCCACCTGGATTCGCGTATTGACCTCGAGGAAGAAGAAGTCTCCTCGGTCCTGATCGATGATGAATTCGACCGTTCCCGCATTCTCATAGTTAACGCTGCGCGCCAGGTCGACGGCGGCCTGCCGGATACGCTCGATGAGCGGGGCGGGCACGAATACGGCCGGGCCTTCCTCGACGATCTTCTGATGTCGCCGCTGAAGCGTGCAGTCGCGCTCGCCGAGTTGAACGATGTTGCCGTGGCGGTCGCCGAGGATCTGGACCTCGATGTGCCGGGCGTTGGGGATGAAGCGCTCGATATATAGGGTTCCGTCGCCGAAAGCCGCACTTGCTTCGGTCGTCGCCGTCTCGTACGCGCAACGCAGCTGATCGAGATCGCGAACGACCTGCATGCCCCGCCCGCCTCCGCCTGACGCTGCCTTGAGGAGAATGGGTAGCCCGATCTCTCGTGCGGCGGCGGCGGCGGCATCGTAGTCGGCGACGTCGTTGCGCCCTGGTACGACCGGAACCCCCGCCGCAGTAGCCAGCACCCGTGCCCGGATCTTGTTGCCGAGATCCCGGATGGTCGCGACGCTGGGCCCGATGAAGGTGACGCCTTCCTCGGCGCAGGCTTCGGCGAGAGCGGGGTTCTCGGCCAGAAAACCGTAACCGGGGTGAAGGGCATCACATCCAGTCCCGATTGCCGCTGCCACCACGGTATTCACGTCGAGATAGCTCGACGAGCTTCGTGCGGGGCCGATGCACACCGCGCGACCGGCGAGCCCAGCCGGAAGTGATCCGCGGTCCGCGTCGGACACGGTGACCACCGTCTCGATCCCACGCGCATGGCAGGCCCGAATGATCCGCGTCGCGATCTCGCCGCGGTTGGCGACCAGCACGCGCTTCATCGGATGTCTCCCACGCCCAGATCGTCCGTCGCCTCGAAATGCAGCAGCGCCTGGCCGTATTCGACGAAGTCGCCGTCGCTCGCGAGAATGGCGGCCACGGTACCGTTCCGGCCGGCTCGCACCGGTGTCACGTCGCGCCGGGTCCAGATCAATCCGAGCACGGTCTCTTCGCCGATCCGGTCGCCGGGTCCGAGTGAGGCGCGCGTCGCGTCCTGTTTCGCGACCCGGAAGATGCCGAGACTTGGAGCCTGGACCGCGACGAGTTCGGGTTCGCCCCGCGTGAAATCGGCTTTGGCGAGAGTGGTATCGGCCGGAAAGCTTTCGGACCGGCTCGCCGATATGCGGGTCGCCCCTGCCGTCACGGTGAACCGTACGAAGTTCCCGTCCTGGAATGCCGTCAGCATCTCCACGATATCGTTCTGGCCAATGACCTGGACCATTCGTGACCCGTGTCTTCAGTTGTTCTGCCGGCGAAGCCGATGCGCCCGGATAAACAGCGTCAGACGAGGATCTCGCCGTCGCGCGCGACCGTATGCTGGCCGTCGACGACCATCGTCACGCGGTCGCTGATCCCTTCGAGGCGCAGCCTGCTGGTGACGAGCCCCCGGTCGGCGCCGTGCCCGATACCGAAATGCATCGCGCCATAGCGTTTCTTCTCGCTGCGCATGTTACCGGTGCGGGGCGGGCAGAGCCTGTTGGTTCCGATCGAGATCTCGCCGCCGCAGATCCATGAATTCTCGTCGCCATGGCGCTGGAGATATTCGCGGATTTCACGAGCCTCGTGCCCGCCGGCGATGTCGACGACCCGGCCGTTCTCGATCGTGAGCGTGACCGGGCGCTCCCATCGCCCCGGCGGATGCTGAGCGGTCACGTCCCATACGACCTTCCCGTTCGCCGTGCCGGGAAGCGGCTCTACATGGAATTCGCCGAAGGGCCAGGTTCCGGGGCTCAGTCCGAAACGTCCTGTCTGATGGTCGCGCTCGAACGGGATCGCGCCCCAACGGCTCGCGAGCGCGCCGGGCGGATAGCCAGTGATGTCGGCAGTGAGATCGGTGCCGAGTTCGCTCGTGACGCGGACCTCTTTGCCGGCATCGAAGATCTCGCCCAGGCGCTGCTGCACGCCGCACATCTCGATGATGTCGACCTCGGTCGCCGCGCCGCCGCCGTCGAGCAGGATCTCTTGGTTGATTTCCTCCCAAAGCCAGATTGGCGTTTTGCCCCTGGCGCCCCCTTCGGAGCGAATCTGGCGCAGACCTGGCGTGCCGCTGTTCAGCGCAGTGGTCGTGAGCGCGATGACTACGTCCGCCTCCCTGGCTGCACCGATCGCGAGCGGGGAGGGGTCTGCGCAATGGTAGGCACGCTTCGGATAGAGGCAAAGGCAGGCTTCCGCGCCGCGAGCGTGGAGAGCCGCCATCATCGATTGCCAGATGAGCGGATCCATCTGGTCGTCCGTGAGAACCAGGAACTTGTCGCCAGACCGAACATGGCGAAAAGGATAATCAAACGCCTTGAGCAACGAAATGAGCCGCGTCGAAGGCGTGCCGTAGCGAGAAATCATTTCCATTTCGCAATTTTCTCCAGCGCTTGCTTGTGGTCGGGCATCAATGCAGTTCAACAGCGCAGTTGTTCGTCGCCGGTCCGGTCACATCCATATGAGGGCGGCAGCCTATTTCCTCGCTGAATCAATGTAATTAGCTCCATAACCGCCGCCAAGCCAATTCTGGCGATGTCACCATTAGTGGCTCTAATGCCCGGCAGCGGGAAGGCTGGCGATGGGCGACGGCTGCGCGTCCCACCAGGGCTCCGGGTCGAATCCGAGGCCGGGCAAGTCGGGCAGTACCATGTGCCCGTCGACGATGGGTGGCGGTTCGCACACGTTTTCAGCGAAGTAGCGGGCGGTGCCGATCCCGGCTGCGGCCATTGGTGCGGGCGTCAGGGCGGTGCAGTGGATCCCCAGGTACAGACCGACCGAGGTTTCGATGCTCGACGTAATCGTGCAGCGAATACCGGCAGCGCTTGCGGCACGTACGATCTGGAGCAGCTTGTCGGGGCCGCCGACGCGTTGCGCCTTGAGCACGAACAGATCGGCCGCCTGGTGCAGCACGGCCAGTTCGACGTCGCGTAGGGTCCGGATGCTGTCGTCGAGCGCGATCGGCACCCGGGTCCGCTTGCGCAACTGGCCGTAGTCGGCCAACGGCGTGCCGCGTGGCAGCGGTTCCTCGCAGTAGTCGATGTCGTAGCGGTCCATGGCATCGAGTTGCTCGGCTGCCCATTGCAGCGGCCAGCTCTCATTCGGGTCGATGCGGATATGGATGCCGGGCAGGGCCGCGCGAATCGCCGCAATGCGTGCGAGGTCCAGTTCGCGCTCGGTCGTGCACTTGACCTTGACCGTGTCCTGCCCCTGGGCGACCGCGGCGCGGGCACGGTCGGCGCACACGGCCGGATCGGCATCGCCGATCAGTTCGTTGACCGGCACACGCGTCGGCGCGGGCCGTGCGCCGTCCAGCAGAAAGCTCGCCAGCGGCAGGCCAGCCTGCGCTGCGCGCAGCGTCAACACCGCGGTGGACATGCCGCAACGCAGCCGGGCCGGGCATTCGCGCAGGTCGAGTTCGGTCAGGAAGTCGTCGGCCAGCGGGTCCAGACCGGCCATCAGCGCACGGCATTCGCGCGCGAAGTCGGCGGGGGGGTACTCGACATGGGGCGGCAACGCGGCCTCGCCCCAGCCGACTAGACCGCCGCGCGCGATGCGCAGGATCAGACCGCTGCGGTGGTGCTGCGTGCCCTTGGACCAACGGTACGGGGTTTTCAGTGCGAGCCGGTAGGGCCGGATGTCGATGGTCGCGGTGGTCATGGTGCAGGATCGGGGTGCAGGGGCATGAGACGTGCCGGCGGCAATTCAACCCGCACCTGGTCGCCGGGCGCGAACTGGCGGGTGGCGTCGACCTGGGCGTTGAGCCGGCGGCCGCCAGCCAGTTCCACCACCAGCTGTTGCTGGCGCCCGGAGAACACGACGCTGGCAAGCTGCCCGGGCAGTCGATTGGTGCCATCCGCGGTTCCATCCTGTGTGGCGAGTTCGACCAGGATCGCCTCGGGCCGGATCGCGACATGGGCCAGGCCTGGCCGCACGCGGGCGAGTTCCAGCGGGCCGATATCGGTATCCGCGCGATTGCCCGCCGTACCCGTCACCGCGATGACCTCCGCGGCGCCCAGAAAGGTGGCGCCGAACACGGTCGTCGGCTCCAGATACAGGCCGCGCGGCGTGCCAACTTCGATCAGCCTGCCGCCATTCATCAGCGCGATGCGGTCGGACAACATCAGCGCCTCCTCCTGGTCGTGCGTGACGTAGATCGCGGTCATGCCGACCCGCTTGAGCAAGGCGCGCAATTCGACGCGCATCTGTTCGCGCAACTTGGCGTCCAGGTTGGACAAGGGTTCGTCCAGCAGCATCACCGGGCTGCGCCGTACCAGGGCGCGGGCGATCGCGACGCGCTGTTGTTGACCGCCCGAGAGTTGCGTAGCGCTGCGACTAGCCAACTCGCGCAGGCCGACCATGTCGAGCACTTCGTCGACGCGGCGGCGCGACTGCTGCCGCGGCGTCTTCATCACGTCGAGCGGGAAGGCGACATTCTGGCTGACGCTCATGTGCGGCCAGATCGCATAGGACTGGAACACCATGGCGATGTCGCGCGCATGGGTGGGCACATTGCAGCGTCCGCCGTCGCCGAACACCAGTGTGTCGCCGATCGTGATACGCCCGGAGTCGGGTGTTTCGAGTCCGGCGATGCTGCGCAGGGTCGAGGTCTTGCCGCAGCCGCTCGGGCCCAGCAGGGTCAGGAACTCGCCCGGCTCGACCCTCAGAGAGATGCCCTTGACCGACGGCTGGGCGGCGCCGGGGTAGGTGAGCCAGAGCTCTTCGATGTTCAGCATTTTTCCTCATTGCGCCGGCGCGACAGGCCGCCGCGCCGAGAGCCATTGCCAGCCGATCGTGACCACGGTCATCGCCAGCACTAGCCAGACACCGACGGCGGCCGCCTTGTTCGGCTCCCCGCCCGACCAGTAGCTCCACAGCTGTACCGCGACCGTGGCGTTGTCATCGCCCTGCAGCAACAAGGCGGTCGAGAGTTCGCGCATCACGTGCGCGACGACCCAGACCCAGGCGCCGGCCAGTGCTGGCAGCATCAGCGGCAGCACGATGCGCCGGATGGTGTAGGCTGGCGTGCCGCCGCTGGTGCGCGCCGCCTCTTCGAGTTCGGGGTGCAGCTGGATCAGCGTCGCATTGGCAGCGCGGGAGGTAAACGACAGGTAGACCGTGACATAAGCAATCACCATGATCCACGCAGTGCCGTAGACCGGGATGAAACTCAGCGTCAGGTAGACGTAGACCAGTGCCATGCCGATCATGGTTCCGGGAATCGCCAGCGGCATGAACGACAAGGTGTCAATCACCTTGCGAGCGCGGCCCTTGCCCCGCAGCACTGCCCAGGCCACCAGCAGCGCGATCGTCGTGACGATCGTGGCGCTCAGCGCGGAAATCCAGATCGAGCGCCAGCTGGCAGCGCCCAGGCGCTTGTTGCCGAACAGTGCGATGTGGTTGTCCAGACTGAGCTTGGGCAACATCTCCCAGCTGACCGGCGCCAGGTACGGTGCCAGGCTGGTCCACAACAGCAGCCCCAGCGGCGCAACGACCGACAGTACGAAATACAGAACGACCAGGCCGAGGGCCAGCGGTGTCAGCGCGCCGAGCTTGAGCTCGCGTGGACGGTAACCCTTGCCTGTCACCGTGACGAAACGGCTAGCCTGCGCGGTGAGCCGGCGGTAGGCCCATGCCAGGGCGAGCAGCAGCAACAGGAACGTGACCCCGATGGCGGCGATCTGTCCGTATGCCGCAGTACCGCCGGACTGGTCGGTGGCCAGGTACACGATGCGCGACGACACGACGAAGATGCCCACGGGAAGGCCCAGCGTACCGGGCACGTCGAACACCAGGAAACCGACAATCAGCAGGTAGGCCGCGGCGGCAAGCAGTGCGGGCGCCAGCATCGGCAGGAAGATGCGCCGGATCATCTGGGGCCAGCGCGCACCGCTGGTCATGGCGGCCTCCTCGAGCGCCGGGTCCATGTTGCGAAATGCGCTGGACAGGATCAGGTAGACGGATGGCACCAGAGCCAGGGTCTCGACGAACACCATGCCGCCCAGCGAATAGATGTTCAGCGGTCCCTGGTCCAGCTCGAACAGCACCTTGAGCACCTCGTTCAGCGAGCCGCTGCGCGGACTGGCCAGCAGTGCCCAGCCCATGGCTAGCAGAAAGGGCGGCAGCACCATGGGAAGCGCAATCGTCACCCGCGCCGTTGCCTTGAACGGCAGGTCGGTTCGTTCTACCAGCCAGGCCAGCATTGCGCCCACCAGCAGCGCGCCTGCCGTGCAGCCCAACGCGAACACCACGGTATTGCCGACCAGGGTGTAGAAACCCGGATCGCCGTAGACGCTGCGGAAATGGACCAGGCCCCAGCCGGGGTCCAGGGGCAGTCCGGTGGGTGTGAAACTGGCGACCAGCAGCAGGGTCAGCGGCACTACCACCAGGTACAAGAGCAGCAGCAACAGCCCGATGTTCAATGGCGAAAGTTGCTGCCGCAGGCTCACCGTGCGGCCCCGACCGTTTCCAGTATCTTGTTGTAACGCTCATTGAGGGTGCCGAGTTCGCCCGATTTTTCAGGCGGCCATTCGGACAGTTTCTTGCCCTGGATGAACTGGGCGGTCTTGGTCCTGGCCATCAGCGGGTTGCCGCGGCCGGTTGCACCCTCGTAGGCCAGCGCGCCTTCCTCCGATGCCAGCCAGGCCAGCAGCAGCTTGGCGCCTTCCAGGTTCTTCGCGCCCTTGCTGATACCCGAATAGATGATGTGCATCGGCACGACGTCCAGGGCCCGCATCTTGATCGGCGCGCCAGCATTGAGCGGCGGCAACGTGGAGTGATAGAACCCGATGCCCAGGTCGATCTCGCCGGCGCCGACGGCCTGGGCGAGCGGAAATGTGCTCTTGAACAACATGGGCTTGAGCGCAACGAAGCGCTCGAGCTGCTGGGTGGCCTTGTCTTCACCCTCGTTGGCCGCAAGCTGTGCAAACGCGGCGGCACGCACCCATGAGCCGATCCGGCCGCTCCATTTCGGATCGAGCACCTGTTCCCAGGTGGACGGAGCCTCGGCGTCGGTCACCTTCTTGCTGTTCCACGAAACGACGTAGACGGACGCCGCCGTGCTGATCATGTTCGCGTTGGGTGCCATGTCCTTTCCCGCGCCCAATGCGTTCCAGTCGACCGACTCCAGAAGGCCGCGGCCCTTGAGCTGCCACAGGTGGTCCGCGCCGCCGGTGAGTACGTCGCCGGTATAACCGCGTGCCTGCATTTCCTGCACCGTGCGCACGGCAAGCTCGTTGCCGCCCACCAGACGAGTATGCCGGACCTTCACGTTGGGGTACTTGGCGTTGAACGCCGCAATGACCTTGTCGGCCTGCTCGGATGGTGAACTTTCGTACCAGGTGACCGCGGGTTTCTTCTCGGCGGCGCTGGCGAGCGCGGCCATCGGTTGCGCTTGGGCCGTGGTCGCCGCCGTTGCGCACAACAGCAATGTGGCGACGCGTCTTGCAAGGGTCTTCATCGGAATCTCCTTCGGGAGGGTTGCTCGGGCCAGGGGCCGCCGTCGGGCGCCGCGTCGATCGGATCTGGCTGACGGCGAGTCAAGAAGAAGCATGCAACATCAGTTGGAATCAGTAGTGTCCGGTCAGATGTCGAACAGGATCAATTGGCTCAAGGCGACGAACACGCAGGTGGGGCTGGTCGCAAATCACGCGATCGTCGCGCTGCCCCAGACAGCCCCGGTCCATCAGGTCGCCGGTGGCGGCATCGAGCGCGTAAACGCTCGCATCGAGACCGAGCACCGACGGCTCCTGCGCCTGGAGCACCCGGGGGCGTGCGATCCGGCGTTGGGCGAGAGCATCGCAGCTGCGCCCGAAGGTCTTCCGCCGCACGAACTCGATCACCTGCGCGAACAGCGTCTTGCCCGCGTTCATGCGTCGCCTCGGGGCGGTCAAACTCCAAAGCATCGCAAATCGGCAAGTCACAATTCAAATCGTGAACACCCCCTGAATTGCCCGAAACTACCGTCAATGCTGGCTTTGTGTCCGGCGGACGTCGATCGAACCGGAGACTGTCGCAATGTAAAGAGCTTCGTATCCGCCGCCAAGCCAATTTTGCCGATGTCGCCATTAGTCGATCTAATGGCCGGCAGCGGGTAGGCTGTCCACCCTCTCCCACTGCCTGGTGTCGGGCAATCCTACGCCCCCCTTAGCGCTGCGAGCGCCCAACTACGGAAGAGTTTCACCTTAGGTAGTTCGGCCCGATCAGGGGCGACGATGAGATGATAGCCGAGCGGCGAACTCATCCTGATCGAAAAGGGCTCTACGAGACGCCCGGCCGCTATGTCGCGACGGACGACGGCTGTCCGTCCCATGGCAATTCCCAACCCGTCAATGGCCGCCTGGTAGCACGGGTACAGGAAGTCGCAGCTCAACTCAGCCTCGAACGCCAATCCCGGCAATCCCGCCTGTTCGAGCCAAAGTGGCCATTCATCCTGCGGGACGAGGGGCGAGGACGTCCGAATGACGGTGTGCCGGGTCAGATCCGACAGTTCCGAAAGGCCCCGCTCTCCATTCAGGAGCAGCGGGCTACAGACAGGGAAGCATTCCTCGTCCTCGAGCTTGACGGCTGACATATGCGGCCAGCGCGCGACGAACCCGTGCTGAATCGAGACGTCGTAGTCATGGATCGGCGAGCTTTCGAATGGAACGGGAGTGCGAAGGCGAACCTCTATCTCGGGATACAGTCTTCGGAAGTCGCCGAGGCATGGAAGGAGGCATTTGAGCGCGAACGTTCCCAGGCAGCCGATCGTCAGCACGTCGCCGCGTTGCCGGTTGACAGTTCGATCCGTCGCACTGCGGATATCACGGATGACGTGGCGAATCGCCGCCAGATATTCGATTCCCGTATCCGTCATGCGCAGCGCATTGCCGTCGCGAACGAACAACAACTGGCCGAGCAGATCTTCTAGGGTCTTGATGCGCTGGCTGATCGCGCCCTGCGTCACATTGAGTTCGGTCGCGGCTCGGGTAAAGCTGAGATGCCGTGCCGCCGCCTCGAACGCGAGCAGAGATGAAAGGGACGGTAGTTTGCGCATGGCATCTACTCTACGGTTTTTTCGCGCCGGGACGAGACGGGCGGGGGCGAGACCATACGAGCAGCTCGATGGGAAACGGCCCGACACGACGATGATGACCGACGAGACGCGCCAGTTGAGGTCCAGAGCGGCGCATGCGCGCGGGCTCCTCGCCCGTGAGCAGGGTTCGCAGCCGCGAGAACGCCGACTGGTCCAGCCCCCGCTCGTCCAGGCTCATGTCCAGGAACCATCGGAACAAGATGTTGTAGTCGGGCATCTCGCAGAACATCCGGTCCGAGCGCACCGAGTACGGCGCAACGAGCAGGCTCGCCTTCAGGAGCCGCTCGGGCGGAATCGACGGGCGACCCGTGCTCGCGTACAGCCGATCGAGTTCCGCGTTCATCGAGCGCAGCACCGCGTCGGCGTGCTCCTTGATCCGGCGCAGCGGATGATCGCCGGGCACTCGCGACTCCGGCGAGAAGTAGGCGAACATCGCAGTCTGGGGATCCAATTGACCGCGAATCTGTCTGACCTCGTCTGGTTGGCTTCCAAGATCAACGCATCCGCCGCGAAACCGATGGCAGGTTTCGCATCAAGCTGCTAGGGGATCAAGTGGCCGATACGACCATCCGGAAACCTGTCGCCGGCACGCAAAGCATTGAACGTGCCGCCCAAGTCCTGCGTGTCATTGCATCGCGCAACAGCACGGGGTTACGCCTCGTCGATATTTCTCGCCACGCAAAGCTCGAGCGCCCAACGGCCCACCGTATTCTCAAATGCCTGATGGCTGAAGGCATGGTCAGGCAGGATTCCCGCACCCACCGATACTTTCTCGGACATCTGGTCTTTGAACTGGGACTGGCAGCGTCTTCAAGCTTCAACCTGCGCGACATCTGTCGTCCCGCCCTGGAGCGGCTTGCCGAGAAGACCGGCGATACGGTTTTTCTGACGATTCGTAGCGGCTACGACGCTGTTTGCATAGATCGTAAAGAGGGCTCGTTCCCCATCAAGGCGCTGACCCTGGATGTCGGCACGCGACGACCGCTTGGAGTCGGCGCGGGCGGACTTGCGCTCCTGATGTCGCTACCCGAGCAGGCCGTGGACGAGATCGTCTCCGCCAACGCGCTCAGGCTGGGGGCATACAACGACCTGACGTCGAGGTCGCTGATGAACATGATCAACCGATGCAAGGAACTCGGCTATGCGGTAAATGACGTGCACATCACCCCTGGTGCTAGCTCGGTCGGCTTGCCGATCCGCTCCCGATTCAGCGAACCATTTCTGGCGATCAGCATCGGCGCCATATCGAGTCGCATGTCCGCGGAGCGCCAGGAAGAGATCGCGAGCCTGATCGGACTGGAAGTCGCGCAGTTGGAGAAGAGTCTGGAGCATTCAGTCCACCCGTGACCCTCTCGCTCAACGCCCGCCCCGGGAGTTGAGTCGGCACCGCAATGCAAACGCCTGGCTCGCCGGGAAGCGTACAGTTTGACGTCTCCCGACGCGTAGTCCACATAGTGACAATGTTTAGCAGCGCCGCGTGTTGTCAGCCAGCTGCCTGTTTTGCTACCGTTTGTCCACCAACTCACCGTCAGTTGACCCGATAGCTACACATCAGGTGGTTACAGAGAAGCCAAATAGTCCATTGAGTGGACTGCTCGCCGAATGTGGCCCGGAATTCCATCGCCGAGATTGAGGTTATGAAGAGACTGATTGTCGGAATCACCGGCGCCACCGGCGCCATATTCGGAGTTCGACTGCTCGAGGCGCTGCACGGGTCCGACGTCGAAACCCACCTGGTGGTGAGCAAGTGGGCCAAGCAAACCATCGAGCACGAAACCAGTCTCTCCCTTCAGCAGGTGCGCGCACTGGCGACCGTGACGCATTCCGAAGGCAACATGGGCGCTACGGTGTCCTCGGGGTCTTTCGTGACCGAGGGGATGGTCATCGCGCCATGCTCGATGCGCACTCTTGCGGCAATTGCCCACGGCATCGGCGATCACCTGGTCCATCGCGCCGCCGACGTGATTCTCAAGGAGCGGCGTCCGCTGGTGCTGGTTGCACGTGAGATGCCACTCAACGATATCCATCTCGAGAACATGCTGAAGCTCTCGCGCATGGGCGTCACGATCATGCCGCCCATGCCGGCTTTCTACAACCACCCGCAAAGCATCGACGACATCGTCAACCACGTGGTGGCTCGAGTTCTCGACCAGTTCGGTCTTCCGGCCGATTTCGCGCGGCGCTGGGACGGGAAAATGCGTACCAAGGAGGTCGCTCATCTTGCGTAACGCACTTGATGAGTACCCCCGATTCTAAACTTTGAAGCAAACGGAGGAAGGACAATGGACGATGTAACGAACAGGATCGCGACCAGGGCTGGCGTCAAGGATTTGCGCGAGGCGGTGGAGTGGTTTCGGTCCCAGGGCTATCTGATCGAAACCGACAAGGAAGTGGATCCGGATCTCGAGATCACCGGCTTGCAGAAGATCTTCGATGGCAGCCTGCCGATGCTGTTCAACAACGTCAAGGGCAAGCCGCACGCCCGCGCGATCACCAACCTTTTCGGCGACATCAAGGTCGTCGAAGCCTTGTTCGGGTGGGAGAACTCGCCTGATCGCGTGAGGAAAGTGGCCCGAGCCATCGACCGTCCGATCCCGCCCGTGATCATCTCGCAGGAGGAGGCGCCCGTTCAGGAGGAAGTCATCACCGACGATCTGGACGTCAATAGATGGATCACCGCCATTCGCCACACGCCGCTCGAGACCGAGTTGACGATCGGTTCGGGCATCTCGTGCGTGGTGGGACCGTATTTCGACGGTGGCAGCCATATTGGCTACAACCGGATGAATTTCCGCTGGGGCAACGTCGGTACCTTCCAGATCTCGCCGGGTTCCCACATGTGGCAGGTCATGACGGAGCACTACAAGGACGACGAGCCGATCCCCCTGACTATGTGTTTCGGCGTGCCGCCGTCCTGTACTTTCGTAGCCGGTTCGGGCTTTGATTACGCGATTCTGCCGAAGGGCTGCGACGAGATCGGCATCGCCGGTGCGGTGCAGGGCTCACCGGTGCGGCTGGTGAAGTGCCGCACGATCGATGCCTATACCCTGGCCGATTCCGAGTACGTGCTGGAAGGCTATCTGTATCCGCGTGACAAGCGCTACGAAACCGCAGAGTCGGAGGCCGCGGACGTGCAGGGCCGCTTCCATTTCCATCCGGAGTGGGCGGGGTACATGGGCAAGGCCTACAAGGCGC
>JAHDXY010000334.1 GCA_023384005.1 Burkholderiaceae bacterium | reverse complement strand
GTGTCCGGAGCGGCCGCCGGCTGCTCGTTGCGGCCGAGAATCTCGCCCTTGAACACCCAGACCTTGACGCCGATGACGCCGTAGGTCGTGCGCGCCTCGGAGGTCGCGTAGTCGATGTCGGCGCGCAGCGTGTGCAGCGGCACGCGGCCTTCGCGGTACCACTCGACACGCGCGATCTCCGCGCCGTTGAGCCGCCCGGAGCTCATGATCTTGACGCCCTGGGCGCCAAGGCGCATCGCGTTTTGCATCGCGCGTTTCATCGCACGGCGAAACATGATGCGGCGCTCGAGCTGCTGCGTGATCGAGTCGGCGATCAGCTGCGCGTCGGTCTCGGGCTTGCGGATCTCCTCGATGTTCACGTGCACCGGCACGCCGATCAGGCGCGCCAGGTCGACCTTGAGGTTCTCGATGTCCTCGCCCTTCTTGCCGATCACCACGCCCGGACGCGCCGAGTAGATCGTGATGCGCGCGTTCTTGGCCGGGCGCTCGATCACGACCCGGCCGACCGAGGCGTTCTTGAGCTTGCGCCGAAGGTACTCGCGCACTCGCAGATCCTCGTTGAGCATCTGCGGAAAGAGCCGGTCGTTGGCATACCAACGCGACGCCCAGTTGCGCGTGACCGCGAGGCGGAACCCGGTCGGATGTATTTTCTGTCCCATGCTTTCCTTCCGGCCGCCTCAGGCGCCGACCTTGACGTAGATGTGGCAGGTCTGCTTCTCGATACTGCAGCCGCGCCCCTTGGCGCGCGGTTGCATGCGCTTGAGCGACGCGCCCTTCTCGATGTGGATCGACGTGATCTTGAGCTCGTCGATGTCGGCCCCGTCGTTGTGCTCGGCGTTGGCGATCGCCGACTCGAGCACCTTCTTGACGATCACCGCGGCCTTCTTGGGCGAAAAAGCCAGGATGTTCAGCGCCTGTTCGACCCGCTTTCCCCGGATCAGGTCGGCCACCAGCCGTCCCTTCTGGGCCGAGAGGCGAACGCCGCGCAGTGATGCCTGAGTTTCCATCTTCGCCCCCTTAGCGCTTGACCGCCGACTTCTTGTCGGCTGCGTGGCCCTTGAACGTGCGCGTCAGCGCGAACTCGCCGAGCTTGTGCCCGACCATGTTCTCGTTGATGTAGACCGGCACGTGCTGGCGCCCGTTGTGGACCGCGATCGTCAGACCGATGAACTCCGGGACGATCGTTGAGCGGCGCGACCAGGTCTTGATCGGCCTCTTGTCCTTCGTGCTCATCGCGGCGTCGACCTTGTGCATCAGGTGGGCGTCGACGAAGGGCCCTTTCTTTACTGAACGTGCCATGACTTATTCGCCTCTCACCTGTTACTTGCGGCCGCGACGCTGCACGATCATCGTGTCAGTGCGCTTGTTGCGGCGGGTCTTGAAGCCCTTGGTCGGCGTGCCCCAGGGCGAGACCGGGTGACCGCCGCCGTTGGAGCGCCCGCCGTGCGGGTGGTCGACCGGGTTCATGCAAATGCCTCGCACCGTCGGGCGGATTCCGCGCCAGCGGTTCGCGCCGGCCTTGCCGATCGTGCGCAGGCTGTGTTCCTCGTTGCCCACCTCGCCGATCGTCGCGCGGCACTCAATGTGCACCTTGCGGATCTCGCCCGAGCGCAGGCGAACCTGCGCGTAGGTGCCTTCGCGCGCCAGAAGCCGCGCCGAGGTGCCCGCCGAGCGCGCGATCTGCGCGCCTTTTCCCGGGGTCATCTCGATCGCGTGGATCGACGAGCCGACCGGGATGTTGCGGATCGGCAGCGTGTTGCCCGATCGGATCGGCGCTTCGGAGCCGCTCATCAGCGAGTTGCCGACCTCGACGCCGCGCGGCGCGAGGATGTAGCGGCGCTCGCCGTCGGCGTAGCAAAGGAGCGCGATGCGCGCGCTGCGGTTCGGGTCGTACTCGAGGCGCTCGACCTTCGCGGGGATGCCGTCCTTGTTGCGACGGAAGTCGATGATCCGGTAGTGCGACTTGTGGCCACCGCCCTTGTGGCGCGTGGTGATGTGCCCGAGGTTGTTGCGCCCGGAGCCACGTGTCTGCGGCTCGACCAGCGAAGCCTCGGGCTTGCCCTTGTGCAGGCCCGGCGTGACCACCTTGACCATCGCGCGGCGCCCCGGCGAGGTCGGCTTGAGTTTGACGAGCGCCATTTAGCCGGCCTCCGCGAAGTTGATTTCCTGGCCCGGCGCGAGGCTGACGTACGCTTTGCGAACATTGCGCCGCCGCCCAGGACTTCCGCCGAAGCGCTTGGCCTTGCCCTTGGTGTTGAGCACCTGCACCGACTCGACCTGGACCTTGAACAGCAGCTCCACCGCCGCCTTGATCTCCGGCTTGGTGGCGTCCTGCATCACGCGAAACGCGACCTGCTCGTTCTTCTCGGCGACCAGCGTGCTCTTCTCGGAAACGATCGGCGCGAGCAGCACCTTCATCAGTCTTTCCTGGTTCATGCCAGCATCTCCTGAACCCTGGCCAGCGCCGGCTTGGTGATCAGCACCTTGTCGTAGTGCACCAGCGCGACCGGATCGGCGTGCCTGGGCTCGACCACCAGGACGTTGGCCAGGTTGCGCGAAGCGAGCAGCAGGTTCTCGTCGAGCGTGTCGGTGATCACCAGCACCGAGCTCAGCCCCATTGCCTTGAGCTTTTCCGTGAGCAGCTTCGTCTTGGGCGCGTCGACCGAGAATCCGTCGACCACCGCGAGGCGCCCGTCGCGGGCGAGTTGCGAGAGGATCGAGCACAGCCCCGCGCGGTACATCTTGCGATTGACCTTTTGGCTGAAGTTCTCATCCGGCGCGTTCGGGAACGTGACGCCACCGCCGCGCCAGATCGGGCTGGAGGTCATGCCGGCGCGCGCGCGCCCGGTGCCCTTTTGACGGTACGGCTTCTTGGTCGAGTGGCGCACCTCGGCACGCGACTTCTGCTTGCGATTCGCGCTGCGGGCGTTGGCCTGGAATGCGATCACCACCTGGTGAATCAGCGGCTCGTTGAAGTCGCGCGCGAAGATCGTGTCGGGCGCCTCGACGCTGGACGCGGCCTGACCCTGCTCGTTCAGTAGTTTGAGTTCCATCGCCGCTCCTTAGCCCTTGGCCGGCGCACGCACGGTCGGCGTGACCACGACGTTGCCGTTCTTGGCGCCGGGAACCGCTCCGCGCACGAGCAGCAACTGGCGCTCGGCGTCCACGCGTTCGACCTGCAGGTTTTGCACCGTGCTCGATACCGCGCCCATATGCCCCGCCATGCGCTTGCCCGGAAACACGCGGCCCGGATCCTGTGCCATGCCGATCGAACCCGGCACGTTGTGCGAACGCGAGTTCCCGTGCGAGGCACGCCCGGAGCCGAAGTTGTGGCGCTTGATCGTTCCGGCGAAGCCCTTGCCGTGCGTGGTGCCCGAAACGTCCACGCGCTGGCCGACCTGGAAGATCTCGGCGCTGATCGCGGCGCCGGGCGCGAGCGCGGCGATGGCATCGTCTGCGACGCGGAACTCGTTGAGCACGCTCGCGGCCTCGATCCCCGCTTTCGCGAAGTGTCCGGCCTGGGGCTTGCTGACACGCGACGCGCGGCGCGCTCCGAACGCGACCTGCACGGCGTTGTACCCGTCCTTGTCGACGGTCTTGATTTGGGCGACGCGGTTGTTCGACACGTCGAGCACCGTCACCGGGATGGAATCGCCATCGTCGGTGAAGATGCGCATCATGCCGACCTTGCGTCCCACAAGGCCAAGGCTCATTGTTCTCTCCGATCCCGGCTGCGATTGGCCGGGTGTAGCTTTGCCGTGCGCTGTCGCGTCCGGCCGATCCCTGCGCCGTCCGCTGGTGCGAACGACCCTGCTTCAACGTCAACGAACTTGCCGCCCGGCTTCGACCGGGCTCTGCCCGGCCCACGCTGGCGTGGCTCGGGAAAGCTTTCAATAATAACCCGGTCCGGGGTTTTCTCCAAACAGGGCTTATTGCAACTTGATCTCGACGTCCACCCCCGCGGGCAGGTCGAGTTTCATCAGCGCGTCGACCGTCTTGTCGGTCGGCTCGACGATGTCCATCAGGCGAAGGTGGGTGCGGATCTCGAACTGGTCGCGCGAGGTCTTGTTCACGTGCGGCGAACGCAGCACGTCGTAGCGCTGGATTCGCGTCGGCAGCGGCACCGGGCCGCGAACGACCGCCCCGGTGCGTTTCGCCGTTTCGACGATCTCGGCCGCCGACTGGTCGATCAGCTTGTAGTCGAAGGCCTTGAGGCGAATTCTGATCTTCTGGTTCTGCATCTCGTTTCCCTTAAAGAGCGATGGGCGGCGCGTGCCGCCCGGGTTTTTCCTGCTGCCAGCGTGCGCGACGCTCGCCCGATCAGTCCAGAACCTTGGCGACGACGCCCGCGCCCACCGTGCGTCCGCCCTCGCGGATCGCAAAGCGCAGCCCCTGCTCCATCGCGATCGGCGCGATCA
>JAHDXY010000333.1 GCA_023384005.1 Burkholderiaceae bacterium | reverse complement strand
GATGATGCGCGCGATGCAGGAGGCGATTCCGAACTCGGAGCTGCACGTGCTCCCGGGCGTCGGCCACATGCTCAATCTGGAGAGCCCTGAACTGTTCAACCGTCATCTGTCGGAATTCATCACCCGCGACGCGCGCGGCGCCGACTCACACAACCCATAGGAAGGACTACCATGATCGTCCGATCGCTTGCACTTCTCGCCGGAGTTTTCTGCGCATTGACCGCGACCGCCGCCCCCAAAGTGGTCGCGGTGACTTCCTTCGGTGAGCACCCTGCTCTACAGGAGGTCATCGACGGAATGAAGGCATCGATGGCCGAACGCGGTTACAAGGAAGGAAGCGACATCACGTTCCCGTTCTCGCACGTCAACTGGGAGCGCAACCTGATCCCCCAGATGCTGACGAAAGTCGCTGCCGGCAAGCCCGACGTGATCATCACGATCACGACCCCGGTAACGCAAACCGCGGTGCGCGCGATCGGCGACAGTGGCATCCCGATCGTGTTCTCAGCCGTGCAGGATCCGGTGGTCGCCGGCGTGATCCCTGACTGGAACACCCCGAGCAAGACGATGACGGGCGCGTCGAACCTGGTCGACATGGATGGCACGCTGAAGTTCATCAAGACTCTGCTGCCCAATACCAAACGCCTGGGCCTGCCGTTCAACCCCGGAGACGACTCCGACAACGCGCTGCGCAAGCGGCTGATCGAGTTCGCGCCCAAGCACGGCATCGAACTGGTCACCGTGGCGGTGGACAACACCAACGACCTGCCGCAGCGGCTGCAGACCTTCGCCGGCAAAGTCGACGCGCTCTACGTGACTCCGTCGAATCTCTTTCAGCCGGTGACCTCGCAGATCGCGGCTCTGACCGCGCAGATGAAGATCCCGACCTTCAACGGCTTGCCCGCACCGGTGATGAAGAAGGAAATGCTCGGCAGCTACTCGGTGAACTGGAAGAAGATCGGCGCGAACACGGCCGAGATCGTCGAGAAGATCCTCAAGGGCGCCAAGGTGTCCGACATCCGGCCCAGCGTTCCGACGCCCGCCGAACACACGATCGTGATCAGCAAGTCGCAGCTCGAGAAGCTCGGCATTCAGTTGCCCGCCTCGCTGGCGAACTGCAACTGCCTGGTCGACTGAAGGCTCGCGCTCGTGCTCGCACTCGAAGGGGTCAGCAAGACCTTCAATGCAGGCAGTCCGGACGAGAGGCTCGCGCTCGATGGCGTCGATCTCGATCTGCGCGAGGGTGACTTCGCGGTACTGATCGGCGGCAACGGCGCGGGCAAGTCGACCTTGCTCAACGTCGTTGCCGGCGAGGTGCAGCCCGATAGCGGTACGGTGAGAATCGATGGCGACGATGTCACCGCGATTCCGGCTCACCGTCGCAGCGCACAGATCGCGCGCGTCTTTCAGGACCCGACGCTCGGCACCGCGCCCGATCTGACGGTCCAGGAGAACCTCGCGATCGCCGATTCGCGCGGTTGTCGACGGGGTTTCAGGTACGCGCTCCCGCGAGAGCGCACCGAGCGCTTTCGCCGTGAACTGTCAGCGCTCGGACTGGGGCTCGAGGATCGAATGCGGGTGCGAACGGACAGCCTCTCGGGCGGACAGCGCCAGGCGCTGTCGCTGGTGATGGCCTTGCTGCGCCAGCCGCGCATCCTGATCCTGGACGAGCACACCGCCGCACTCGACCCGCGCACGGCCGCCGTCGTCATGGCGGCGACGATCGCGGCGATCTCCAGGACCGGCGTCACGACGCTGATGGTGACCCACAACATGCAGCACGCGATCGACCACGGCAACCGGCTCGCGATGCTCGACAGCGGACGGGTGATCTACGAGGCCGACCAGGCCGAGAAGGCAGAACTGACCGTACACAAGCTGGTCGAGCGCTTCGGGCTCAACCGCGACGATGCGCTGTTGACCTGAGAGCGAGCGACACGATGGAATTCCTCTCGATCTTCGCCAACCTCTTCCCGATCACGCTCGCGCAGGGCCTGCTCTACGGCTTCGTCGCGTTCGGGATCATGATCCCGTTTCGACTCCTGAATTTCCCCGACCTTTCCTGCGAGGGCAGCTTCGCGCTGGGCGGGTGCCTGTGCGCGACGCTGCTCGTCATGCAGGTTCCGCCGTGGATCGCGGTCCTGATCAGCATTGCCGCTGGCTTTGTCGCCGGATGCGCGACCGCGCTGATGCACCTGCACCTGAAGATCAATACGCTGCTCGCCGGCATCCTGCTGATCACGATGCTCTGGAGCATCGACCTGAGAATCATGGGGAAATCGAACATCCCGCTGTTCACCGAGTTGAACGTGTTCGACGCGTTGTGGGCCGGCTTCACGCGTTCGGTCCCGGCGCAGATCCTCACCTGGAGCATCCTGGTGCTCGCCTGCCTGGCGCTGGCGCTGTGGCTGATGCGCACCGAGGTCGGTCTTGGCTTCAGGGCCGTCGGGTCGAACGAAACGATGGCGCGCTCGCAGGGGATCGGCACGGCGCGCGCGATCATCGTCGGCCTGGGGCTGGCCAACGCGCTCACCGCCTTCGCCGGCGCCTCCGTCGCCCAGATCCAGGGATACGCCGACGTCGCGATGGGTTTCGGCCTGCTGATCAATGGCCTGGCCGCGCTGATCATCGGCGAAGCCCTCACGGGCCGGCAATCGGTGCTCGCACAACTCGCCGCGCCCTTCGTCGGCTCGATCGTCTACTACCAGGTCGTGTCGGTCGGACTCGCCGTCGGCGTCAATCCGTCGGACCTGAAACTCGTCACCGCGCTCTTCGTGATCGCGACGCTCGGCGTGCCGGCGCTGCGCAGAGCGAGAGCAGGTGCGGCCGCCGCCAACCGGCGACTGCGGGCATGACGAACGACCCGGCGGCCCGCATTCGGGCGATCCTGGAAAGGCAGCGCCGATCGTTGCGCGACGACGGATTCCCGAGCCTCGAGCTGCACCGCTCCCGGCTCGACCGGCTCGACCGGCTCGACCGGCTCGACCGGCTCGACCGGCTCGACCGGCTGATCGGCTGATCGGCTGATCGGCATGCTGCTCGCTCACGAAGACGAGATCGTGCCGTGGAGCTGAATCCGGCAGAGTGGCTGAACCTCGTCTTGCGCTGGTTTCACGTGATGGCCGGCATCTCGTGGCTCGGGGGGTCGCTCTATCTTCTCTGGCTCGCCCGCATCTTCGGCAGCGCGCAACGCAGCGCACGCGGTGAAGCCGGCGAGCCGTGGATCGTCGACCTTTCCGGCTCGCTGCTGGTCGAAAGGCTCGACGCGAACAAACCGGTACAGCCCAAGACCCACGTCTGGTTCAAGCGCGAAACGACGTTCACCTGGGTGAGCGGGATGGTCCTGCTCGCCGCAGGGTCGTACTCGGGGGTCTTTTTCGATGCGTCCGGTCGCGAGTGGGCCGACGCGGTGATCGGCACCGCGCTCGCGCTGCTGCTCTTCGCGCTGGGCTGGTGGTGTTACGACCGCTTGTGGTCGAGCCGGCTCGGGGACAGCGTGCTGGCCGCAGGCGGCGTTTCGATCGCCCTGCTGCTGCTGCTCGCCTGGGGGCTTTCGCAGCTGCTCTCCGGACGCCTGTTGTTCGTGCACACCGGCGCGCTGCTCGGATCGATCATGACGCTGAACGTCTGGCTCCGGGTTGTCCCGGGTCTCACGAGCATGAGTACGGCTCGGGCCACCGGCGCGCAGCCCGACGCCGCACTGGTCCGGCGCGCCTACCTGCGCACGCTGCACAACAGCTACCTGATGTTTCCGACCGTCGTTCTGATGCTGTCGACGCACTTCCCGCTGCTCTACGGACATCGCTACGCCTGGGTGGTGATGTGCCTCGTGATCGTCGCGTTCGCGCTCGCGCGCCACGTCGTCGCCACCGGAGGCGCGGGCAAGTGGGCGCTGCCGCCCGCGATCGGCCTGCTGGCGATCGGCGCGGTGGTGGTGGGCACTGTCGCGCCGGGCCGATCGCAGTCCGATGCCGTGCCCTTTGCCAGCGCGCGCCGCGTCGTGATCGAGCGCTGCCTCGAATGTCATTCGAGCGTGCCGGACGACAAGCGCTACGCCGCCGCGGCGGGCGGGATCGCGCTCGACACGCCGCAGGAAATCGCCCGGCACGCGGCACGGATTCGGGACTCGGCCGTGAGGCTGCGCACCATGCCCCCGGGCGATGGCGGCGGCATGACCGACGCCGAACGCGCGCTGCTGGGACACTGGATCGAACAGGGCGCGAAGCTCGAATAGGCGACGATCATGGCTAGAGTCCGAATAGGCGCGGAGACGGTCGGCGAGGCCATACTCGAGGTCCTGGCCGATCGCGGCATCGACTGCGTATTCGGCAACGCGTCGACCTCGATCATCGACGGTTTCGCGAAGTTCGCCTTGCAGGGCCGCGGCAAACCGCGTCCTGTCATGGTCGCGCACGAGCAGGCCGCGGTC
>JAHDXY010000009.1 GCA_023384005.1 Burkholderiaceae bacterium | reverse complement strand
ACCGCGGGCGGCCCGCGACGTCGTCGCGAGCCGGCCGCGGCCGGGGTGTGCCGTCCCTTCGTACCGCAGGCGTCAGCTGCGCAACAACTGCAGGACGTTTTGCGGGATCTGGTTCGCCTGCGCGAGCATCGCGTTGCCAGCTTGCTGCAGGATCTGCGCGCGAGTGAGCGCCGCGGTCTCGGCCGCGAAGTCCGCGTCCATGATCCGGCTGCGCGCCGCCGACTGGTTCTCTGTCGCGACCTGGAGGTTGCCGATGATCGACTCGAAGCGATTCTGCATCGCTCCCATCGTCGCGCGTTCGGTATTCACACGGTCGAGCGCCGCGTCGATCAGGTCGATCGCTTCGGAGGCGTTGGTCGCGTCCGAACCGTCGATCGACGCGGCGATCACCGCGATCAGGTCCGAGTCCGAGGTCATGTCGCTGGTGTTCACGTCGATCGTGTCGGTCGCAGACGTTCCGGCGCCGATCTGGAAGGTCATCGACGCGGCGTCGGTTCCGAGGATCGCCTTGCCGTTGAACTTGGTTCCCTCGAGCGTGCGGTCGATCTCGGCCGAGAGCTGGGTGAACTCCGCGTTCAGGTTGTCGCGATCCGAGCTGCTGTTGGTTGCGTTGGCCGACTGCACGGCCAGCTCGCGCATGCGCTGCAGCATGTCGCCGACCTTGCCGAGCGCGCCCTCGGCGACCTGCGCCATCGAGATCCCGTCGTTGGCGTTGCGGATCGCGACGTTCATGCCGCGAACCTGCGAGTTCATCCGCTCGGCGATCGCCAGACCGGCAGCGTCGTCCTTTGCGCTGTTGACACGCAGCCCGCTCGACAGGCGCTGGATCGCCTGGGCGAGCTGACCGTTGGTCGTGCTGAGGTTTCGCTGGGTATTCAGCGAAGGGATGTTCGTGTTGATGATCTGTGCCACTTGACGGCTCCTTGGAAGAGTGACGGCTCGACCAATATGAGCGAAACCTTAGCGTGGCGATCGTTGGATAAGCGGCGGTGTGCATTGCCAATTCGCGGCTGGGCGTGCGGCGGCCAGGCGTGCCGTTCTATGCCGCGTGGGCCTGGTTCGCGTGGGGCGCCAGGTCGGTTCGTGCGGTGCCCGCCTCGCGCACGGCGATCGGGCGAAAGACCACGGTGAGGATCGCGTCGGCGCCGTCGCTCCCCAGTGGCGGAAAGAACAGGAACGAGTCGTCGGCGACGCAGTGCATCAGTCCGCTCGCGTGCTGCTCGACGCCTTCGGGCACGACCAGCGACGAGACGTCGCGTTCGCCGGACAGATCCGCGCCCGACATGAAGTCGCCGGCCCGAACCAGACCCACGGCGTGAAGTTGAAGCCACTCGAAGACCGCGCCGAAACGCAGTCCGACCGCATAGCTGCCGCTGCCGAGCGGTACGGCGGCGATGTACCAGCCGCCGTGCGTCGGGTGTGCCTGGATCTCGGTCTGCGAGGCCTCGCGGGCCGCGGCGAGCAGAACCGGAATCCGGATCGCGTGCTGATCGAAGTCGCCGTGCCGCAGGTCGATTCCGAAGCGTTTGAGAGCGAGGTGCGAGACGCTGACCGCGAGGCCCTCGCCGCGAAGCTCTGCCGGAATGAACTGCCCGTGCCTGTGCTCGGCGTAGCTCAGGCCGCGGCGCACGATCGCGTCGCGTCCAGTCGCCGCGTCGAAGAACTGGAACTTGTCGGCGACGCCCATGTTCACGTCGTGCTCGAAGCCCTGCAAGGCTTCGAGTTCGTCGGGCGAGGGCAGGAACAGCAGCCGCGACAACGCGGCGCACGCGCTCTGGCGCAGCGCGTCGACGTCGATCGAGCGCGGTTCCACCGGGTAGGCCCGGCGGTACGCGTCGACGTAGTCGAGGCAGGCGCGTTGCGCCTCGACGCGCGTCACGCTCTGGGCGGCCTTGAGGTCGGCGCCCTTGCGCTGGACTTCGCCCGACTCGTCGTATCCGATCGGCGACGCGAGCCCGCTGGTGCACAGCTGCTCGAGAATCGCGACGTACGAGAAAATGCAATCGAGCGCCCGCTCGTCGTACCGGTCGGGGCCGATGAACCCGGACTTGTTGCTGTCTGCACGCGTGACGTCGCCCATCAGCAGGTAGCGCCCGGTCACCTCGACGCCGAGCTCCGCGGCGAGCACCGGGGCGATCCGGTCCTGGATCGTGCCGTGGTAGCCGATGTCGACCAGCATCACGGTGTCGCCGCGCTCGATCGTCGCGTGCTTGTTCAGGTAGCCGAGCATGCGCTGCGCGAACCGGGTCGAGCGCGCGGCGACCAGCGCCACGTTGTCCGGGCGCAGCAGCTCGGCGCAAAACGCCTTCTCCGGGTCGCTCGAGCGTCGCGCGCGGCGGATCAGCTCGCCGCTCTCTCGCGCGTTGAGCAGCAACTGGCTCGCGATCGCGTCGAAGCGGCTCGTGTCGGAGACATAGGTCATGTACTCGACGATGTCCTCGGCGCTTCGTATCGACGCCGCGAATGCGGCGAAGCGGCTGAGCTCGACCTGGCTCGCGTCGCGCGCGAGTTCGGGGGCGACGCGCTCGAATACACGGTACGGCAGGAAACCGTCACGCAGCAGGAACAGCGGCCGCACCCGGCGCCCCTGGAGCTGGAGCTGCTCGATTTCGCTCGCCAGCCAGCGCGCGAATCCGTGCAGCACCGGTCCGAGCGCGGACAGGCCGAGCCGTGCCGCGGGGGTGCTCGCGCGGCTCCAGGCGAGCGCGAGCGGGGCGCGTTGCAGCTGCAGCCTGGGATGCGAGACGCGCAGCCTCGGGTCGACCATCGCCGCGACTGCTCCTTCCTGACGGATCTGGCGCTCGAGCGCCTGCGGGAACTGCTCGACGCGCAGCGCGCGAATGCCGAGTCGCAGCGGCGACTGCTGATCGGCGAGCGGGTTGTCGCCCATGTGCAGGACGTCGTGCGCCTGCGCGCCGAGTTCGGCGAGAACCGTGCGAAACAGGCCCTCGGCTTTCGATACGCCGTGATCGCTCGAGCAGAAGACGCGCTCGATCATCGCCGCGACTTCCTCTGTGGCGGCGCGCGCGATCAGCGCGCGGATTCCCGCGGCGCCCAGGTACATGTCGCTCACCACGATCACGCGCATGCCGCGCGCACGGGCAATGCGGATCAGTTCAACCGCTGGCGGGAACGCGAAGCAGTGATCGGATTCGACCTCCCACTCGCGCCGGGCCGCGGATTCGATTTGCTCGTGGCCGGCGTCGCGCTCGAGCCTGCGGTAGATCTCGCCGAGCGAGACTTCGTTGCTCGCGCTGCGCAGCCGCTTGGCCTTGCGGGCGTGACGTTCGGCACGCGCGCGGCTACCCAGGCAGTGACCGGCGCCGATCGCGGCAAAGACGTCGACCGGCTCGTGTGTCGTGCGCCAGAGCAGCGTGTCGAAGCAGTCGAGCGAGAGGATCGACTCGCCGTCGTGGTGCTTGTCCAGCGCCGAGGCGAGGTCGCAGGCGGGAATGCTGAGGGTCATCGCGAGCCCTTTCGGGGAGGGGATCCCGCGAGACTAGCCGCGCGCCGCGTAGGCAAAACGAGCAAACAGGCGGGGTTCGCCCCGGCTGTTCCGAAAGAAAAAGAACCGGGTCCGACGGCCTTGACGCCGGACCCGGCCGTGAGGGACTGACCGCCCCTCACGCCATCACCCTTGCTCGGATCTCGCCTAGCGCAGCAGCGCCAGGACGTTGTTGGGCACCGCGTTGGCTTGCGAGAGCATCGCCACGCCGGCCTGTTGCAGGATCTGCGCGCGGGTCAACGCAGCGGTTTCGGAGGCGAAGTCCGCGTCCATGATCCGGCTTCGCGCCGACGCCTGGTTCTCGACCGCGACCTGCAGGCTGCCGATCACCGATTCGAAGCGGTTCTGCACCGCGCCCATCGTCGCGCGCTCGGTGTTCACCCGGTCGAGCGCTGCGTCGATCAGGTCGATCGCTTCGGTCGCGTTGGTGGCGTCGGTGCCGTCGATTCCGGCGGCGACGACCGCGGTGATGTCGCTGTCGCCCGACATATCGGTCGTGTCGACGTCGAGCGTATCGGTCGTGGCGGTGCCCGCGCCGATCTGGAAGGTCATCGAACCGGCGTCGCCCGAGAGGATCGCCTTGCCGTTGAACATCGTTCCGTCCAGCGTGCGGGTGATCTCGGCGGTGAGCTGCGTGAACTCGGCGTTCAGGTTGTCGCGATCCGACTCGCTGTTGGTCGAGTTGGCCGACTGCACCGCAAGTTCGCGCATCCGCTGCAGCATGTCGCCGACCTTGCCGAGCGCGCCCTCGGCCACCTGCGCCATCGAGATGCCGTCGTTGGCGTTGCGGATCGCGACGTTCATGCCGCGGACCTGGGCGCTCATGCGCTCGGCGATCGCCAGTCCGGCCGCGTCGTCCTTCGCGCTGTTCACGCGCAATCCGCTGGACAGGCGTTGAATCGAGGTCGCCAGCATGTTCTGCGTCATGCTCAGATTGCGCTGGGTATTCAGCGAAATCAGGTTGGTATTGATCACTTGGGCCATCTTGTTGCTCCTTCGCAAGACTGAGTTCCGACCGACACCGGTCTCGCGCCGCTCGCGGGTCTGCTCGCGGTCGCGTTGTCCGTCAGTCCATTCCCTGGCTTCTGTCGGACGGCGGGTAACCCCGTTGCAATGGTTATCGGAGCACGAGGTGAATGCTTTAGTGCGCGTCGCGAACGCGCTTTGCGCCGCTGCGCAATTCGCCGCATTTCCCGGGGTGCGACGGCCCGCATGCGCGAGCCGCGGCGCGCACATGGCTCGGGGCGCGCACTCGACTCGGGGCGCGCACGCGCCTCGGCCTGCGCATCCGGGCGCGTAGGTGAAATTCCTACACGCGTAGGAAATCCACCGGGTTCATTCAGGGAAGATCTCGGATTCAAGATCGACGGCGAGTTGCCGACACTGGGCCCACGTTCAAAACGACCACGAACACTGGTGCCTAGGAGAAGGATATGAGCCTCGACGATCGGATGATGGCCGAAATACAGGAAGCCAATCTGTCCTATTTCATCCTTGCGCAGCGCCTGATCCGCGCGGACCGTGCGCAGGCCCTGTACAGGCTGGGAATCACCGACGACGTGGCATCGATCATCGAGGCGCTCACGCCCACGCAGATGATCAAGGTAGCGGCCGGAAACACGCTGATGTGCCGGTTCCGGTTCGAGGAGCAGATGATCTGGTCGTTGCTCGCCGAACACGGGGCGACTCGTGCCGACGGCGAAACCGCGAACGCTTCGCGACTGCACGCGAGCATCCTGATGGCCGGCAAGTACTCGGAGGCCGTCTGACATGGTTGCGCGCAGCCTTCTCGACGACAGCCGCCAGCTTCAGCGCGCGATCGCGCTGATCGGACTGGGAGCACGACTGCAGTTGCTGCAGTCCGAGACCAGTCTTCCCTACGAACGCCTGCTCAAGCTCTACAAGGAAGTGGCCGGACGCTCGCCCTCGAAAGGCCAGCTGCCGTTTTCCACCGACTGGTTCATCGGCTGGCAGCCCAACATCCACGCATCGCTGTTCTTCAATATCTACGAGTACCTGCAAAAGGCCAGCGCGATCGACGAAGTCGAGGCGTTGATGAAGGCCTACCAGCTCTACGTGGCAGAGGTGTCGACCAACGGCGTCGAGCCGCTGCTGTCGATCACGCGCGCCTGGCGGCTGGTGAAGTTCGTCGATTCCGGAATGCTGTGCCTGACTGCCTGCAAGCGCTGCGGGGGGAACTTCATCAACCACTCGTACGAGCTCTCGGCGAATTACGTGTGCGGGCTGTGCGAGCCCCCGGCGCGCGCCGGCAAGGGGCGTCGCGGCGGGCTGATCCACTGAGACCCGCGCCCGGCCGACCGGCGGTCGGCTCCGGCGGCCGGACGAAAAGGCGGGGAGTTCCCCGCCTTTTCGCATTCCCGCGGGCCGCCGCAGGGGGCCGGATCGCTCAAGGATGCGGGGTGTGGGCCGTTATCCGGGTGGAAGACGTGAACAAAGTCACTCCAGCCAGGTATCTCGCCCTATGTTCGTCATCATCGGTTACGCCCTCGTGATCGTCGCCGTGTTCGGAGGCTACGCACTCGCGGGCGGAAACTTCGGCGTGCTCGCCAAGGCGGCGCCAGTGGAGATGTTCATCATCTCCGGCGCCGCGCTCGGCGCGTTCTTCGTGGGCAACAGCGGCAAGGTGGTGAAGGCGACGATTCGCACGCTGCCCACCGTGTTCAAGGGCTCGAAGTACACGAAGGCCCGCTACATGGAGCTGCTCGCGCTGCTCTACGAGTTGCTGCAAAAGGCGCGCAAGGAAGGGTTGATGTCGATCGAGCGCGACGTGGAGGCGCCCGCGGAAAGCCCGATCTTCAGCAAGTACGAAAACGTCTCCAAGGACCATCACCTGATCGAGTTCGTCACCGACTACCTGCGCATGATGGTCTCGGGAAACCTGAACCCGCACGAGATCGAGAACCTGATGGACAGCGAGATCGAGACCCACCACCAGGAGGCGCACGCACCGATGTCGGCGATCCAGAAGGTGGGCGACGGGCTTCCCGCGTTCGGAATCGTCGCGGCGGTGCTGGGCGTCGTGAAGACGATGGCTTCGGTGGGCGCCGCTCCGGCGGTGCTCGGACAGATGATCGCCGGCGCGCTGGTCGGAACCTTCCTGGGAATCCTGCTCGCCTACGGTTTCGTGAGCCCGATCGCGCAGCTGCTCGAGCTCAAGAGCGAGGAAGCGTCCAAGGAACTGACCTGCGTGAAGATCACGCTGCTCGCGAGCATGCAGGGCTACGCCCCGACGATCGCGGTGGAGTTCGGGCGCAAGGTCCTGTTTTCCACCGAGCGTCCGGGCTTTGCCGAGCTCGAGGCGCACGTCAAGCAGAAGAAGGCCTGATCGGCCGCTGCCGCGGCGATTCCCGGACACGAAATGGCGTCGAACGACAAGAAGCTCCAGCCCGTGATCGTCAAACGGGTCAAGAAGGGTGGCCACGGGCACCACGGGGGTGCGTGGAAGATCGCCTACGCCGACTTCGTGACGGCGATGATGGCGTTCTTCCTGCTGATGTGGCTGCTCGGTTCGACCACCAAGGGCGACCTGCAGGGCATCGCCGACTATTTCAATTCCCCGCTGCAGATTGCGATGAGCGGCGGATCGGGCAGCGGCGACGCGTCGCACGTGATCAAGGGCGGTGGCCAGGATCTCTCTCGCAGTGCGGGCCAGGTCAAGAAGGGCGAGATCGACCCCGGGCGCAAGCGGATCAACCTGGCAGCGGCCCGCGCCGAGCAGCGTCGCATCGAGCGCATCCAGTTCGAGGCGCTCAAGGCGAAGATCGAGGGCGCGATCGCGATCAACCCGAAGCTCGCCGAACTCGGCCGGCAGATCCGGCTGGACCTGACCCCCGACGGGCTGAGGATCCAGATCGTCGACGAGCACAACCGCCCGATGTTCGATCTCGGCAGCGCGGTCGTCAAGGACTACATGCGCGAGCTGTTGCGCGACATCGGCAGGGTGCTCAACGACGTGCAGAACAGGATCAGCCTGTCCGGTCATACCGACGCCGCGCCCTACGGCGGTGGCCAGCGCGGATACTCGAACTGGGAACTTTCTGCCGATCGCGCCAATTCGTCGCGCCGCGAACTGGTCCTGGGCGGAATGCGCATCGGCAAGGTGATCCGGGTGGTCGGGCAGGCCGACTCCGTGCCGTTCAACGAGGCGAACCCGCGAGACCCGAGCAACCGGCGGATCTCGATCGTCGTCCTCAGCAGCGAGGCCGAGCAGAGAATTCTCAAGGGCGTCGAGTTGCCCGTCGAGGGCGGCGAGAGCCTCGCGGGCGCACTCCATGCGCAGGACAAGGAAGCGCCTGCGGCGGCAACTGGCGCCGGGGCGGCGCAGGGAGACAAGCAATGACATCGAACCTGAGGTTCCTGATCGTCGACGATTTCTCGACCATGAGGCGAATCGTGCGCAACCTGCTCAAGGAGATCGGACACGGCGACGCCGAAGAGGCGGAGGACGGGCGCGTCGCGCTCGCCAAGCTGCAGGCTGGAGAGTTCGACTTCGTCGTGTCCGACATCAACATGCCGAACATGAGCGGGCTCGAGCTTCTCGCGTGCATCAGGAGCGACGCTTACCTGAAGAACCTGCCGGTGCTGCTGATCACCGCGGAGGCGCGCAAGGAGGACATCGTCCGCGCCGCCCAATCGGGTGCGTCGGGGTACATCGTCAAGCCGTTCACGAAGGCCACGCTCGAAGAGAAACTGAACAGGATCCTGCAAAACGCGGAAAGCGCCTGAGGCGAACGAGATGCACACCGCGATCCGAAGCCGCGACCCCGCGCCGACCTGCGACGAAGATCCGGTGTACCGGCGGATCGGAGAGATCACGCGTGAGCTGCACGACGCGATCCGCGCGATCGACGACGACCGGCAAGGGCACGACGAATCGTGCATGCCCGCCCACGAGCGCCCGGGCGCGGCGCCGCTCGAAACCTTCGGGCGCGACGCGGCCAGCCGCGTGCGCGGCGAGATCGATCTCGCCAGGGCCGAGCAGGCGGAGCTCGCGCGCATCGCGGCGCGCGTTGGCCAGACGCTTTCGGACAACACCAGCGCGTCGCTGCGCGAGCAGGGCGTGCGCGACCTGGTCGCGGCGGTCGCGACGGTCTGCGAGCGCACCGCCGCGCGACTCGGCGAGATCGCGCGCGCCCATCCGAATCACGACCGCAGGGAGCAAGCCCACCGGCGCCTTGTCGAGCTGATTTCGCGCTTCGAGGATCGGATGCTGCGCGTCCTCGTCGAGGCCGCGCCGGGCGAATTGCGTCGTTCGGGCGAGTTGTCGGCGCCGGCGGCGCCGGCCACAGGCGTTCGCCCGCAAGGCGATGCGACGAGGGCCCGCGACCAGGTCGACGAGCTGCTCGACGAGCTCGGGTTCTGAGGGCGCCGGCGCCCGGGCGCTGCGCGCCGGGAGCCTTGGTGGGAAAAGGGGGTTGGCGCCGGCGCTTATCGCGGCTTGAGTTTCAGCGGCTGCCGAAATAATCGGGCGAGAACTCCATCTCTCCCCGATCAATGGCCGACAACGACACCAGCCGCGACGAAAAACAGCTACCGCCATCGGCGAAGAAGCTGCAAAAGGCACGCACCGAGGGCCAGCTCCCGCGGTCGCGCGACCTGAGCCACGCGCTCGTTCTGGGCGCGGCCCTCGGCGGGCTGATCGCATTCGGTCCGGAACTGGGCGCGAGTGCTCTGGAGCTCGTCGGCAGCAGCCTGCGATTCTCGCGCCAGCAGGCGCTGGACACGACGCAGCTCACCCAGTGGTTCGGGATGGCGGCGAGCGCCGCGCTGTGGATCATCGTTCCGTGCTGCATCGTGCTCGCGAGCGCCGGCGCCGCGTCGACGATGATTCCCGGCGGGCCGGTGCTGACGGGAAAACCGCTGAACTTCAACTTCGGCCGACTCGACCCGCTCAAGGGACTGGGGCGGATCTTCTCCAGGGACAGCCTGGTCGACCTCGCGCGCCTCGGCGCGCTCGCGGCGGCGCTCACCGGCCTCGCGATCTGGTTCGCCGCGACGCATCTTGACCGGTACGTCGCGCTCGGATCGATGCCGCTCGCCTCGGCGCTGAGTTTCGCGCACGGGGAGATTTCGGCGGGGATCGGCTTGCTGGTTTCGCTGCTGGTGGTCGCCGCGACGGTCGATGTTCCGCTGCAGTGGTGGCGCCACCGGCGCAACCTGCGCATGACTCACCAGGAAGCGCGCGAGGAGTACAAGGAAGCCGAAGGCGACCCGTTGATGCGCGGGCGAATCCGCAGCCGCCAGCGCGACATCTCGCGCAGCAGGATGCTCGCCGCGGTGCCCGCGGCCGACGTGGTGCTCACGAACCCGACGCACTATGCGGTGGCGATCCGGTACGACGAGTCGGCGATGGGCGCGCCGCGCGTGGTCGCCAAGGGGGCCGATCACATGGCGGCGAGGATCCGCGAGATCGCGATGGACGCGGGGGTTCCGCTGTTCGAGGCGCCGCCGCTCGCGCGCGCTCTCTATGCGCATGTCGAGGTCGATCGCGAGATCCCGGCCACGCTCTATACGGCGGTCGCGCAGGTGCTCGCCTATGTCTATCAGCTGCGCCACCACGTTCCGGGAAGGGGAACGCGCCCGCGCGCTCCGCAGGACCTGCAAGTCCCGCCGGATCTCGACCCGATCGGTGCGGCTGAATGACCCCGGCGGCGACGGCTGCGTCGAAGGCGGTCGGCCCGAGCTTTCGCATGGGCGGGGTGACGGTGCAGCTTCCGCCGTGGCAGGCGCTCGCGGTGCCGGTGCTGATCGTGCTGATGCTGGCGATGATGGTGTTGCCGCTGCCGCCGCTCCTGCTCGACCTGCTGTTCACCTTCAACATCGGCCTGGCGATCGTCGTCCTGCTCGTGTCCTCCTATACGGTTCGTCCGCTGGAGTTCCTGGTCTTTCCCTCGGTGCTGCTGATGACGACGCTGATGCGCCTGTCGCTCAACGTCGCCTCGACCCGGGCGGTGCTGATGCACGGGCACACCGGAACCGACGCCGCTGGAAAGGTCATCGAGTCCTTCGCGCACTTCCTGATCGGCGGAAACTTCGCGGTGGGCGTGATCGTGTTCGCGATCCTGACGGTGATCAACTTCGTCGTCGTCACAAAGGGTGCGGGCCGCATCGCCGAGGTGTCGGCGCGCTTCGCGCTCGACGCGATGCCCGGCAAGCAGATGGCGATCGATGCCGACCTGAACGCGGGGCTGATCGACCAGCACGAGGCGAAACGCCGGCGTGGCGAGGTGAGCCAGGAGGCCGACTTCTACGGTTCGATGGACGGTGCGTCGAAGTTCGTTCGCGGCGACGCGATCGCCGGCATCCTGATCCTGTTCATCAACGTGATCGGCGGCCTTGCGATCGGGATGATCCAGCACAACCTGAGCATCTCGCAGGCCGCGAACAACTACGTCCTGCTGGCGATCGGCGACGCGCTGGTCGCGCAGATCCCGGCGCTCGTGATCTCGGTGGCCGCCGGCCTGATCGTCTCGCGCGTCGGCAACGACGACGACGTCGGCGGGCAGCTCGCGAAGCAGCTGTTCTCGGTGCCGCGCGCCCTGGGCCTTTCGGCCTGCGTGCTCGCGCTCTTCGGCGCGGTGCCCGGAATGCCGCACATGGTGTTCCTGACCTTCGCGGGCGTGACCGGCTACTTCGCCTGGTGGGTCGGCGAGCGCGAGCGACGCGCGAAACTGGCCGAAGCGCCGGCCCCCGAACCTCAAGGCAACGCCGGGGAGGCGAGCTGGGACGACGTCTCGCCGGTCGACTCGCTCGGACTCGAGGTCGGCTACAAGCTGATCGCGCTGGTCGACCGCGACAGCGGTGGCGACCTGCTCACCCGGATCAAGGGTGTGCGCAAGAAGTTCGCCGCCGAGGTCGGCTTCCTTCCGCCGGCAGTTCATATCCGCGACAACCTCGAGCTGCGCCCCGCTTCATACCGGATCACGCTCAAGGGGGTGATGGTCGGAGAGAGCGAGGTCTTCCCGGGAATGATGCTCGCGATCGACCCCGGTCACGCCACGCAGCAGCTCGCCGGACCGAAGACCACGGACCCGGCATTCGGCCTCGCGGCGACCTGGATCGACGAACGCCAGCGCGACAACGCGCAGGCGAGCGGCTACACGGTGGTCGACGCGGCGACGGTGATCGCGACCCACCTGCATCACCTGATGCAGCTGCACGCGGCGCGCCTGCTGGGTCGCGCCGAAGCGCAGCAGCTGCTCGAGCACCTTGGCAGCTACGCGCCCAAGCTCGCCGAAGACGTGGTTCCAAAACTGATCACGATCGCGGTGTTCCAGAAGGTATTGCAGAACCTCCTCGACGAGGCCGTGCACATTCGTGACCTCAGAAGCATTCTCGAGGTGCTCGCCGAGCACGGCGCGCGTACCCAGGACCCGGTCGAACTGACCCGCGAAGTGCGTGTCGCGCTCGCCCCGTCGATCGTCCAGCAGGTCTTCGGTCCGGTGCGCGAGCTGAGCGTGATCGCGGTCGAGCCCAGCCTCGAGAACCTGATCGTTCAGTCGCTCGCGCCCGGCGCGAGCTCCGCGCTCGAGCCGGGCGTGGCCGAGTCCCTGATGGCGGCGGCGGCCGACGCGACGCGCGCGCAGGAAGACGCCGGCGTCGCTGCGTGCCTGCTCGCGCCCGACCGCGTGCGCGCCGCTCTCGCCCGACTCCTCAAGAAGAGCGCTCCCAGACTCAGGGTACTCGGGCACTCCGAAATCCCGGAGAACCTCTCGATCCGCATCGGTCGCATCATCGGAGAAACGAAGTGAACGTCAGACGATTTTTCGCGCGGACCAACAAGGACGCGATGACCAAAGTGCGAGACGAGCTCGGACCCGACGCGGTGGTGGTCAGAAACCGCCAGGTGACCGGCGGTGTAGAGGTGTTCGCGATGCACGGCGAGCCGCCGGCGGCACCGCGCAACGAGCAACGTGCGCCGCCCGCCGCCCGAACCGCCGAGGACGAGGAAGCCGTGCCGGAAATGAGCACCGTGTCGTTCCAGCAATACGTGCGCGACCGACTGGCGCAGAAGTCCGCTCCGCCGCCGACGCTCGGCGAGTTGCTCGCGCCGCGCGAGCAAGAGCAGGACGACGACCGGGAGAACGTTTCACGAGGCGGGCGTGCCGGCGCACCGCAGAAGGTGTCGCGCTCCGGCGGGAACGAGCTGGAGTTCGCGTTCGCCGGGGGCGATCCGCGCGCTGCGCACGACGCGTTCCCGGATCGCGGCGCCGAGGCCTACGCCGCGGTGCAGGCGCAGATGCTCGCCGAGATGCGCGAGATGCGCAGTTTCATCGCCGACCAGCTCGCGTCGTTCTCGTGGTTCGACGGCGTGCGCCGCAACGCGGCGCAGTCGCGGATGATGCGCAGGCTGCTCGGCGCGGGCTTCTCGCCGGCGCTCACGCGAACGATCGTCACACGGATGCCCGCCGATCTCGACGATGAACGGGCCGAGAGCTGGGTACGCCAGGCGCTTTCGCACAATCTCGCATGCACCGATACCGACCTGATGCTCGGACGCGGCGGGATCTACGCGCTGATCGGGCCGACCGGGGTCGGCAAGACGACCAGCACCGCGAAGATTGCCGCCCGTTTCGCCCTCAAGCACGGCGCACAGGCCGTCGGGCTGATCAGCGTGGACGCGTATCGGGTCGGAGGGCAGGATCAGCTGCGCAGCTTCGGGCGGCTGCTGGGCGCGCCGGTGCACGTCGCACACGACGCGGCCACGCTCGCGGATTTCCTGCACCTGTACATGAACAAGAAGCTGATCCTGATCGACACGGCCGGCATCGGGCAGCGCGACGAGCGCGTCGACGAACTGCTCGCTTCGCTCGCCTCGAGCAACGTGAAGAAGCTCGTGGTGCTCAACGCCGCGGCGCAGGCCGAGACGCTCGACGACGTCATCACCGCGTACCGCGCTTCGCAGGCCGCGGGAATCGTCTTGTCCAAGGTCGATGAAGCGGTCAAGCTCGGCGGCGCGATCGACTGCGCGCTGCGGCACAGGCTCAGGATCGTCGGCGTGGCCAACGGCCAGCGGGTCCCCGAGGACTGGACCTCTCCCCAGGCCGAGACGCTGATCGAGGCCGCGCTCTCGGCGCGGCCGGCGGCGGATTTCGACCTGGAGGACGCCGACATCGGAGCGTTCTTCCAGCCAGCCGACCAGGCACAGCGGGCATCGAGCGGAGCGCTTCATGCTTGACGGCGGCAGCGACCAGGCATCGGGCCTGCGCAGGCTCTTCTCGCGTCGCGCGCTACGCGTGCTACCGCTCGCGAGCGAGCCAGACGACGTCAACGCGCCGGTGTTCGTCGTGAACCTGGCCGCCGCGCTCTCGCGTACCGGGTGGAGTCCGCTTGTGATCGACGGCCACCGCGAGGGCGTCGCCGCGCACCTCGGGATCGCGACGCGACTGGAGTTGTCCGACCTGCTGGGCGGCAACCACCGCTTCGGCGCGGTCGCGACCCGGCACGACGAAGGCTTCAGCGTCCTGCAAGCGGCACGCGGGCTGGCGCAGGTCGCGCGCGACCCCGGAGCGGCCGACGCGACCTTCGGCGCGATCGCGTCGCTGCGCGAGCGCTTCGACATTGCACTGGTGCACGCGAGCGGTGCGACACTGGGCGCGCTGCTCGGGCAGCGCGCGGCCGAGACTGCGCTGGTGTGCGCTGCCGACGACTCGGACCTCACCTGCACCTACACGCAGCTCAAGGCGCTGGTTCGTCGCCACGGACTGACCCGGTTCAGGGTGTTGTTCGACGGCGCGTCGGACCCGCAGCAGATCGCGTCGCGCCACCGCAGGCTGGCCGCGGTGGCGCACAAGTTCCTTTCGGCGGTCGTCGAGTACGGCGGCGCCGTCGCTCCCGGAGACGAACTCGGGCAGGCGGCGCGAGCGCGCTCGAGCGTGTTCTCGATCGCCGCGCAGGGTCGTCCCGCGCGCGCCTTCGAACGCATCGCCGACGCCGCGCGTCACTGGCACCTGCAGGCCTACGAGGCTGCGGGCGCTTCGATTCACTGAGCACGAGGTGGGCGAAATGTACACTGCGCGCGGAACGCTGGACCAACAGTCGGCGGTTGTCGAATACGGCCCGATGGTGCGGCGTGTCGCCGCGCAGATGATCGCGAAGCTGCCCGCGAACGTCGAGCTCGACGACCTCGTCCAGGCCGGAATGATCGGCCTGATCGACGCGTTGTCGCGCTATCAGGCCGACCAGGGCGCGCAGTTCGAGACCTTCGCGATGCAGCGGGTGCGCGGGGCGATGCTCGACGAACTGCGCGGCGCCGACTGGATGCCTCGCTCGGTGCGCCGCAACCAGCGCGCGATCGAAGCGGCGATCCGCAAGGCCGAGCAGCGCCACAAGCGAACGCCTGGCGAGCGCGAGGTCGCCGCCGAACTCGGGCTGAGCGTCGAGGACTACCAGAAGATGCTGGGCGAGGCGCGCGGCGCGCAGCTCGTATACCTGGACGACTTCGGCGAAGGTGGGGAAGACGGGTTTCTCGATCGCTACCAGCCCGAGTCCAGCTCCGACGTCGATCCGGGCGCGATGCTGCGCGACGAGCGATTTCGCGATGCGCTGATCGGCGCGATCGAGGAGTTGCCCGAACGCGAGAAACTGGTCATGGGGATGTACTACGAGCAGGAAATGAACCTCAAGGAGATCGGGGCGGTGCTGGGCGTGACCGAGTCGCGGATCTCGCAACTGCACAGCCAGGCGGTCGCGCGGCTGCGCGTCAAGTTGCGGAGCTGGTCGTGAGGCAGGGCGCCGCGCACGCGCCGCCCGAACGGGCGGTGGCAATGAACGCAGGGTCGAAGGAGATGCCGTGATGCTGCTCAACCTCAAACGCAGGGCTCAGCGTTCGACGCAAGCGCTGCCCGAGCCGAGTGCGCAGACGACAGTGGTCGCGAGCGTCGTGCACGACCTGGCGCGCAAGGCCGGCGACGTCGGACGCTGCGGCGCGGAGCTGCAGGGAGCGATCGAGGAGATCGCGTCGGACTGCAATCGCACCACCACGCAGATGCAGACGCTCGCCGGCGAGATCGACGACGTCGTTGTCGCGACAGGGGCGATCGGTACCGCCGCGGAGAATGGGCAATCGCAGATGCGCGAGGTCCGCGGTGCGGTCGCGCGGGTTGCCGAAGGCGTGACCAGCGTCATCGACACGCTGGGCCAGGTCTCGGGTGCGGCGCAGGAGATCACGCAGATCGCGTTGCAGACGCGCCTGGTCGCGTTCAACGCCTCGGTCGAGGCGAAGCGCGCCGGCGAGGCCGGGCGCGGGTTTTCCGTGGTCGCCGAAGCGGTCAAGGATCTCGCGACCAAGGTCGGGCAGTCCTCGACGCAGATCATGACCACCGTCGAGCAGCTCGACAGGCGTGTGGCGGATCTCGCCGCGCAGATCACGACGCGCTCGGGCGGGCGCGACAGCGCGTTCCAGTCGTCTCTCGCGCAAGCCGAGCGCAGCGTCGCGGGAATCGCCGCCGCGGCACAAGGCAATCTCGACGCCTGCCGCTCGGCGGCGCAGCGAATCCGCACGCTCGCCGCCGGCACGATGCAGATGGCCGGATCGCTGGAAACGGCCCGCGCGGCCGCGAATCGCTTTCGCGACCTGTCCGAGGCGCTGGTGGAGTTCACCGCCGAGAGCGGGTGCGAGACCGAGGACACCCCGTACATCGCGGCCATGCTGGCGGCGACGGCGCGCGTCACCGAACTGTTCGAGCTCGCCGTTCGCGCGGGGGAGATCTCGCTCGAGGACCTGTTCGACGAGAACTACCAGCCGATCGCCGGCACGAATCCGCAGCAGTACATGAGCCGCTACACGACGTTCACCGACCGGGCGCTGCCGGCGATCATCGAGGAGATGCTGCGCTTCTCCCCGAAAGTGATGCTGTTCGCCGCGATCGACCGCAACGGCTACATCGGGACGCACAGCGCGAAGGTGTCCAGGCCCCAGGGCCCCGACCCGGTCTGGAACGCGGCGAACTGCCGCAATCGTCGCATCTTCGACGACCGCACCGGCCTCGCGGCGGCGCACAACAAGCGCAAGTTCCTGCTGCAGGTATATCGCCGCGACATGGGCGGCGGAGTGTTCGAGACGATGAAGGACCTGTCCGCACCGATCTTCGTGCAGGGCCGGCACTGGGGTGGTGCGCGACTGGCCTACAGGTTCTGAGGATTGCGCCGGCTTGCCGGCACGGCTGTCCGTCCAGGCAACGTTCCGCCCGCGAAAGCGCGCCGGAGCACGCGCGCAATCGGGCGTTCGCGGGTTCAGGCCGCGTCGATCGTTCGCGAACTGCGCGACGCGTTCGCGGCGCCCGAGGACGCGTAGAGCGCGGGCGCGTCCAGCAACGCCGACAGGCCGCGAACGTTGGCGGCATTGGCCTGGTGCAGGACGGTCGCGTTGGCCCGCAGCGCGGATTGCGCCGCGCGCAGCACGTCCACCTCCTCGTCGCTGAGCGCCGGCTTGCAGGCACGCAGCGTCGCGAGGGTGCGCAGCACCTCTTCGCTGGCTTCGAGCAGGGCCTGGGAATCGAACGAGACGATCGCTTCGCGCTGGCGTTGCAGCGCCTCGCCCAGCCTCTCGGTGCGTCGCGGGATCACTGGTGCACCGCGCGGCTACCTGCCGCGGCCCGAGGTGATCGCCTCGATCAGCTCGGCGGCCTCGTTGATCATCTTGTCCGCGACGGCTTGCGCCGAGACGTGGAATTTCCCCTGCTGGATCGCTTCCCGGACTTCGGCGACCTTTTCGGCCCGGACCGCGTCGGGCGAGCCCCCGGCGCTGGTCGCCAGGCTGCGCGAGGTGCCCGACAACTCGACCCGGTCCGTCGCCTCGACCGCGGCGACCTCCTTGCCGGAGGCGGCAGGCGAACGCGATGCGTTCGTTGCGCGGTTGACCAGCTCAGGTTGCAGCGACTCGATGTTGTTACCGATCTTCATACCAAGCTCCCGGTCGGAGGATACCGACGCATGCAAGGCTCCTGAGGCCAGTATCGGCGCTCGCGGACAGGACTTTAGCGCGAAAAACACGGGCGGACCGGCCGTAATGCGCGGATCGGGCGACCGGCGGCCGATTCTGCGGCGTCGCCGCGACAACCGCGCACGGCGATGTCGCGCCGGTGCGACCCCGATTCACGCGGTCGCGCGAGGCGGGGCGGCCGTTCACAGCTTCAGAACGACCGCGCGGTCGCGCACCGGGCCGACCAGGATCTTTCCCGACTCGGTGCGCACCCGCACGCGCTCGCCTTCGGCGGCGGAGTTCACGGCCACGCCCTCGGCAGTGATCGTGAATCCCTGTCCTTCGAGCAGGATCCTGACCGGGTCTCCCGCACTGACGGACGGCGGGACTTTCAGCGCGTCGGCGCGAAGCGGCTGTCCGCTGGCGAGCGGACGCGACAGTACGCGGCCGCGAAGCTGCTCCTGATCGGCCACGACCGCGCCGCTCACGCGTGTCAGGTCGATCTCCTCGACGCGAAAGTCCGATGCCGTCGGGGTCGCACCCACCTGGAGCTGTGCGTTGGCGATCAGCGCCTTGCCCCAGACCTGCACCGTCACCGGAAGGAGGACGCTCCAGCTCGATCCCTCGACGCAGCGCACGCCGATCGACGAGCGGCCCCAGAGTCTCGCGCCAGTGGGAAGAAATGGCTCCACGCGCGCGCATGCCGACAACTGAAGGCGCGGGTCGAGCTGCCCGACCTGCACCTCGATCCTGCGGTTCGCGTTGCCGCCCTCGCGCGCCATCAGGGCCTCGATCGCGTTGCGTGCCGCGTTCTGCGCGCCGGCGCTGATCTGCGCCGCCACCGACAGCGCGCCGGCAGTGCCGGCGTCGGTCGCTTCGGTGCCTGAAGACGCCTGCGCCGTGCCCGCGAGCAGTGCGAACAGCACCGCGGCGATCGCATTCGCGACCCCGGCGCAGAGCGCCCGAGCGGTGTTCGAGACAGCGCCGCAGCGCGACCGTGCGCGAGCGAGCAGCGCGGCCGTGCACTGGGACTGGGGCTGGTTTCTCATGGCGGGTATCTGTTCGACTGGCGTGCGTTGCGATGTCGGCCACGATAGGTGGTGCGGGCGAAACTTTAGAGGCGATAAGGGCCAGCACCCCCCCGCTAATCGACGCTTAAGTTCTCCACCCCGGGCGAATAATCGCTGCGACCGATCTGCCAACCGCGGATCCAGACGATGGAGGCGTCGATGCTCGACCGACTCACTGCCAATCTGCAATTCCAGGCCCAGGCGCTGTCGCTGCGCGCCGAGCGCCAGAGAGTGCTGGCGGGCAACATCGCGAACGCCGACACGCCAGGTTTCCAGGCCCGCGACTTCGATTTCGCGAAGGCGCTCAGCGCCGCGGGAGCCGGCGCCTCATTGCCGCGTTCGACCACCGTGACCGACACGCGGCACCTGAAGGTTGCCGCCGGCGGCGCTCAGGCCGGTGGCGCCGACCTCGTCTATCGGCTGCCCGAACAGGCGCGCCTGGACGGCAACACGGTGGACATGGACCGCGAGCGAGCGAACTTCGCCGACAACAGCGTGCGATACGAAGCCACCCTCAGGTTCATCAACGGCAACGTGCGCACGATCTTGAGCGCGATTCGCGGCGAATGACCCGAGGAGAGTGAACGATGTCACTGACCAAGATCTTCGACATCACCGCGAGCGCGATCTCGGCGCAGAGCCAGCGCCTGAATGTCGTCGCGTCGAACCTGGCCAACGCCGACAGCGTCGCAGGTCCCGACGGACAAGCCTACAAGTCGCGGCAGGTGCTGTTCTCGGCGCGCCAGCCGGAGAACTCCGGCGCCAGCACCGGCGTTCGCGTGACCGACGTCGTCGAGGATCAGACCCCGGGAAAGCGCGTGCACGACCCCAAGCACCCGCTCGCCGACGAGCAGGGCTACGTGACGCACAGCAATGTCAACGTTGTCGAGGAGATGGTCAACATGATCTCGGCCTCGCGCTCGTACCAGAACAACGTCGAGATCATGAACACGACCCAGCAGCTGCTGCTCAAGACGCTGCAGATCGGTCAGTAGCGGGAGCCCAGCAGATGACGACGATTCCATCGACCGCAGGCGCCGCCGACATCGGCCAGCAGATCTCGGCGATCCTCGCGGGTGCGGGCGCCGCCACGGCTGCGACCGCGGCGAGCGGGTCCGGCAAGGCGCCGTCCGCTGGCGAGACCGAAGATCGCTTTCTCAAGCTGCTGGTCGCGCAGATGCGCAACCAGGATCCGCTGAACCCGCTGGACAACGCGCAGGTCACGACGCAGCTCGCGCAGATCAGCACGGTGCAGGGGATCGAGGAACTCAACCGCACCGTGGCGAAACTCGCCGGGGGCAGCGGGATCAACTCGCCGATCGACGCGATCGCGATGATCGGGCGCGAAGTCCTTTCCGAGGGAGGCAGGTTCGCGGTCTCCGACGATTCGCCTGCGACTTTGACCGCCGGTTTCGAGCTGGCGCAGGCCGCCGACGCCGTGCAGGTGCAGATCGTCAACGCGTCGGGCGAGACGGTCTACGGCAACGTGCTCGGGCCGACTGCGCCCGGCACCCAGATGTTCCAGTGGTCGGCCGCGGGCTTGCCCGCCGGTTCGTACGAACTGAAGGTGCAGGCGCTCGTCGGCGGAGAGGTCGCGGTGGCGACGCCGCTCGCTGCGGCGCGCGTGCTGGGAGTGTCACAGGGTAGCGACGGCGTGCGGATCGAGTTGTCCGGACGCGGATCGATTCTGGCCAGTTCAATCAAGGCAGTTCTGTAAGTACAGGAGACGACAATGGGTTTTCAGCAGGGACTGAGCGGCCTGAACGCCGCGGCGCGCAACCTCGACGTGATCGGCAACAACGTTGCCAACACGAACACAGTGGGCGCGAAGACGGCGCGTGCCGAGTTCGCCGACATCTACGCGAACTCGCTCTCCGGCGCGACCGGCAACGCCGTTGGAATCGGCGTCACGGTTTCGGCGGTGGCACAGCAGTTCACTCAGGGCGACATTTCCACCACCAACAACCCGCTCGACATCGCGATCAACGGCCCGGGTTTCTTCGAGATCTCGGACAACGGCGTCAAGGCCTACACGCGCAACGGCCAGTTCAAGCTCGACCCGAACGGCTTCATCACCACGACGAGCGGTTCCAGGGTGCAGGGCTTCATGGCCGACACCGCTGGCAACATCACGCCGATCAACACCGATTTGTACCTGCGCGTGAACGGCGTCGAGCCCAAGGGCACGACCGAAACGGGCATACAGCTCAATCTCGACGCGCGGTCGGTCGTCCCGACGAACGCCTTCGCGTTGAGCGATCCGACCAGCTACTCCGGCGTGACGTCGATGACGGTGTACTCGCCGCAGGGCCAGCAGCACACGATGGCGATGTACTTCCGCAAGTCGGCGGACAACGCCTGGGACGTCAACGCCACGCTCGACGGCGTCGAGTTCACGGGCAACCCGGTCTCGACGCTCGCCTTCGACACCTCGGGCAAGCTCACCTCGCCCACCGCCGCGGTCGCGCTGTCGGTGCCGGTGCCGGCGACCGAGGGCGGCCCGCTCAGCGTCAACGTCGATCTGACCAAGCTCACGCAGTTCGGTTCAGGTTTCGCGGTGACCGACATGTCCCAGAACGGCTACGGAGCGGGCGACCTGGCCGGGTTCTCGGTCGGCGCCGACGGGACCATTCTGGCGCGCTACTCGAACGGGCGCACGATGACCCAGGGGCAGATCACGCTGGTCGATTTTCGCAACCCGCAGGGTCTCGCGCCCCTGGGCGGCAACGCCTGGGTCGAGACCGCGGCTTCGGGTGCGCCGCTCACGCCGCAGGCGCCGGGAACGGGGAACCTCGGTTCGACGCAGGCCGGCGCGGTCGAGCAGTCCAACGTCGACCTGACCGGCGAACTGGTCAACATGATCACCGCGCAACGCGTCTATCAGGCCAACGCACAGACGATTCGCGCGCAGGACCAGCTCCTGCAGACGATCGTGAACCTGCGCTGACCGGGGCGATGACCCCGCGGGATTGAGGAGCGCGCGCGATGGACCCACTGATCTACCAGTCGATGAGCGGAGCGAAGGCGCTGATGCAGCGCCAGGACGTGCTCACGCACAACCTCGCCAATGCGACGACCGGTGGGTTCCGCGCCGACCTCACCACCTTCAGGGCGGTGCCGGTGCAGGCCGAGGGAACCGCGACCACGCGGGTGTTCAACATCGAGACCACTACCGGTTTCGACGCGACCCCGGGTCCGATCACGACCACCGGCAACCCGCTCGACGTCGCGATCCGCGGCAAGGGGTGGTTCGTGGTGCAAACGCCCGACGGCAACGAGGCCTACACGCGAAACGGCGGATTCACGCTGGGGGCGGACGGGTCGCTGCAGACCGCGTCGGGGCTGCAGGTGATGGGCGACGGCGGGCCGCTGGTGATTCCGCCGAACTCGATGGTCTCGATCGGCAGCGACGGCACGGTGAGCGCGCGCGTGGGAACACAGCCGCCGGTGCAACTGGGACGGCTTCGTCTGGTGAGCGCCGACCCGGCGACCCTGGAAAAGGGTGCCGACGGGCTGCTGCGCTCGCGAAGCGGGGACCCCGCCGCCGACGATCCCGAGGTCCGCGTGGCCGAAGGGGCGCTCGAGGGAAGCAACGTCAACGTCGTCGAGGCGATGGTCGGAATGATCGCGCTCTCGCGTCAGTTCGAGGTCCAGATGCGGCTGATGCAACTGGCCGAGAACAACGAACAGAAGGCCGCGCAGCTTCTCTCGCTGACGACCTGAACGCCGCACGCGGAAGAAACAGGAGACACAAGATGATGCGATCGCTCTGGATTGCGAAGACCGGACTGGACGCGCAGCAGACCCAGCTCGACACGATCACGCACAACCTCGCAAACGTCGGAACGAACGGCTACAAGCGTTCGCACGCGGTGTTCGAGGACCTGCTGTACCAGAACATCCAGCAGGCGGGCGCGCAGTCGACGCAGCAGACGCAGCTGCCCACCGGACTGCAGCTTGGAGTGGGCGTGCGTCCGGTCGCCACGGCGCGCATCTTCAGCCAGGGCAACCTGCAACAGACCGAGAACAAGCTCGACATCGCGATCAACGGCAACGGCTTCTTCCCGATCCAGATGCCCGACGGAACTTCCGGGTACACGCGCGACGGGTCGTTCCGGGTCGACGCGCAGGGGCAGCTCGTCACCTCGAACGGCATGCCGCTCTCGCCGCCGGTCACGATCCCGCCCAACGCGCTGTCGGTGACGATCGGCGGCGACGGGGTCGTCAGCGTCATGACCCCGGGCAGCACGAACGCGACGCAGGTCGGGCAGATCCAGCTCGCGAGCTTCGCCAACCCGGCGGGCCTGGATCCGCGCGGCCAGAACCTGTTCTACGAGACCTCGGCTTCCGGAACCGCCACGCTGGGTGCAGCGGGCACCAACGGCAACGGCATTCTCAAGCAGGGCTATGTCGAGACCTCCAACGTCAACGTGGTCGAGGAACTGGTCGCGATGATCCAGGCGCAGCGCGCCTACGAGATCAATTCGAAGGCGATCCAGACTTCCGACCAGATGCTCGCGCGCCTGTCGCAGCTCTGACCGGCTCCCTGCCCGATACCGAACCGGCGACCAAAGCATGAAACACGCAAATCCCGTTCGCGCCTCCCTGGCGCTTGCCGCCCTCGCGCTCGCGGGGTGCATGACGACCACGCCCAAGGTTGCGGTGCGCGAACCGACTACCCTGCGCCCGGTGGCGGCGAGCACAGTGCAGCAGGCACCAGCGCCCGCGCTCGCCAACGGCGCGATCTTCCAGGTGAGCGCCTACCGCGGCCTGTTCGAGGACCGGCGCGCACGCCACGCGGGCGACGTGCTCACGATCCAGATCCAGGAGCGGCACTCGGCCAAGCGCAGCTCGAACAGCTCGATCGATCGCAGCGGCAGCGTCGATGCCGGCGTGAGCCTGCTTCCCTTTCTCACGTCGAACGCGACCAAGCGACTCAACGCGAAGGGCAACTCCGACAACAGCTTCGAGGGCAAGGGCGCGACCGGCACCGACAACGAGTTCACCGGGGTGATCACCGTCACCGTGGTCGAGGTGCTGCCCAACGGCAACATGGTGGTGGCCGGAGAAAAACAGGTCGGGATCAACCAGAACGTCGAGACGCTGAGATTCTCCGGCGTCGTCAACCCGGTCACGGTCCTGCCCGGCAACGTGGTCAGCTCGACGCAGGTGGCCGACGCCCGGCTGGAGGTGCGCGGCACCGGCGACATCGACCGCGCCCAGACCGTTGGCTGGCTCGCGCGCTTCTTCCTCAGTTTCCTGCCGATATGAGCCTGCCGATGAACGCAACCGCTACCTCGATGCGAACGGCTTCGCGCGGCCTGCGCGCGCGCGCGCTGGTGCTGGTCGTGGCGGGGAGCCTGCTGCTCGCCGGCGCGGCGCAGGCCGAGCGCATCCGCGAAGTGGCGACGGTGCAGGGCGTGCGCACGAACCAGGTGCTCGGCTACGGCCTCGTGGTGGGGCTCGACGGCAGTGGCGACCAGACGACGCAGGCGCCGTTCACCGCACAGAGCGTGCAGTCGATGCTCTCGCAACTCGGCATCCAGCTTCCCCCGGGCGTGACACCGCAGCTTCGCAACTCGGCCGCCGTGATGGTGACCACGCAGCTGCCGGCGTTCGCCCAGCCAGGACAGCCGATCGATGTCACCGTCTCGTCGATGGGCAACGCAAAGAGCCTGCGAGGCGGTACGCTGCTCCTCACCCCGCTGCGCGGCGCCGATGGACAGATCTACGCGATGGCGCAGGGCAACATCGTGGTGGGTGGCGCCGGCGCGTCCTCTGGCGGAAGCAAGGTGCAGATCAACCACCTGAGCGCCGGGCGCATTCCGGGCGGCGCGACGGTAGAGCGCGGCGTCGCGAACCAGGCGCTCGACGCGGCGACGATCCGGCTCGAGCTTCTGCAGACTGATTTCTCGCTCGCCAGGCAGGTCGCGGAGGTGATCAATCAGGCGCTGCCCTCGACCGACGCCACGCCTACCGCGCAGCCGCTCGACGCGCGGGTCGTGCGCGTCACGCTTCCGGCCGATCCGACGCAGCGCGTGGCCTTCCTCGCGGAACTCGAGAACCTCGAGGTCACGCCGCTCAATCCGGTGGCCAAGGTCATCGTCAACGCCCGCACCGGGTCGGTGGTGATGAACCAGTCGGTGGGGCTGATGCCCTCCGCGGTGGCCCATGGCAACCTTTCCGTGACAATTTCCACGACTCCGGTGGTGTCGCAGCCCGGTCCCCTCTCTCAAGGATCGACCGTTGTCGCCGAAAAATCCGATATACAGATTCGCCAGGAGAGTGGGGCCCTGATGCACATGCAGGGCGCTGCGCGGCTGGCCGACGTGGTCAAGGCGCTCAACGCGCTTGGAGCGACCTCGCAGGATCTGATCGCGATCCTGCAGGCACTCAAGGCCGCGGGAAGCCTCAAGGCAGAACTCGAGATCATCTGACGGAACCGCAGCGATGAATCCGATGGGCAACCTGGCCGCAGACGCGCGATCGCTCGACGCGCTCAAGAGCCAGGCTGCGCGCGATCCGCAGCAGGCGGTCCGTTCGGCGGCGGCCCAGTTCGAGGCGCTGTTCATGCGCCAGCTCCTCAAGAGCATGCGCGACGCGATGCCCAAGAGCGGGATGTGGGACAGCCCCGGCCAGTCGATGTACGTCGACATGTTCGACCAGCAGATGGCGCAGTCGATGTCCGGGCGCGCGGGCGGTCTGGCCGACGTGATCGCTCGCCAGCTCAGCGCGCACGTTCGTGGCGGGGTCAAGCCCGGCGACATCGCTCCCGGGCTCGCTCGAGAGGCGCAGGCTGCGGCCGGCGCCGCGACGCCGGCTTCGGGCGCCACCGCCGCCGCGGCGTCGACCGTCGGCCCGAGCCAGCGTGCGACCCACGGTGCGACGCCCGCTGCGATGCCGGGCGCGACCGATCAGGTACGCGCGGCGCGATACGCGGCCGCGCTGGCCGCAGCGCGCGTCGCCGCGCTGGCAGGCGAAACCGGCACCGAAACCGTGGCGCCCAACCCGATGTCGTCGTTTCCCCACGCCGCTGGCGCGCCGTTGCGTTTCGAGTCTTTCCAGCTCGGGGCGGTCGCGGGCGCGCAGGCGCCGAGCCTGCAGGGCATGAGCGCGACCCAGGCCGATTTCGTGCGGCGGATGTGGCCGCAGGCGCTCTCCGCGCAGCGCGCGACCGGAGTGCCCGCCGAATTCATCGTGGGGCAGGCGGCGCTCGAATCGGGTTGGGGGCGCAGCGAGATCCGCAACGCCGACGGTTCGCGCAGCCACAACCTGTTCGGCATCAAGGCGACGGGCGGCTGGGAGGGCGCGGTCGCCGACGCGAGCACCACCGAGTACGTTGGCGGCAGGGCGAATCGGCAGGTCGAGCGGTTCCGCTCCTATGGTTCGTACGCCGAGGCATTCAACGACTGGGCGACGCTGGTCGCGAACAGCCCGCGCTACGGCCAGGTCGCGCGAACCGGCGCGAGCGCCGGGCAATTCGCGCAGGGTATGCAGCGCGCCGGGTACGCGACCGACCCGAATTACGGAGAAAAACTCGAACGCGTGATCAACCAGACGCTGGCGATCCGCCGGCTGGTGATCTGAGCGCGGTCGCGCCGGGAGAGGCGGAATGTCGGTCGGAAGCCTGTTCAATACGAGCACCAGCGCGTTGCGCGCCGCGTACACCCAGTTGCAGACCACCGGTCACAACATCGCAAACGTCAACACGCCGGGGTACACGCGCCAGGAGGTCGTGCTGAGCACCGCGCGGGCGACTGCGACGATCGGCGGCTTCATCGGCCGCGGCGTTGACATGGCCGGCGTCGCGCGACGCTACGATCAGTTCCTGACGGCCGAGGTGATCTCCAGCACCGCCGCGGTCGCCGCCGATCGAACCCGGCTCGAGCAGATCGGACGCCTCGAACGAATGCTCGCCGACACCGACAACGGAATCGGCGTCGCGATCGACGACCTGACCGAGGCGTTCTCCGACCTGGTCAATCGCCCCTTCGACGCGACCGCGCGTACCGTGGTGATCAGTCGCGCCAACACGCTCGCCGAGCGTTTCCGCAGCCTGTCGCTGGGCTTCGAGCAGCTCGGCGAGACGGTCGACGCACGACTCGCGCAAAGCGCCCAGTCGCTCAACGCCTCGCTCTCGGAACTCGCGAGCATCAACGACCGGATCGCGCGCTCGCTGGGCACCGGTCAGCCTCCGAACGACCTGATGGACCAGCGCGACTACGCGGTCGAGAAGATCAACAAGCTCCTCAAGACCACCTCGGTGGCGAACCCGGACGGCACGGTGAACCTGTACTCGGCGTCGGGGCACGCGCTGGTCGTCGGCAACGCGGTGGCGCGCTTCTCGGTGTCGCCCGACGCGCTCGATCCGTCGCGCATGCAGCTCGTGCTCACCACGAGCGGTGCCGACGTCCCGATCCCTGCGCAGATGCTGGGCGGCGGCGAGATCGCGGGTTTGCTGCGGTTTCGCGAGCAGGATCTCGAGGCCGCGCGCGCGCGGCTGGGCCAGCTCGCGGTCGCGATCGCTTCGGCGTACAACGACCAGCAGTCGCTCGGTCGCACGCCATCGGGTGCGCAGGGCGATCCGCTGTTCTCGATCAAGGCGCCGTCGGTCACGCCCTCGACGCTGAACTCCGGCAGCGCGAGTTTCTCTGCGAGCGTCGCGGACGGTTCCCGGGTCGCAGCCAGCGACTACCGGATCCTCTTCAACGGCACCGACTATTCGGTCACGCGCGTCTCGGACGCAACGGTCACGACGGTGAGCGGCTGGCCGGCGACGGTCGACGGACTCGCCATCGACCTGGGCAGCGGCACGCCGGCGGCGGGCGACCAGTTCCTGGTGCGCGCCGCCAGCGGATACGCGTCCTCGTTCGCGGTCGCGCTCTCGCTGCCCTCGCGCCTCGCCACCGGCTACGCGATGACGCCCGAACGCGGCGCCAACAACGTTGGCGACATCGCAGCGGGCAGCTTCGCGGTCACCGCCAACGATGCCAACCTGACCGCGCCGGTCACGATCACCTTCGATGGCGCAGGGACCTTCTCGGTGAGCGGAACGGGCACCGGCAATCCGACCGGGATCGCCTACGTCGCCGGGATGACGCTCGCGTTCAATGGCTGGTCGATGACGCTGGGCGGCACGCCGGAAGCGGGCGACACGATCACGGTGACGCCGACGCTCGATCCTGCCACCGACAACCGCAACGCGCGCGCGATGCTCGGTCTGGCCGACGGCAAGCTCGTCGACGGGCGGCGATTCACCGACGCTTTCGCCGAAATGCTGGCCGACGTGGGCGTACGCAGCCAGAGCGCGAGCGCTTCGGTGGCGCTGTCCCAGCGCATCCTGCTCGACGCCGAAACCTCGCGCTCCGCCGTGTCGGGCGTGAACCTGGACGAGGAGGCGGCGCGACTGATGCAGTACCAGCAGGCGTATCAGGCGGCGGCAAAGCTGCTCGCGACCGCGCAGGCCGTATTCGAGGAAATCCTGCGCACCGCCGGCTGAACGCCGCGACGCACAGCCGAGGTGAAGCGATGAGAGTCTCGACAAGCATGGCCTTCGACCGGGCGATCGACTCGATGAACGAGCGCCAGGCGAAACTGGTGCGCTCGCAGGAAGAACTCTCGACCGGTCGGCGCGTGCTGCTCGCGGGCGACGATCCGATGGCCGCGGCCGATGCCGAGCGCATGCGCTCGCAGCTGCGCCGGATCGAGACCGCGCAGCGAATGAACCAGTTCGCCCAGAACCTGCTGGGAAACGCCGAGGCGACGCTGGCAAGCGTCAACGAGACGATGCAGACGCTGCGCGAAGGCTTCGTGCAGGCCGGCAACGGCGCGATCGGCGGCGCCGAACGAGCGCTTCTGGCGGCGCAGTTTCGCGGCTACCGCGAACAGCTCTTCGCGCTGGCCAACAGCCCGGACGCGGCCGGCGGCTTCGTGTTCGGGGGGCTTGGCAGTTCGAACGCGCCCTTCGAGCTCTCGGGATCGGTCGTGTATACGCCCAATACCGGACAGCAGCAGGTCGGGCTCGGTGCGGACGTGCCGGTCAGCGTCGACGGCAGGCAGGCTTTCATGTCGGTGCCGGGCCCGTCGGGAAACACCAGCATCTTCGACATCGTCGACGCGGCGATTGCCGTGCTCGAGGACCAGAGCGCGCCCACCGCGACGGTGACCGCCGCGATCAGGTCCGCGCTCGAGGGGCTCGACGGGGCGATGGAGAAAGTGATGCTCAAGCGCACCGAGATCGGCGAGCAGCTGCGCGCGATCGACAGCCGCACGCGCCTGTCCGAATCGAACACGATCGAGGTGCAGGCGCGCCTGTCGCAGCTCCAGGACCTCGATTTCGCGAAGGCGATCTCCGAATTCCAGCAGAACCAGACCGCACTGAGCGCGGCGATGCGCACCTATTCCGAGATCTCGCGCATGTCGCTGTTCGACTACCTCTGAGCGCGCCACCCGCACGCGAAAACCAATGAACGACACGACCACCTCGACGATCTCGCGCACGCTGCTCGGCTACGAGCCGATCATCGATCGCTCGCGCAAGGCGATCGCGATGCGTGTCACGGCACGCGCCGCCGACTCCGATACGGTCGAGCTCGACGAGCTCTACGGCGACCTCGGCGAATTGTGGCCGACCTCGGCGATTCCGGTGCTCCTTCGCACCGGCAACGCCTGCTTGCCCGACAGCCTGCTCGAACGCAAGGCCAACCGCCAGATCTGGCTCGAAGTGCCGCCCGAGCAGACCGGGACCCAGGACGGGCTGCGCCTGGTCTCGGAGATGAAGCGCAAGGGCTTCGTGCAGGTGCTCGGCGGTCGCCCGGTCGGCGTGTTGCCGGCGCCGCTACTTCCGGCGTTCAAGATGTCGATCATCGACGCGTCGGTCGATCGCCGGCTCGGGATCCACGAGTCGCAGGCGGCACGCCAGTTCACGCGCACGATCGCCTACGCGCAAAGCGGCGTGAAAACGATCGCGCAGCTGCGCCGCAGTTTCGACGCGGGCGCGATCGCGTGCATCGGATGGCCGTTCGACGACGCCGTCCTGCACGCGGTGCCGAGCGATTCGAACCCGGACTTCGGAACGATCACCCAATTGCTCTCGCTGATCGAGCGCGACGCCGACGCCACCGACATCGAGAAGGTGATCCGGCGCGACGCCGCGCTCGCGTACCGGCTGCTGCGCTACATCAACTCGGCGGCTTTCGGTCTCCCGGTGGAGATCCAGTCGTTTCGTCACGCGGTGATGATGCTCGGCTACGAGCGGATGAAGCGTTGGCTCCTGCTGATGCTCGCCACGGCGAGCAAGGACGCGAACATGCAGCCGGTGATGTTCGCGTCGTTCCGGCGCGGCCTGTTCATGGAGAGCCTGGTCGGAGCCGAGGCTGAAGGCCCGTTGCGCGACGAGGTATTCATCCTCGGCGTGCTCTCGCTGCTCGACAAGCTGTTTCGCGAGCCCCTGCCGCAACTGCTCGAGAAGCTCTACGTGCCCGAGCCTATCCGCGACGCGCTGCTGCACGGCGTCGGACCGCACGCGACCTACCTGCGCGTCGCGCAATCGGTCGAACAGCCCCCCGACGCGTCGCTCTCGAATCGGCTGGACGAGGCTTTCGTCACGATCGAGCAGTGCAATCGCTCGCTGGTCAAGGCGGTCACGGTACGAGACCTGGCGGCGGCCTGACTCGGGCGCGCTAGAATTCGTCCGCATGAACCAGGACGAACTCAAGCGCGCGGCGGCCCGGTCGGCGATCGCCTACGTCGGCACCGGACAGGTCGTCGGCGTGGGCAGCGGATCGACGGTGAACTTCTTCATCGAGCAACTCGCGGCAATCCGCGAGCGGATCGCGGGCGCGGTGTCGAGTTCGCAGCGCAGCAGCGAACTGCTCGCTGCCAGCGCGATCCCAGTGCTCGACCTCAACGAGGTGATCGCCGCCGGCACGCCGCTGCCGCTGTATGTCGACGGGGCCGACGAAATCAACGACAAGCTGCAGATGATCAAGGGCGGCGGCGGCGCGCTCACGCGCGAGAAGATCGTCGCCGAGGCTTGCGAGCGTTTCGTGTGCATCGTCGACGGCTCGAAGCTGGTCGACACGCTGGGGCGCTTCCCGCTGCCGGTCGAAGTGATCCCGATGGCGCGTTCACAGGTCGCGGCGCGACTGCGCGAGATCGGCGCCAGCCCGGTGCAGCGCCCCGGGTTCGTCACCGACAACGGCAACCTGATCCTCGACGCGGCCGGACTCACGATCGTCGATGCCCCCGCGCTGGAGGCCGAGATCAACCAGTGGCCGGGAGTGGTGACGGTGGGGCTGTTCGCGCGCCGCGGCGCCGACATCGCGCTGATCGCCCGGCCCGAGGGAATCGAGACCCGTTTCGCGCATTGAACCGCGCGCGCCGCGCTAGCGGCATGCCGCACGGGGCGGCGCAGACCAGTTCCGGCGCGCACGCCCCGAATCAGTTCCCGGGCGGGACGTAACCGGCAGGCTTGTCGGCGCCCTCGCCGAAGAAGAACTTCTCCATCTGCGTCGCGAGGTACTTGCGCGCGCGCGCGTCGGCCAGGTTCAGGCGGTTCTCGTTGACCAGCATCGTCTGGTGCCTGAGCCACATCTGCCAGGCCTCCTTGGACGCGCTCTCCCACAGCCTCTTGCCGAGTTCGCCAGGATAGGGCGGGAAATCGAGGCCCTCGGCCTCGCGTTGCAGCTTCACGCAATGAACGGTTCTTGCCATTTCGACTCCAGATTTGCCTCGGACTCTAGCAGAGCGCCGCTATACCCCGCTTCGCCGCAGGGCCGTGCAGCCCGCGCGCGCTCAAAGATCCTTGACCAGCACCTGTGACTTGCGTTGCCAGTTGTAGAAACCCTTGCGCTGCGCGGGAAGCGACTCGACGTCGGCGAGCGCGAATCCGCGACGCAGGAACCAGTGCGTCGTGCGCGTCGTGAGCACGAACAGCCGGGTCAGGCCCGCCGCGCGCGCACGCTGCTCGATGCGCTTGAGCAGGCGCTCGCCGTCGCCGCGGCCCTGCACCCGCGGGTTGACCGCGAGGCAGGCCATTTCGCCAATGCGCTCGTCGGCGAACGGGTAGAGCGCCGCGCAGCCGAAGATCACGCCGTCGTGCTCGATGACGCTGAAGTTGCCCACCTCGCGCTCGATCAGCGCGCGATCCCGGCGCACCAGCGTGCCGTCTTCCTCGAGCGGGCGGATCAGGGCGAGCAGGCCGCCGATGTCGTCTGGCTCCGCCTCGCGCAGCGCCTCGAGTCCTTCCTCGACCACCATCGACCCGATGCCGTCGTGCTTGAACAGCTCGAGCAGGACGCTGCCGTCGGTGTCGAACGCGATCACGTGCGCGCGCGCGACCCCCTTTTCGCAGGCGCGCAGCGCGTGACGCAGGTAGAAGCGCTCGCTGACCGAGAGGTGATCGGAAGCGAGCAGGACCTTGGCTTCGGCTTCCGAGATCTCGCCGAGCAGCGTGCCGCCCGCGTCGCGAATCCCTTGCAGCTCGGTGACGAAGATCAGCTTGTCTGCGTCGAGCGTCGCGGCGGTGGTGGACGCGACGTCTTCCATCGTCAGGTTGAAAGCCTCTCCGGTAGGTGAAAAGCCCAGGTTCGAGAGCAGCACGATCGCGCCCGACTCGAGCGCGAAGCGCATCGTCTGCGCGTCGACCTTGCGCGCCAGCCCGGTGTGCATGAAGTCGACCCCGTCGACGATGCCCACCGGGCGCGACCCGATCAGGTTGCCCGACACCACCCGGATCGCTGAGTGCGCCATCGGCGTATTGGGCAGGCCCTGCGAGAACGCCGCCTCGATGTCGAGCCTCATCTCGCCCGACGCTTCCTTCACGCACTCCAGGGTCGCGGCGTCGGTGATGCGCAAGCCGTTGTGGTAACGCGGCTCGAATCCGCGCAGTCGCAGCTGCTCGTTGATCTGCGGGCGCGCGCCGAACACGACGACGATGCGCATGCCCATCGCGTGCAGCAGGCTCACGTCCTGCACCAGCGCGTTCAGGCGCCCGGCGACGACCAGGTCGCCGGGGAACGCGACCACGAAAGTGCGCCCGCGAAACGCGTGGATGTAGGGCGCGACCGCTCGCAGCCAGGCGACGAACTGTTCGTTGTCGGGAAGCTCGGACAGGGCGGGAAGTGCGGACATGGCGCGCCTAGGGGGGCAGGGAGACGCTCATTATAATTTCGCCGTGCCCTACGTACCGCGCCCGCTTCCGCCGTTCGACTTCCAGGACTCGCTTCCGGTCAGCGCCAAGCGCGTCGAGATCGCCGCCGCGATCCGTGCCCACCCCGTGGTGATCGTTTGCGGCGAGACCGGTTCGGGCAAGACGACGCAGCTGCCGAAGATCGCCGCTGCGCTCGCCGGGCGAGGCCAGAAGGGGCTGATCGGCCACACCCAGCCGCGCAGGCTCGCGGCGACCACCGTCGCGCGCAGGATCGCCGAGGAGATCGGCACGCCGCTGGGGGCGAACGTCGGCTACAAGATCCGCTTCAACGAGAACTTCGGCGCCGGCGCGTCGATCAAGCTGATGACCGACGGCATCCTGCTGGCCGAGTCGCTGCACGACAGGTCGCTCGGCGCCTACGACACGATCATCGTCGACGAGGCGCACGAACGCAGCCTGAACATCGACTTCCTGCTCGGCTACCTGAAGCAGCTGCTCGAGGGGGCGCGACGCGACGATCTCAAGCTCGTGATCACCTCGGCGACGATCGACGCCGAGCGTTTCGCCCGGCACTTCGGCCGCGCCGGGCACCCCGCTCCAGTGATCGAGGTCTCCGGGCGCACCTTCCCGGTGAGCGTCCGCTACCGCGACTTCGACGAGCGACAGCGCGACGACGAAGACGAATCCGACCTGCCCTCGCGCATCGAGGAAGCGATCGACGAGCTGTGGCGCGAGCAGCCGGGCGACGTACTGGTGTTCCTGCCGGGAGAGCGCGAGATCCGTGACGTCGCCGAGCACCTGCGCCGCGCGCACGCCCGCGCGGCCAACGCGAGGGGCCCCGCCGCGTTCGCGCGCGGGCCGATGGAGGTGCTGCCGCTGTTCTCGAGGCTGTCGGCCGCCGAGCAGCAGCGGGTCTTCTCGCGCTCTTCGGGCCGGCGCGTGGTGCTCGCGACCAACGTCGCCGAGACTTCGCTCACCGTTCCGGGCATCCGCTACGTGGTCGATACTGGCACCGCGCGGGTGAAGCGCTATCTCTATCGCAGCAAGGTCGAGCAGTTGCAGATCGAGCCGGTCTCGCGTGCCGCGGCCAACCAGCGTGCGGGCCGATGCGGCAGGGTCATGAACGGGGTGTGCCTGCGGCTTTACTCCGAGCAGGACTTCGAGTCCCGCCCGCGTTTCACCGACCCGGAGGTGATGCGCTCGTCGCTCGCGGGCGTGATCCTGCAGATGCAGGCGCTCAGGCTCGGCGACGTCGAGGAGTTCCCGTTTCTCGATCCGCCGCCGCGCAAGGCGATCGCCGACGGTTATGCGCTGCTGCGCGAACTCGGCGCGACCGACGAGCGCAACGCGCTCACCGACCTCGGGCGCAAGCTCGCCAGGCTGCCGGTCGATCCGCACATCGGGCGGATGCTGCTCGCCGCGCACGAGGGCGGGTGCCTGCGCGAGATGCTGGTGATCGCATCCGGGCTGTCGGTGCAGGACCCGCGCGAACGGCCGATCGAGCGCCAGCAGGCCGCCGACCAGCAGCACAGGCGCTTCGCCGACGAGCACTCGGATTTCGTGTCGCTGGTCAGGCTGTGGGACCACTGGCGCGCCGCGCAGCAGGAGAAGGCGTCGAACCGGCAGCTGCAGTCGCGCCTCGAGCGCGAGTTCCTCTCGCCGCGCAAGCTGCGCGAATGGGCCGACGTCCACGGCCAGCTCAGCGACGCGGTCGCGCAACTGCGCTGGAAACCGAACACCGATCCGGCCGGCTACGAGGCGCTGCACCGGGCGCTGCTCACCGGGATGCTGGGCAACCTCGGCTTTCGCGCGCCCGACGAACCGCAGTTCCAGGGCACGCACCAGACGAAGTTCTCGATCCACCCGTCCTCTTCGCTGACGCGAAAGCCGCCGCGCTGGCTGATGGCTGCCGAACTGGTCGACACCGGGCGGCTCTACGCGCGCGGCGTCGCCCGTGTGGAGCCGGCGTGGATCGAGCACGCCGCGGCGCACCTGATCCGCACCTCGACCAGCGACCCGCACTGGGAAAAGAAGGCCGCGCAGGTGGTGGCCTTCGAGCGCGGGGTGCTCTACGGGCTCACGATCTACGCGCAGCGGCGCGTGCACTACGGGCCGCGCGATCCGGCGCTCGCGCGCGAGTTGCTGATTCGCGAGGCGCTCGTGGCAGGCGAATGGGACAGCGAGCTCGCGTTCCATCGCCACAACCGTCGGCTGATCGACGAGATCCGCAAGCTCGAGCAGCGGATCCGGCGGCCCGACCTGCTGGTCGACGAGCAGTGGATGTTCGACTGGTTCGACGCGCGGGTGCCCGCCGGGGTCTATTCCGGGTCGATGCTCGAGAGCTGGTACCGAAAGGCGCGCCGCAGCGAGCCGGCCCTGCTCGAGCTCGCTCGCGAGGAGTTGATGCGCCGCGATGCGCAGGGAACCGGAAGCGACGCGTTCCCGCGGCGCATCGCGATGCACGGCATCCAGTTCGCCCTGTCGTATCGCTTCGACCCTGGAACGGCCGACGACGGGGTGACGATGACCGTGCCGATCCACGGCCTGAACCAGGTCGACGCCGAGCGCTGCGAGTGGCTCGTTCCCGGCATGCTCGGCGACAAGGTGGCTGCGCTGCTGAAGTCGCTCCCGCAAAAGCTGCGTCGCCACGTCGTTCCGCTCGCCCAGTACGTCGCGGAGTTCGTCGAGCGGTGGCTCGCGAAGATCGACGGGAGCGGCAACGCCACGCCTGGGCTGATCGAAGCGTTGCGCGACGACCTGTTCGCGACCCGGCAGTTGCGCGTGCAGGCCACCGACTTCCGGCTCGAGGCGGTTCCGGCGCACCTGTCGATGAATTTCGGGCTCGCCGACGAACACGGCGGCGTGCTCGCGATGTCGCGCAACCTCGCCGAATTGAGGGCTCGCTACGGCGCGCGCGCGCAAACCAGTTTCCAGAGGGCGCTCGCAAGGCTCGCGAGCGAAGTGCCAAAGGGCGCCGGCGAGCCGCAGGCGCCCGAGACGCGAGGGCGGTCGCAGCTGTCCTCCTCGCCTGGCGCCGGGCCGGCTGAGGGTACTCGCCATGTCGACTGGTCCTTCGGCCCGCTCCCGGAGTTGCTCGAGCTTCGCAGCGGCAAGCACACGCTGATCGGATATCCGGCGCTGGTCGACGCGGGCGACGCGGTCGAGCTGCAGGTGTTCGACGATCCGGCCGTCGCGCAGGCGCAGATGCGCGACGGCCTGCGACGGCTGTTCGCGATCGCGTTTCGCGAACCGCTGCGCTACTTCGAGCGCAACATCCCCGATGCGCAACGTCTCGCGCTCAGCTACGCCGCGCTGGGCTCGGTCGAGGACCTGCGAGCCGACCTGGTTCGCGCGATCCTCGACCGCGCGTGTCTCGCCGAACCCTGGCCGAAAGACGCCGACTCCTTCGCGGCGCGCGTTGCCGACGCGCGTCCCAGACTGAACCTGCTCGGCCAGGAACTGGCCCGCACCGTGCTCGCGACGCTGCTCGAGCAGCAGGCGGTGCGACGCAGGATCTCGCACACGCGAGGCTTTCCGGCCGCGCTCGTCGATGTCGAGCAGCAACTCGCCGGGCTGATCGACAAGCGATTCGCGAGCCACACGCCGCCCGCGCAGCTCGCGCACCTGCAGCGCTACCTGCGCGCGATCGTCGTTCGGCTGGACAAGCTGCGCGCCGACCCCGCGCGCGATGCGCAGAAGATGGCCGAGATCGCCCCGTTGCAGGCCAACTACAGGCGCGCGCTCGCCCAGCGCCGCGGACTGCCGGACCCGCGGCTCGAGGAGTTCCGCTGGATGCTCGAGGAGCTGCGGGTGTCGCTGTTCGCGCAGGCCTTGCGCACGCCGATGCCGGTATCGGTCAAGAGGCTGCACAAGGCGTGGGACGCGATAAACTGCTGAAACGGCGATCGGGAAGCGGCGACCGGGACGCGGCGGTCGGGAAGCGGCGACCGGGGAAGCGGCGACCGGGACGCGGCCCGGTCATCGCGCGCCGCGCCGGTTTCGAGCGTCGGTCCCGCGTCACGCAACAAGGAGTCGCTCCATGTCCTCGAGCTGTCGTTTCCGTTCCGCCCGCGTGGCCGCGTTCAACCGCCTGCTCGGGCTCGCGCTCGTCGGCGCCAGCGTGTCGATCGCGCCGCCCGCGGCGCGCGCTCAAGTCGCGATCGTGCTCAACTCGCGCGATGCCACGGTGTCGCTGATCGACCAGAAGACCTACACCGAAACCGCGCGCATCGACGTCGGAAAGGAGCCGCACCACCTGTACCTGAAGCCGGACGGGAAGTCGCTGATCGTGGCCAACGCGGTCAGCAACGACCTGCACTTCCTCGACCCGCGCACCGGGCAGCTGCAGCGTCGCATGCGCAACGTCGACGATCCCTACCAGATCGGCTTCTCGCCCGACAACCGCTGGTTCGTCTCGGTCGCGTTGCGGCTCGACCGCGTCGACCTGTACCGCTACGACGGCCGCGAGATCACCGAGAGCAAGAGGATCACGGTGCCCAAGGCGCCCAGCCACGTCTGGTTTTCCGCCGACAGCCGCTTCGCGTTCGTCACGCTGCAGGACAGCGACGAAGTCGCGGCGATCGACCTCGAGCGCCAGGAGCTCGCGTGGACGATCAAGGTCGGAAAGCAGCCGGCCGGGATCATCGTCACCCCGGACGACAAGCTGCTGCTGGTCGGAATCATGGGCGAGGACTACGTCGAGGCGATCGACTGGCGCGCGCGCAAGACGGTCGCGAGGATTCGCACCGACAAGGGCGCGCACAACTTTCGTGGTCTCGGCGACGGGCGCCACGTGTTCGTGTCCAATCGCGTGGCCAATACCGTGTCGCGCATCGACATGAAGACGCTCACCGTGGTCGAGACCTTCGCAGTGCCGGGCGGGCCCGACTGCATGGAGGTCACCGCCGACCAACGCGAGCTCTGGGTCACTTCGCGATTTCGCAGGCAGGTGTCGGTGATCGACCTGGGTACACGCAAGCTGGTGCGCGAGATTCCGGTCGGACGCTCGCCGCACGGGATCTACTTCCACAGTCGTGCGCCGCTGCTCTGACACGCTCGAACGCGCGTCTCGCGCGGCGCGAGGCGGCGCGCTCCACGGTGGTCGCCGCCCGGCGCGTCCGCGCGGGATCGTCGTTCTCGCGGCCGCGCTCGCGGCGCTCGCGTCGACAACGAATGCCGCGGGCGCCGCCTCGTGCGCGGGGACGGTCTACCTGACGCTCGACACCGGGAACATGCGCGACGCCGAACTGATCGCCGCGACGCTCGCTCGCCACGAAGTCCGCGCCACCTTCTTCCTGGCCAACGAGCGCACGCCGCGCGGCGACCACGCGCTCGACGACGGGTGGGCGCGATACTGGCGCGATCGGGTCGCCGAGGGTCATGCGTTCGGCAACCACACCTACGACCACGTCTACTTCCGAGGGGAGTCGAAGGACGGGCCGAAGGGCACGCGCTTTCTCGCGCGACCGCAGTTCGGCGCCGACGCCGGGCGCACGCTGCGCTGGGACGGGTCGGCGCTTTGCGCCGAACTCGGGCGCGTCGAGCGGCGTTTCTCGGAGTTGACCGGCCGCGCGCTGGACCCGATCTGGCGCGCGCCCGGGGGAAAGGCCACGCCTGGCGCGCTCGCTCAGGCGCGCGCCTGCGGCTATGCGCACGTGCATTGGGCGGCGGCGGGTTTTCTCGGCGACGAGTTGCCTTCGGACGCTTACCCGAACGCCAGGCTGCTCGAGAGCGCGCTGCGCGACATTCGCGATGGCGACATCCTGATGGCGCATCTCGGGATCTGGTCGCGCAAGGATCCCTGGGCGCCCATGCTCGATCCCTTGATCGCCGGGCTCAGGAAGCGCGGCCTGTGCTTCGATACGGTGCTCGCGCACCCGGCGTACCGCAACCTGGCTTCGGCGAAGCCCGCGGCGCGATGATCGCCTGGCTCGTCGGCGCTTTCGTCGCGGCACAGGGCTGGCTGTTCGAGGACATCGTCCAGCCCTTGCTGTTCGCCGCCGGCCTGATGCGTTACTCCGAAGCGGCCTTCGACGCAGTCGAGTGGGCGCTGATCGGCGCGATCGAGGTGGCGCTGCTCGCGGCGGTGTTCGTTCCGCTCGAGCGGCTGCGCGCTCTGGAGGCGGTCACCGATCCGCGCGCGGTCCGGGTCGACGTGCTCTACACGCTGCTGCACCGCCTGGGCGGATTCGCGCTGGTCGCGTTCGCGCTGCTCACGCCCGCGGTCGACGCGCTCGAGGCGCAGTTGCGCCTGCTCGGCTTCTCGCGGCTGAACATCGACCAGGCCTGGCCGGGGCTCACCGACGTTGCGCTGGTGAGCCTGCTGATCTATCTGGTGGTCCTCGATCTGGTCGACTACTGGGTGCACCGCGCGCAGCACCGGATCGGCTGGTGGTGGGCGCTGCACGCGCTGCACCACAGCCAGCGCCAGATGACGTTCTGGTCCGACAACCGCAACCACCTGCTCGACGACCTGATCCGCGACGCGCTGATGGCGATCGTGGCGGTCGTGATCGGCGTGGCGCCGGGCCAGTTCGTGCTGCTGGTCGTGATCACCCGCGTCGTGCAGAGCGTCCAGCATGCGAACCTTCGCTGGCGCTGGGGCGGGGCCTTCGAGCGGCTCGTCGTGAGTCCGAGTTTTCACCGGCTGCACCACGCGATCGGCCATGGGCACGAAGGCCCGGCGCGCGGGTGCAACTTCGCCGTGCTCTTTCCCGTGTGGGATCAGCTGTTCGGCACTGCGGACTGGCGCCCGGGATTCGTGCCCACCGGGATCTCGGACCAGCTTCGCGGAGCGGACTACGGGCGCGGGTTCTGGGCGCAGCAGTGGCTCGGCCTGCGACGGCTGGTGCATCGCAATCGCGAGCCCGCGCCCCCGTCCGCCGACTGAGCGCGCGCGGCAGGCCCGCGGCCGGACGACGCGCGGTGCGCCGGGCCGTTGACAGTATGATTCGGTGCCATGGACCGCGTCGTTTCCGCCTTCTTTCGCGCCATCGCGAGCCAGCTCCACCCGAAAATGCTCGCGCTGCTGCTCGTGCCCTTCGTCGTCGCGATCGTTTTCTGGATCATCGTCGCGATCCTGGTATGGGATCCCCTGATCGCCTTCCTGCAGGCGTTGTTCTTCGACGGCGGCGGCGCGATCGCATGGGTCTACGAGCAATTCGCGCGGATCGGGATCGAGGGCCTGGAGGGCGTGGCGACCGTCTCGGTCGCCCTGCTGCTGCTGGTGCCGGCGATGTTCGTGACGGCGGTGGTGCTGATCGCCGTGCTCTCGATGCCGGCGGTCAACCGCCACCTGGGTCGCGGGCCGTACCGCAACGTAGCGCGACGTGGATCATGGTCGATCGCTGCGAGCATCTGGAACGCCGGCGCGGGCACGACGATGTTCGCGCTCGGCTATCTGGTCACGCTTCCGCTGTGGCTGATTCCGCCGCTCGGGTTCATCGTTCCGTGGCTGTGGTGGGGCTGGTTCACGGCGCGCGTCATGCGATTCGACAGCCTGGTCGAACACGCAGACGCCGACGAGCGCCGCGACCTGATCCGGCGCCACCGCGGACGGTACCTCGCGCTCGGGCTGATGGTCACCGTGCTCAACTACATTCCACCGCTCTTTCTGATCACTCCGGTGCTCTCGGCGTTGGCGTTCGCGCACTTCTCGCTCGCGCTGCTGCGAGACGAGCGCGCGGCGCGCAACCTGCCCGATCCGTCGGTGATCGAGGCGACGCCCCGATGAGCTTCGGGCTGATCGTCGTCGGCGACGAGATTCTCTCTGGCAAGCGACAGGACAAGCACTTCGCCAAGGTCATCGAACTGCTCGCCGCGCGTGGGCTGCAGCTCGCCTGGGCACGTTACCTGGGCGACGACCGCGCAAGGCTCGTGCAGGCGCTGCGCGAGAGCTTCGCCGGGCCGGACACCGTGTTTTGCTGCGGCGGGATCGGCGCGACTCCCGATGACCACACTCGACAGGCGGCTGCGCTCGCGCTCGGCGTCGAGCTCGAGCTGCATCCGCTCGCGCGCGAGCGCATCGCCGCACGGTGCGCCGCGATGGAGCGCGAAGGACGCGGCACGGCCGACATGACCACCGCCGAGAATCGGCAGCGCCTGAAGATGGGCGAGTTTCCGTCCGGTGCGCAGGTCATCGAGAACCCCAGCAACGGCATCCCCGGTTTCTCGATTCGCGAGCATTTCTTCCTGCCGGGTTTTCCGAGCATGGCCTGGCCGATGATCGCGACTTTGCTCGATACGCGTTTGGCGCACCTGCACAACCGCACGCCGGTGTCCGAGCGCGCGTTGCTGCTCTACGAGGTCGCGGAGTCGGCCGCGGTGCCGTTGATGGAGACGATCGAGAGCGCCCACCCCCAGGTTCGGGTATTCAGCCTGCCCACGGCGGGCGACGACGGCAGGCGCAGGCACATCGAACTCGGCGTGCGCGGGCCTGTCTCGTTTCTCGATACCGCCTTCGAGCAACTGCTGCTCGGCGCGCGTATGCTTGGCGAGGTGGAGTTGACGGGAACGGGCGTACGCGAATGAATCTACCGGCAGAGGCCGCGCTGCGCAAGACGACGCTCGCCGCGCGCTACGACGCGCTCGAGGGCGAGGTGTTCCTGACAGGCACGCAGGCGCTGGTGCGCCTGCCGCTGATGCAGCGCCAGCGCGATGTCGCGGCCGGGTTGAACACCGGCGGCTACATCAGCGGCTATCGCGGTTCGCCGATCGGCGGATACGACCAGGCGCTCGCGCGTGCCCGCGCAAAACTCGACGCGCACCACGTGCGCTTCGTCCCCGGCCTGAACGAGGACCTCGCGGCCACTGCGATCTGGGGCACCCAGCAGGTCGGCAGCTTCGCCGGCGCGAAGTACGACGGCGTGTTCGCGATCTGGTACGGCAAGGGCCCGGGCGTCGATCGCAGCGGCGACGTCTTTCGCCACGCCAACCAGGCCGGAAGCGCGCGCCACGGGGGCGTCATCGCGATCGCCGGCGACGATCACGGCGCGAAATCCTCGACCGTTGCGGCGCAGACCGATCAGGTCTTCAGCGCGGTGTCGATGCCGGTGCTCGCCCCGGCGACCGTGCAGGACATCCTCGATCTCGGCCTGCACGGCTTCGCGTTGTCGCGCATCAGCGGGTTGTGGGTTGGCTTGAAGTGCGTCACCGATGTGCTCGAGACAGCCGGCGTGATCGACGTGTCGCCCTCGAGGGTGCAGCCGGTCGCTCCAGCAGGAATCGTGATGCCCGCCGGAGGCCTGAATCTGCGATGGCCCGAGCAGACCTTTCCGCAGCTCGAGGAGCGCCTCGCGCGCTACAAGCTGCCCGCGGCGCTCGCCTACGCGCACGCGAACC
>JAHDXY010000008.1 GCA_023384005.1 Burkholderiaceae bacterium | reverse complement strand
CGCTCAAGATCAACAGCAGCGTCGGCGAGATTGCCGAACGGATCGCGCGGGCCTATGGCTTGAGTCGACCCCGCGAGGCGTGATCGTCAACCGGCGGCTGGGAAGCGGCGACTGCGCCCAGATATCGTCCCCGTGCCTTTCGGCATTGCTGACGAGCAACTGGAACTCCGGGGGCTTGTGCTTGGCCGAGTTGGTCGCCAGCCGCACGTCTTGAACGATGTACTCGACGAGGCAGCGGCGCACGCTCAGCTGGCGCGCACTAGCCTGCGGAAAATATTGCGCCGCGATCATGCTCTGGCGCTCGGTCGTGAGATCGGGATGTGCCGCGCGGAACGGCCGCGCTCAGCCCCCGCCGGACGCCCGCGGCGCGAGGCTGCGCAGGTACAGGTGGAGCGCGGCGAGATCGGTGTCGTTCAGCGCGCCGAGCGATCCGATCGGCATGGCGGCGCCGATCGCGCTGCCGTCCGGCCGCCGGCCCTGGCGCATCAACCGGCGGAAGTCGTCCAGCGAGGCGTAGCGTGGCAGCAAGCCGTCCGGCCCCGGCGTGAGGTTGGCCGCCGGCGGCCAGTCCGGCGGGCCCGACGGCACGCGGCCGCCGGACAAATGCTCGCCGTGGCAGCCACGGCACAGGTCAGCCACGTAGCGGCCGTGTTCGATGCTGACGCCATCGTCGACCGGTGCCGGAGCAGGCGCGGCGTGGTCGATGCGCGCAGCGGCATCGGGCATCAGGCCCAGCGCGTAGGCGATGCACACCGGGAACGGCAGCCGCACCTCCGCCGCGACCGGCCGCGCCGCCGGCGGCAATGTGCCGAGGTGGCGCACGAGCGAGCGCAGGTCGGCATCGGTCAGGCGGGCGGTGTCCTCGCTCGGCATGATCAGCACCGGCGTGCCGTCCGGCTTGATGCCATGGCGGATCACGCGGTCCCAATCGGCCGCCGCGTACCCGGCGACGCTGCTGCCCGGTCCCGGTGCGATCGTCGGCGCGACGACGCGCATGCCCTGGCCGTCGTCGACGACCGGGCGCCCTCCGCCCTGGTTGCCGTGGCAACCGGCGCAGCCGCGCGTGACGAAGAGGTAGCGACCGCGCTCCGGCGAGGGCTCGCCGACCGCATCAGGCAGCGGCCGAAGGTTGACCTCGATGCGCCGTTTCGAACGAGCCTGAGCTCCCCAGTCGAGGGTTGCGGCGGCCGCCCCCAGCAGCACGCCTGCGCTCAGGAGGGCGACGCCGGTCGTTCGCAGCCAGGGCTTCATGGCTGCCGGCCGCCTCGACCGGGCTTGTCCGCCACGACGGCTGGCATGCTCGCCGCCACCGTGACCGGGTCCGAGCCCCGCAGCGGCCGCACCATTGCGTCGACCAGCGGATCGCGCGGCCCGGCAGGCGGCGGCACGGCGTGGCGCGTGGGTTCGTGCTGCAGCATGCGCGCGAAGGAGGCGCGCACTGGATCGGCGTCGTCGGCCTTCATTTCGATGGCGGCGGGTGCGACGTCGGCGGCCAGCGCCCAGAAAGGGCAGGCGGCCAGGGCGGCGACGATCGCGGCGGAGGCAGGGTAGTGCATGGTGATCCTTCCGGTGGGGGCAGCCGGGATGGCTGCCGACGACCAAGGATCGCGAAGCGTCGCCGATCGCACATCGCCCATTCGGGCCATCGCTGCTGCTGCGACGGGCCACGCCCCGGCGGCGCGCGGATGGCCCGTTGCCGTTGCGCGCCGTCAGGGGTCGGCGTGCCCGTGGTACAGGGCCGCGGCCCGCCCGCGGGAGTCCACGCCCAGCTTGTCGAGGATGTTGGCGACGTGGCGCTTGACCGTGTGCGGGCTCAGCGCCAGGGCGCGCGCGATCAGCTTGTTGCTCTCCCCGGCCGCGAGCCGCGCCAGCACCTCGGTCTCGCGGGCGCTGAGCGTGGACAGCCGCGCCGCATCCCTGACGGCGCCGTGCGGGCCCGGCGCCGGCTGGCACGGCATCCGCCAGCGTCCGAGCGTCTGCACGATGCGCTCGTGTCCGGCGCCGCCCCAGTCGGCCTCGGCCAGTTCGGCCAGGGTCTGTGGCCCGGCCAGCTGCCAGGGCCCGGGCTCTAGGCCCTCGCCGGTCGCCTCCCAGGCGCGCAGCAGCTGCGCCCCCGCCTGGCGCGGATGGCCGCGCCGCAGCAGCGCCAGCACGAGGCCGATGCGGGCCAGGTGGGCGATGCCGACGAGGTCATGCTCGATCAACCCAGGCAGCGCAGCCGACAGTCGCTCACTCGCCGCGGTGAAGTCACCCTGGCCGAACGCGACCCAGCCCGCGGCGGCCAACCGAGCGTCGCGCATCAGCTGCCATTCGCGCGCCGTCGGCGCGGCGGCGAGGTCGTCGGCGAGCGACAGCACCCGCCGCGGCTGCCCGGTCAGCGCGGCGTGCTGCAACGCGACGAAGACAAACACGGCGCGCCAGGTGTCGCGCCGCTGCGCATCGCCCGCGGCGGCAACGATCATCTGGTCCAGCTGGTCGTTGGCTTCGGCGGCGTCGTCGCCGGCCATCGCCAGCGCGGTGTGCAGGGACAGCGCCGCCAGATCCAGCCCACGCGGCCGGCCCTGCCACCGCAGCTCGGCGTCGAGCGCTTCGGAACAGGTTCGTGCTGCTTCGCGTTCACCGCCCCACAACCGGTGCCAGCCGGTCACGAGCGCGATTTGCGCGGTCAGGGCGGCCGAGCGCTCGCCGGGGAGTTCGGCGGCCGCGTCGGCCCAGCGCCGCAACGCCGCGTGCACTCCCGGGCGGCCGATGAAGATGTAGCTCGGAATGCAGCTCGCCCAGACGCTGGGCGTCGGTGCGGTGAGCAACTCGTCGGTCATGGCGTCGAGCTGCCGTCCGGGGCCGTCGGCGGGCCCGGTCGCACCGCTGAACCAGCAGCGCATCAGCGCCAGCAGCGCGCGCGTGGTCGCCTCGGTTCCGCACGATCGGATCGAGCCCTGCCGCTGCATCGCCAACTCAACCTGGCCGCCTGCCAGCAAGCCCACGACCTCCAGCGCGCGCGCCTGCAGCGAGCGCTCGAGGTCACCCTCGCGCTCGAAACCCTCGGCCGTGCGGTGCAGGGCGTGCTGCATCGTCTGCCACTCGTAGCGCTGCGCCGCGAGCTGCCCCTGCACCATCGCCAGCGACGGGGATGCCAGACGACGCTGCGGTGGAAAGGCTTCCAGCAGCCGCGCAAGCGCGGTCAGGGCGAAGGCGTTCAGCAGGGCCGGCGCATGCCTGGCCAGCGCGCGCTCGGCCGCCGGCCAGTCGCCGGCCTGCTGCCACCAGGCGACTTCGCGCAGCGGGTCGGTCTCGGTCTGCGCCGCGCGACGGAACAGTTCGGGCAGCTCCTGCGGGTGGAGACCGCGCAGGCGCGACTGCAACCAGTCACGCAGCAGGTCGTGCAGACGTAGCGCCGGCTCGTCACCATCCAGCGGCGTCCCCAGCAGGCCACGTCTCTCGGTCTCCGCCAGCCATTGCCCGGCCTGCGGATCGCCGCTGACGACGGCGGCTCGCGCGGACGTCAGCTCGGGCAGGATCGAGGTCCGCAGCAAAAAGCGAACCATCGTCGGCGGCAGCGCGCCGAGGATCTCCTCGTTGACATAGGCGTCGACGTGCGGCTGCAGCGCCGGGCGCCCATCGACCAGGCCATGGGCCAGACTCAGGCCGATTCCGGCCGGCCAACCCTGTGTGCGCGCCCACAATGCCGACACGGCGGGGTTGGATGGATCCAGGCCCACGAGCGTGGCCACCTCGGCACGACGCAGCGCGAGATCGGCGGCCCGGAACTCGGCCAGTTCGCCGGCAGCGCGCCATCGCGCCAGCGGCAGCGCGGGTTGGCTGCGGCTGGTCAAGGCGAGCGACCACCCCTGCGGCAGCCATCGCACCCATGCCGTCAGCCATTCCAGCGCAGTCGGGTCGACGACGTGATGCAGGTCGTCGAGTACGATCACGCCCTGGTCTTGCTCGCAGCCGAGCAAGGCAGCTGCCAGGGCGCTGGCCGCATCGCGCCGCCCCGCGACCCCGGCCCCGGCCATGGCCACGATCGCTTCGGGCGCCTGACGCCACGGCGGGTCCAGCGGCTCGAGCGCGGCCGTCAGGCAGCTGAGTATCCGCTCGAGGTCATCGCCCGGTTCGAGCGACAGCCACGACACGGCAAAGCCGGGCGGCAGTGCGGCCAGGCCCTGCCCCAACGCCACCGTCTTGCCGCAGCCGGCCGGGGCGACGAAGGCGACGACCCGTTTGCCGACCAGCGCCTGCGCTACCGCCGAGGCCAGGGCCGCGCGGTCCAGCAGGTTGGCTCGCAGCCGCGGTGGCCGCAACTTGGCCTGGAGTGGAAACGATGGAGGCATCATCGCCTGGTCCCGCCGGGAGCCGCGGGGCTGCGCCGAGCCTACTGCATCGGCGCTCGGTCGACAAGAAGTTACCCCGGGCCCGCCGCCGAGGAAGTCGGGCTTTTCTGGTGTCGTTCTGTGAATAGAACGTTGAATCAGAAAATCGGCATCTGGTCCTGGATTCGTCCTGCCGCTAAGCTTGGAGCAAGACGAATCATTATGGAGGAACAAGCAATGGCACGGGTTCTGGTTCTTTACTACTCCTCGTACGGCCACATCGAAAAAATGGCCGAAGCGGTTGCCGAAGGCGCGCGTGAAGCGGGCGCGACGGTCGACATCAAGCGTGTCCCCGAACTGGTTCCCGCCGAGGTCGCCAAGGCTTCGCACTACAAGCTCGACCAGGCGGCACCGGTCGCGAAGATCGACGATCTGGTGGAATACGACGCCATCGTCGTCGGCACCGGCACCCGCTTCGGGCGGATGACCTCGCAGATGGCCAATTTCCTCGACCAGGCGGGCGGGCTGTGGGCGCGCGGCGCGCTCAACGGCAAGGTGGGCGGCGCGTTTACCTCGACCGCCACGCAGCACGGCGGCCAGGAGACGACCCTCTTCTCGATCCTGACCAACCTGATGCACTTCGGTCTGATCACGGTGGGTCTGCCCTACAGCTTCCAGGGACAGATGACCCTGGACGAGATCGTCGGCGGCAGTCCCTATGGTGCGACCACCATCGCCGGCGGTGACGGCTCGCGCCAGCCCTCCGAGATCGAGCTCGGCGGCGCCCGCTTCCAGGGCAAGCTGATCGCCGAGACGGCCAACAAGCTGTTCGGCTGATCCGCCGCGGCTTCAATCCTGGCCGAGCGCCTCGAAGCGTTCGGCCAAGTGATCGAGAAGCGAGCGCACCGATGGCAGCAGGCCGCGGCGCGACGGAAACACCGCATGCACGATCTCGCGCTTCGGTGACCAGGACGGCAGGACCCAGGCAAGGTCGCCGCGCCCGAGGTCTTCGCCTACCACCATCCCGGGCAACTGCACCACGCCGATGCCGGCGAGCGCAGCAACCCGCAGCGCGCTCATGTTCCCGGTCACGAGGCGGGGTTGGTGGTGCACGGTGATGGCGGTGCCATCGCTTGCGTAGAGCTGCCAGGCCTGGTCCTGCTGCGGCGGACCAAGGGCCATGCTCGGCATGCCCGGCAGGTCTTCCGGCCGGCCAGGAATGCCGTGGCGCTCGAGCAGCGCCGGACTGGCGACGAGCCGCTGCGCCCGCTCGGACAGGACGCGCAGCACCAGGTCGCTGTCCTCCAGGGGCGGCGGGCGCACCCGGATCGCGATGTCGATTGCCTCGCCGATGACGTCGACACGGCGGTTCGTTGCATCGAGGTGGACATCGACGTGCGGGTGCCGGGCCATGAAGTCCGCCACCATCTGGCCGACCTGGGCCTCGACCAGGGTCACGGGGCAGGAGAGCCGGACGATGCCGCGCGGCTCGGAGCGCTTGCGCTCGATCACTTCCTGTGCGGATTCCGCTTCGACGAGCATCGCCTTGCAGCGTTCATAGTAATCCTGCCCGATCTCGGTCACCGAGAAGCGGCGCGTCGATCGCTGCAGCAGGCGAACGCCGAGCCGTTGTTCGAGCAGCGCCAGGCGCCGGCTGAGCTTGGACTTCGGGACGCCCAGCGCACGGCCCGCGGATGCGAAGCCGCCATGCTCGACGATCTGCACGAAGTAGTAGAGGTCGTTAAGGTCCTGCGTGCCCATGCGTACCCTCGTTCCACCAATGGAACGCCCTGTTTGATCGCGCCGGTCTGGCGCTCGCAGCGTTCACCGCCTATTGTCTATCAAAGATCCAGGAGGAAAACAGCCATGGGATTGCTGGTCGACGGGAAATGGGTGGACGAGTGGTATGACACCGCATCCACGGGCGGGCGTTTCGTGCGCGGCGATGCGCCGTTTCGCAACTGGGTGACGCCGGACGGCAGCGCGGGGCCGAGTGGCGAAGGCGGCTTCGCGGCGGAAGCCGGACGCTATCACCTGTACGTGTCGCTCGCCTGTCCCTGGGCGCACCGCACCCTGATCCTGCGCGCGCTCAAGGGGTTGGAAGGGATGATCGACGTGTCGGTCGTCAATCCGTACATGGCCGAAAACGGCTGGTCGTTCGCCGCCGCCCCCGGCGTGGTTGCCGACCCGGTGGGCGAGGCCGACTACCTGTACCAGGTCTACCAGCGCGCCCGGGCCGACTACAGCGGCCGGGTGACGGTACCGGTGCTCTGGGACCTGGAGCGCGACACGATCGTCAGCAACGAGTCGTCCGAGATCATCCGCATGTTCAACTCGGCCTTCGACGGCATCGGCGCGAGGGCAGGCGACTACGCCCCGGCAGCGCTGCTGCCCGCGATCGACGCGATCAACGCGCGCGTCTACGACGCTGTGAACAACGGCGTCTACAAAGCCGGCTTCGCGACCGAGCAGCCGGTGTACGAGCGCGAGGTGGCGGCGGTGTTCGACGCGCTCGATGAACTGGAGTCGAAGCTCTCGAGGCAGCGCTACCTGTTGGGCGATCGCCTCACCGAGGCCGACTGGCGGCTGTTCACGACGCTGGTGCGTTTCGACGCCGTGTACCACGGGCACTTCAAGTGCAACCTGCGGCGCCTGGTCGACTATCCCGTCCTGTGGGAATACACGCGCGAGCTCTACCAGTGCCCCGGCGTGGCCGCCACGCTGAACTTCGAACACATCAAGCACCACTACTACCGGAGCCACCCGACGATCAATCCGAACCGGATCGTGCCGCTCGGGCCGGTGATCGATTTCGCGGCGCCGCACAGCCGGGGAAACTCGCCAGGGCAGATCCGCCAGTGAAAAGGATGATGCTCGCTCTCCAGCGTGGCAGGCCGCCGACCCAGGAACCCGCCAGCGCGGAATCAGACAAGGAATCAATAGTGAAACGGCAGCGTGCCTCCGGCCGGCCCATCAACGAGGAGAAACACATGATGCAAGTACGAAAGGCTTCTGATCGCGGCGCGGCCGAGCACGGCTGGCTGAGCTCGCGGCACACCTTTTCGTTCGCCGGCTACATCGACCCCAGCCAGATCGGCTTCTCCGATCTGCGCGTGATCAATGAGGATCGGGTGACGCCGGGCCAGGGTTTCGGCACGCACCCCCACCGCGACATGGAGATTTTCTCCTACGTGCTGGAAGGCGCCCTGGCGCACAGCGACAGCATGGGAACGGGTTCGGTGATCAGACCCGGTGACGTGCAACTGATGAGCGCCGGCAGCGGCGTCACCCACAGCGAGTTCAATGGTTCCGAGGATCAGCCGGTGCACTTCCTGCAGATCTGGATCGTGCCGGACCACGCCGGCGGCGCGCCGGCCTATCAGCAACAGCGCTTCAGCGACGCGGACAAGCGTGGGCGCCTGCGCCTGATCATCTCGCCCGATGGTCGTGACGGCTCGCTGCGCATCCGGCAGGACGCCCAGGTCTACGCCGGCCTGTTCGACGGCGACGAAGGCGCCACGCTGACGCTGGACAAGAACCGCCACGCCTACGTGCATGTCGCCCGGGGCAGCGTCGAACTCGACGGCGTGAAGCTGCAAGCCGGTGACGGTGTGCGCTTGCGCAACCCGCAGATGCTGCAGCTCGCCGCCGGCAAGAACGCCGAAGTGCTGGTGTTCGACCTGCGCCCGCAGGAAGTGCCGCAGATGTCATGAGGCTGTACACAGGACGCGACCAAAGGCCACGCGGCGGACCGCGCCAAGGCCTTGGGGGGCATCAGGCGGCACGTCGGGCTCCCGGCGCTATCCCCGGCGGCATCGGGCAATCAAGAACACTGGCGAATGCGCGCAACAACTCCACCTCCGCCGGGGTGGCTCTCTGATCGTGCCAGGTGCTGATGACACACGCCCTCAGCAAGCGTGATTTGGCTGAGGGCGCCAGCTGATCCAGCTTGCCCAGGGCTTGGTCCAGGTCCGCGATCCTGATCTGGTCCTTCGCCAACAACACAAGCCCCGTTGCAGCCAGCGCTTGCGCGCAGGCATCGAACGCGCTCCGGGCGCTGCTTTGCTCGGTCGCGCCGGCGTGCGCCATCAGCGACAAGACCAATCCGAACTCCTGCGTGAGTTGTCCGGGATCCGCATGACGCGCCGCAGCCAATGCCGGTTTGCGGAAGTGCCCGTCCAGATGGCTGAACACGATCTTCTGCAACGACCATTCGAACAGCTCAACGCTGGCGTCCATGTTGGCGAGCGCCACCAGGTTCTCCTTGAACATCTGGTACTGGCCGCCAGAGAGCTGCTTGAGCGCAGGAATGGCGATGTCGATGATCGGCAGCCGGAATTCCAGTTCCAGCGCATCCACCTGCGGCATCAAGCCGATCGTCAACGCGTATACGTCCTTGTCGGCGCGGCCCCGCAACAGCGCGAATTGTCGTTCGCGCAGCACTGCCCCCTTGTCGAGCAGCAGACAATAGATCAGGGCGCGCGCGCCATAGGGTTCACGCGCCGCTTCTCGAATCGCCGCGGGCAGGTCGGACAGCAACCACCGGGCGTACAGGACCGACTCCTGCGTCGGTTGACCGATGCGATCGATCACTGCGACTGCTTCGGCCGCCGCCGCACCTGCCGCGACAGCCGCCATGTTTCGGGCCATGTCAGGGCGTCGCGCGGCCAATGGCTCGTCGACCGTCGGTTGACCTGCGGCTGGTGGTGGCGCTTCAGTGACGTCGAACTTGCCATCCCAGTGCGGATCGATCCGCAGGATGCGACTGGAAAGCGGTGGATGGGTGGACGACAGCCACTGCGTGAAACCCCTGACGCCCTGGGCGAAAAAAGCGTGACTGATTTCAGGTGCGCCCGGGTTGCGCACGATGGAGCCCGACTTCAGCCCGCCAATCCGCTTCAACGCGCCTGCGATTCCTCCCGGGTTGCGGGTGAACTGGACCGCCGATGCGTCAGCCAGGTATTCCCGCTGCCGGCTGACCGCAGCCTTGATCAGACCGCCGAAGAAAGTACCGGCGAAGCCGATCGCCATCAGCCCGATCCCCAGCGCAAGTATTGCGGCCCCACTGTTGTCGTTGCCGCGCCGGCGGCCCGAGAACGACGTCGAGCGCATCAGGTAGTAGCCCAGAATGCCCAGGATCAGGATGCCGTTCAAAGCGCCCATCAGGCGGATATTGAGCCGCATGTCGCCATTGAATATGTGACTGAACTCGTGGGCGATGACGCCCTGGAGCTGATCACGGCTCAGCTGCTCGATCGCCCCCTGGGTGATTCCGAGTACCGCGTCTCGAGGTGAGAACCCCGCCGCGAAGGCGTTGATGCCCGGCTCGTTTGCCAGCAGATAGACCGGTGGCGCCGGCGTTCCCGACGCTATTGCCATTTCGTCGACGACATTGAGCAGCTTGCGCTGATCGGGTTCCCCGGTATTGCGGGGAATCAGCTGCCCGCCGAGAGACTCGGCGACAACCTTGCCACCGCCAGACAAGGCGATCATCTTGTACAGGCTGCCGACAAGCACCACGACGCTGACGCCCGCGCCAACGGTGGCAAACATCTTCCAGTCCATCTGCGCGAAAAATGTCTGACCGTCACGCGTTTGCTGGCTGTTGACAAAGCCGAACACCACCAGCGTCAGCATGTTGGTCAAGACGATCAAGGCCATCACGGCGAAACCGAACAGGACGATCAGCAAGGTCGTGTGCCTGCGCGCACGTTCCTGCGACTCGAAGAAGTTCATCGATCGCCCGCCAGATCGCGCGCTTCAGTCAGAACGACACCTTCGGCGCTGACTGGATCGCGGCGCTGTCGGCGAACTCCAGCAACGCCGCGTCCTGTGCGTGGCCAAACATGGGCGCGAAAACAACCGGAGGGAACGACTGCTTGTAGGTGTTGTAGGCCATCACCTGGTCGTTGAATGCCTGGCGCGAGAACGAGACCTTGTTCTCGGTCGACGTGAGTTCCTCGCTCAGTTGCATCATGTTCTGGTTGGCTTTGAGCTCAGGATAGGCCTCCATCACCATCCTCATGTTCAGCAGGGCGCCAGCCAGCCTTCCTTCCGCGCCGACCAGACCCTCCATGGCGGCAGCATCGCCGGGCGCCGCCGCGGCGCTGGACAACATGCCGGACGCCTCGTTACGCGCCTTGACGACCGACTCGAGCGTTTCGCGTTCGTGTTTGATGTATCCCTTGGCGGTCTCGACCAGGTTGGGGATCAGGTCATAGCGGCGCTTGAGCTGCACTTCGATCTGGGCAAAGGCGTTCTTGTAACGATTTCTCAGCATGACCAGCTTGTTGAAGATCCCGATCACGAAAAAGGCCGCCAGTGCGACGACGACCAGAACGACAATCAGTGTGGTGCTCATGTATTGCCCCTTGATTCACTTGCTTCGAACTTCGAAAAGATGCCCTGAGGTGTCGATTCGATTGGCTGACATCGGCTCCGTTTCCGCGAGCCCGGCAAATGCCAGGACTGAGCTGACACATCCTCCACGAATATTACGAGCGCGCGCCGTGCAAACGCGATTGCTCTTGCGCAGGTTCTGCTCCGTCCGGTGATGGTGGCCGACGGTCCATGGTGACACGCTTTCGCAACCAGTTCGATCATGCTATCAGTGCTATCAGTGCTATCGTTATCACTGGTTCAATCATGACAACATTGTGCTTCCCTCGCAGTTGACCGCAAGTACCGCCAGCCCATCAGTCGCCGTTCGCTGCGCACTGACTTGTTCAGGTCAAGTCGCGAAACTGCCGAATGAATGATCTCGACTCATCGTCGCGGCTGCTACGTCCGCACAAACGCATATGAATGATATAGAGCGAGCAAGAACACGAAGGCCGGTATTCCTGAATCTGTATCGCATCCAGATGCCGGTAGGCGCATTCACGTCGATCATGCACCGGATAACAGGCGTCCTTCTGGCACTGGGTATTCCATTGAGCGTCTATCTCCTCGATCGTTCATTGCAGGGGCCCCAAGCCTACGCCGAGGTAACTGGCTGGTTCGACAATCTGGCCTTCCGGATTGCGGCGATCGCTTCGGTATGGGCGCTGGCGCATCATCTGCTTGCGGGGATACGGCATATGCTGAGTGACATCGACATCGGTTCGCAATTGCCTGCCGCCCGCCGCAGTGCCTGGATGGTGAACCTCACTGGGCTCGTCGTGGCGCTGTTGGCAGCCGGTGCCTTGCTATGAAGAAGTCGGTCACGGGATTGCGTGCCTGGCTGGTTCAGCGCATCAGCGCAGTTTGGATGCTTCTGTTCATTGTCTTCGTGCTGTTTCATTTTCTTTTCGATCCGCCGCATTCCTACCTGGCTTGGCAAGGTTGGATCATGAGTCCCGGAGTCAGCGTCGCCACCTTTGTCTTTCTTGCCGCATTGTCGATGCATGCCTGGGTAGGCATACGGGATGTGGTCATGGACTATGTTCGACCGGTTGCCTTGCGGATTGCCACGCTCACGTTGCTCGGCTTCGGCCTGTTGGCTATCTCGGCATGGGTGGGGCGGATCTTGTTGACAGGCCGTGGCTAGGACGCATGCGTGGGCGCAGCGTTGCGGATCCAAGGTAGATCTTCGGAGATCGCGATGAGACTGTCGATATTTCGCTTCAATCCGGAACATGACAAGAAACCGTACATGCAGAATTTCGAGATCGAACTGGGGCCTGCCGACCGGATGCTGCTGGATGTGATGATGCGTCTCAGAATTCAGGATGACTCGCTCACCTTCAGGAAATCCTGCCGCGAAGGTGTCTGCGGCTCCGACGCGATGAACATAAACGGGCGAAACGGACTGGCTTGCATTACCCCGGTGGCGGAATTGAGGGAGCCTGTCGAGTTGCGACCCTTGCCTGGTTTCCCGGTCATTCGCGATCTCGTGGTCGATATGACGCAGTTCTTCCAGCACTATCATTCGATCAAACCGTATCTGGTCAACAGTGACCCGAAGCCAGAGAAGGAGCGCCTGCAATCGCCGGAGAACCGCGAGAAGCTCGATGGCCTGTACGAGTGCATCCTGTGCAGGTGTTGCACGAGTCAGTGCCCTTCGTCATGGTGGAATCCGGATCGATTCGTCGGGCCAGCCGGGTTGTTGCAGGCGTATCGCTTTATCGTTGACAGTCGGGATCGAGCCACGCACGCTCGACTGGAGGATCTGAACGATCCTTACAGGTTATTCCGCTGCCGCACGATCATGAACTGCACCGAGGTCTGCCCGAAGGACTTGGCGCCGTCCCGTGCGATCGAGAAAATCAGGCTCATGATGGTCAAGCAGTCGTTGTAATGGCGAGTCCAGCGCACCAGGGATTCTTCTTGCCGGACAGGACGACCTACCAGCGTGCGATCGAGCGCTGGGAGAACGAAGGCGGTGCGGCGCCTGCCGGCCAGGCAACCCCCGGCATCGGATCGCCAACGGAGTCAGATGCCCGGGATGCGCTCAGGAAGTCCGCCCACGCATTGAAGCAGGACGCTCATCCCGTTGTTGTATTGACGGTGGGTCACTCGACGCGGCCTCTCGACATGTTCATCGCGCTGCTTTCCGCCCATCGGGTGAGGCACCTCATCGACGTGCGTACGGTGCCGCGTTCCCGCCACAACCCGCAATTCAACCGCGACACCCTTGCGGATGCGCTCGCGAGCGCGGGCATCGTCTATACGCACGAGGCAGCATTGGGGGGATTCCGCCGCGCAGACCCGGAGTCCCCGAATCGCGGCTGGCGAAACGCCTCATTCCGCGGTTATGCCGACTACATGCAATCCGCAGAATTTGCCTCGCACCTGGCATCGCTTGTGACGCTGGCAAAGCAGGAAAGAGTGGCGCTGATGTGTGCCGAGGCCGTGCCGTGGCGCTGTCATCGCTCGCTCATTGCGGACGCCTTGCTGGTTCGTGGTCTGCGGGTCGAAGAGATCATCAGCCAGACCCAAAGCCGGACACATACGCTGACTCCTTTTGCCAGGGTCAACGGCACGGCAATCACGTATCCGCCGTCGGATGCGACAGGCCCTGTTCATTTCGACAATCGCTAAAGGAAAGAGCGAGAGGTCGCTACGCTACGATCCCAGGAATCGAGTTCTGGCAGGCCGGGCGTAAGTTGTTGACCTGTCCATGGCTGGTCAGGTCCGGGCAAGTGCGTTCTGATTCCCCGCCGTGCGAGCGCCCATTGCGACACCGCGGACGGCCCGGCCGTCAACGATGGGCGCAAAGCCATGCAAACCGGTCGTGATCGACGTCGTCGATGCCGAGGTCTGCGACTACCGGATCGACCACGAGGCGACGATAGGCTGAGGTTATTGTAGGTCTTTCTGGAGGTCTCGCAGCTGTGCCACGGCGCGCGCACTTGCTATGCAGGTGCGCTCGAAGTTGACACGCGCTTCGTCCATTCGGCCTTCACGTGCCAGCAGCTCCAGCTCGCGATAGCATGCCGACAAGGCTTCGGCGCCGACGTTCGCGGCGCTCGACTTCAGCGCGTGCGCTGTTCGGCTCAGCGCAGCGGCATCATCCGCGTCGATCGCGGCGCGTGCCTGGTTCAGCCCCTGCGGCGCCGCCTGCAAGAACATGCCGAAGACTTTGCGCGCGAGACCAGCGCCTCCGGCCTCGTCGAGTTCGCGCAGCGTTTGCAGCACCGACGGGTTGATCGCGGAAGGTTCCGCGCGCACCGGATCAGGTGACGCCGATGCAGGGCACTCCGACGCGCCACGGACCGGCACGGCACCCGGCGCAACCACCAACCGCCGCGACAACATGGACCGCAACCCGGGCACGGTATAGGGCTTGGTCAGGTAGTCGTCCATACCGGCGGCCAGGCAGCGTTCGCGGTCACCTTGCATGGCATTGGCAGTCAGCGCGACGATCGGCGTTCTGGGCGCAGCCGAGCCTGCCTCGCGCGAGCGGATCTCGGCGGTGGCGGCGAAACCATCCATCACGGGCATCTGGCAGTCCATGAGGATCAGGTCGTAGCGCCCGGATTCGAACTTCGCCACCGCCTCCGCACCATCGTTGGCGATATCCGAGTTCAGTCCCAGCGCGCTGAGCATGGCCGCACAGATGGCCTGATTGGTCACGTTGTCTTCGACGAGCAGCACGCGCGCCGCACTGGCAGGCACTGCGGCATCGCCTGCCGGCGCGTCATTGGCGGGCAGTGATGCCGCCGACGTCTTGCCCGTCACGCGCGCGATCGATCGGAACAGGTCCTGGCGACGCAGCGGCTTGTTCAGGCAGGCGGCGAAGCCGGCGTCGCGCGCGGTCTGCGCAACGGTCGACGCCGTTATCGAGGTCAGCAGGATCATGGGCGGCGCAGCCTGTCCGAGGGCAGACCGCACCGCTCGCGCCAGTTCGATGCCATTCATCCCGGGCAACTTCCAGTCGACCAGCGCCAGGTCGAACAGCTGGCCTGGCTTGTCGGCCCGTCCCAGCAATTCGAGCGCTTGCCGGGCATCGTGCACCAGCGTGGGCTTCATCTTCCAGGCATTGGCGTGCTGCACCAGGATCTCGCCATTGGTCAGGTTGTCCTCGACGATCAGCACCGACAGACCGTGCAGGCCTTCGCGATCATCGCGGTCCACGACAGGCGCACTCGAGGATCGGAATCGGGCACTGAACCAGAATCGCGATCCGCCTTCCGGCACGCTTTGCACGTCGATGTTGCCGCCCATCATGGTGACCAGCTGGCGTGAGATGGCAAGACCGAGACCCGTGCCGCCGAAGCGCCGGGTGGTGGAGCCGTCGGCCTGGGTGAAAGGGGTGAACAAGCGTTGCCGGGCTTGCTCGGTGATGCCGATGCCGGTGTCCGTGATCTCGAACTCCACTTCATGCACGAGCGGTGCGTCGTTCGCATCCGTCGATCGGTCGTCCGGCGCAGGTCGCACCGAAATCACCACTTCGCCTTGCTCGGTGAACTTGACCGCGTTGTCGACCAGGTTGGTCAGCACCTGGCGCAGCCGCCCGGCGTCGCCCAGAACCTGCGACGGCACCCGGTCATCGATCCAAAGAATCAACTCCAGGCCTTTGGCGTGCGCCCGGCTGGAGGCCATTTCCGAAACCTCTTCGACCACGTCGCGCAGTTCGAAGTCACTCTCGTCGAGCTCCATCTTGCCGGCTTCGATCTTCGAGAAATCAAGAATGTCGTTGATGATGTTGAGCAGGGCGAATGCCGAGTTGCGGATGTTCTTCGCGTAGCGATCCTGGGTATCGTTCAACGGGGTACCCAGCAAGAGTTCGGTCATCCCCAGCACGCCATTCATTGGTGTTCGGATCTCGTGGCTCATGTTCGCGAGAAACTGCGATTTCGCCCGGCTGGCTTCCTCGGCCAGCACCCTGGCGTCGCGCAGTTCGTGCGCCTGGATCGACAACTCCTGCTCCGCGCGTTTGCGCTCGGCAACTTCGTCCACCAGTGTCTTCATGTTCGAATCGCGCGCGGCGATCGTTTCGCGCAGTTGGCCGGTCATCCGGTTGAAGCTCTCGACCAGCGTGCGCACTTCGCCGGTAGTCTTGATACTGACGTGGGTCGAGAAGTCGCCACCCGCAAAACGGGCGACCGCCGACGACAATTCCGCAATCGGCCTAGACAGGTAGCGCGACACATACAGTGCCACCAGTGCCACCACGATCAGCGACACCACCAGAATGGCTGAGAAGAAGTTGATGACCGGGGCGAAATCCTTCATCAGGAGCGATGTCGGGATGCCGACCGCGATTCGCAGGAAGACCTTGCCCGGCGTGATCGACAGGTCCTGGACCGCCAGCAAACCCTCCTGGACATCGAGCAGCTTCACGTTGGCCTGAAACTCCGCGGGCAGTCGGCCAGCAGGGTCGAACGACACCGATGCGTTTTCCGGTCTTTGCAGGACGCGGCCGTTCGCGTCGAATACCCACACCGGGTTTTCCTTGAAGAACTTCACTCCCTGCAAGTAGGTGAAGAACTCGTCGAGCGATTGGCGCACAAGCAGCACACCGCCAAACGATCGCGCCTCGAGATCGAGCTTGGCTATCCCGGCCACCAGCGAATAGCTGCCGTCTTCATCGAGGAACGGGCCTTCGATCGCGATCTCGCTGGGAGGGATGAACCACTCCATGTTTCCCGATGTCAGCAGCATCGGCGTGGCCGCAAGCTCGCGGAACAGCTTGCCCGACGCGGCGAGCGCCAGCGATCCGGCGGCGTTGTGCGGTGACGCTCTTGGACCTGTCAGCATCAGAGACTCACTTCGGCGCCGGCCACCCAAGACGCTGATCGCGACATTGCCCGCGGCATCGGCAAACCTCATGTCGCGAAGGGTCGACGCGTTTTTCATCGCGTGGGCCAGCAGGCGTTCCACCTTCTGGACCACGATCAGCTTCTCGGCCTCCGGCGTCAACAGGTAGTCCTGCAGCGTTGGCGAGTTCAGCAGTGAGCGCGTGGTGTTGCGCAGTATCGAGCTGTAGTTGGTCTCGAAGTTGTCGCGTATGGCGAGAACCTGCTGCGAAACGCTTTCCCTGGTGCGCTGATCGATCGAGCCAGCGCTGAACATATAGGCGATGATGATCAACACCGCGCTCGTGGCGATGTTGACCGACATGAAGACGATCAGGATGCGAACGAAAATGGAGATACCCCGGTTCGCGTTCGCGTCCATCGGCTTGCTCACTTCTTCAATGCGACCGCCGCATGAACCATCTGCACGGACTTGCGCATCTCGTCGCTCAGACGGATGCCGAGCGCCTGCGCGCGCAGGGCATTGACCATCAGCGGGCCTCTCGCCGGTGTTCGCGGGCGCATGTCGCCCGGGTTCAAGCCCCGATCGAGGATCTCGTGCGCCATTTCGAAGGCCAGGTAGCTCTGGTTGTAGCCATAGTCATTCGCCGTCGCGAGCATGCCCTCCAGAACGAACTGATCCTCGGTCGTCGCTTCGGGCTTGCGGATGTTCTCCAGGTACCACCTGCCGACAACCAGCACGTCGACATGCCGGCCCTGGGCGTTCTTCATCGTGTCGTGGTTCAGCACGAAGAAGGCGTCGACATTCTTTGCAAGCTCGAGCGATCGGCTCTTGAACTCCTCGAAGGAATTCGTCATCACCGTTGCACGCAATTGCTGCGGCAACCGGCCCTCGCGCGCCAGAATCTGGATCTGCTTGACCCAGGGCCGCGATGTTTCACTGTCGCACGCCAGGATCGCGAAGGTCCTGGCCGAGGGCACCAGCTTTTGCAGCAGCTCCAGGCTTTCGCGGAAGTAGCCCTGCTGCCACACGCCGGTGACGTTGTGGCCTGGCTGGTCCATGCTGTCGACCAGCCCGTACTTGAGCGGCAGGCCGTTGATGCCCCAGAACACCACCGGGATCGCGCCGTCGAGCAGCTGGTTGCCGATGTAGTTCGCGGCGTTGTCGTCCCCGAGCATCACCAGATCCGGACCGAAGTCGCGCAGCGCGTGCATGATCCTCAGGGTGGCCGCGGCGATGTTGGCCTGGCTGTTCGCCCGCTTGGTATCCATCCACATCTTCTGGATCACGGCCTTCGAACTCTCGACCCGATCGGTGCGGGTCAGGACATCACCCTGTTCGGCCGTGTCCAGATATCGGTGCTTGACCAGTGCGGCGACCAGGCCCTGTTGCGTCGACTGGGACCAGATGTAGTCCCGGTCGTAGCTGCTGACGACGAAGATCCGCTTTTGCGCGCCAGCGCCAACGCCGGCGCCATGGGCCAGAGTGCTCGCACCGGCGGCGATCATCTGGGCCAGGAAACGACGTCGAACAGTCATGAACCGACTCCTTCACAGTAACCACGAAGCGGGCAACGAAAACCACGGCAGCGTGGCCGCATCGCGGTCGTGGGCCGGCTCGCGCCAGGCATTCCCGCGGGCGGGCGGCCCGGAACTAGACCTTGCCCCTGGCCTGCCACTTCCGGAAGACCTCTCTGGCCATGGCATTGGCCTCGTCCAGCGCGGCCTCGGGACTCAACTTGCCCGAAGCGCACTTCGCGAACATCGTCGAAATCAGCCAGCTGTTGTAGATCTCATCGGTCGCGGCATTGGCGTAGCCGGGATATCCCAGATTGATAGTCCAGTTGGTGACGTCCTGGAACACCTTGTACTTGTCCGCCGGAACGCCCTTCGGATCGCTTGAGATGAGCGACTGCAGGTCCGGCACGGTCTGCGGGTAGCAGGGGAAGTTGTAGAACTGGCTGGCCTGGAACACCTTGCGGCTGTTGCCGACGAAGTCGATCAGGAACTTCTTGGCGCCGTCGATGTTATCGGCGAAATTCCAGATCGTGTAGACGTCGAGCAGGTGCTGCAGACCGACCTGGCGCACCGGGCCTCTCGCAGCCTTGGACAGCCAGATCCGGTCGGTGATCGGAATCTTCTGGTTCTCGCCGGTCCGGGTGATGGAAATCGCATTGAGCGTCACGGACCCGCGACCCGCGAGCATCAGGCGATTGTTCGACGACGCATCCCACGAAAAGACCTCTTCGGTCATCGCCTCCTTGTACAGCGCCTTGACGAACTTGAGCGTCTCGAGCGTTTCGGGCGACTTGAGCACCAGACGGCCCTCGGCGTCCTGTTCGGAAGAGCCAAACGTTGCCATCAGCGAGCGCAGCGCAACATTGGTGTCCAGTTCAGGCGCCAGTCCGAAACCGGCCGGAACTCCGTGCTTCTTCTTGATCAGGCGAGCTCCGGTACGAATGTCTTCCCAGGTATTGGGGACGACCCCCACGTCATCCCACAGATCCTTGCGGTAGTTCACGGGATCGGGCACATAGCTGTCGGAGAAGCCGTAGTACTTGCGCGTTCTTGGGTTGTAGGTGCTCTTGGTGGCGAGGTCGAGCGGTCTGCCGTAGCGGCGCGCGCATTCCTCATGCACTTCGCGCAGGTCGACGACATGATCCTCGAGGGACGACGGCGGCAGCAGGAACATCACCAGATCATGGCCGCGCCTCGCTTCGATCTCGCTTGCCGCGACGTTGTTGATGTTGGTCATCGGAACGTTGTCGACGATCACCCTGGTGTCGTTCTTCTCCCCCCATTCCTTGACATAGGTTTCGTTGAACCACTTGTCGTACTCCGGCACGAAGTGGTTCCACTGCAGGATCTTGAGCGTCTTGGGGGCGGCGCCGGCCCATCTGGGCGCGGCGGCGCCGACGCCGAGCGCCAGCGCCGCGCGGCCAGTGCTCTTGAGAAGGTCGCGCCTGTAGCGGCGTTGCGGTTTGGACAACGTCATGACGATGGCACCTGTCGGTTCGCTTTCGTTAGGCCCGTATCGGCAGGTCGCCGCGCGAACTTGAGGGGAATCCGCGTCTGTCAGGCCGCTCGGCCGCCAGGCCTGCTCACACAGCGCGACGAACGGGCGATCCGAGCCATCCGAGGACCCATCCGAGGAGTGAGCCGAGGCGCCAGCCGCTCGGGCGTTGACTACGGACCCGGCAGATCAGGCCCGAGCCGAGTCCAAACCGGCGACATCGACCAGCACCTTGCCCGGAGACGCCCCGCGCTCGAGCGCCTCGTGGGCATCGGCTGTTCGCTCCAGAGGGAAGCGGTGCAGCGGCGGGTGGATCAGGATCGAGCGCGCGATCAGGACGTTGAGCAGGCGCGCGCCCGCCGCTCGCGTCGCTTCGGACAGGATCATTCCCTGGACGAAGCGCAGCACGACGCCCTTCGGCGCGAGCTCGTAGTAGGGCAGAACCGGCTCGCGCACCCGGGTCGACGAATACGAGGCGATCACGCCGTGGGGCCTGATCGTCGCGACGTCGACGGCGAGGTTCGCTCCCAGATCGACCTCGACGATCCGCTCGACGCCGGCCCCGCCGGTCAGCTCCATCACCCGCGCCGCTACATCCTCGCGGCGATAGTCGATCGCGGCGAGGGCGCCGCGCGCCAGTGCATGTCGGGCCTTCTCGGGTGAACTCACCGTGGCGATCACCCGCGCTCCGTTCCAGTTGGCCAGCTGGATCGCGTAGCCGCCGACCGCGCCGGCTCCGCCGTGGACCAGGACGGTCTGTCCGCTGACCGGTCCGTCGGAGAAAACGGTTTCGTAGGCGGTCAACCCGGGCACGCCCAGCGCCGCGCCGGTGGCGAAATCGACCCCCTCGGGCAACGCGATCGCGTGCGCCGCGGCCACCGTGGCGAACTCGGCGGCGCTGCCGCCGCCCGGTCGCGCGATGTCGGCGCGAAAGAACCAGACCCGTTCACCGAGGCGCGACGCCGGCACGCCCGCGCCGACCGCGGCGACCACGCCTGCGCCATCGGCGTGCGGCACGACGCGGGCCGCGGACAGTGCCCGCCCGGTCCAGCCCGAGCGCTTCTTCGTGTCGTGCGGGTTCACGCCCGAGACGGCGACGCGAACCAGCACCTGGCCCGCTTCGGCGGTCGGCGTCGGCAACGTGCCCGACTGCAGCACCTGGTGCGCGGGGCCGACGCGCTCGAACCAGATGGCTCGCATTTCGGGAGGTAGGCCGCTCATGCGCACAGCATAGTCGATGACGCTGGCGGGCGCCTTCGGTCAGATCTACGTTTCTCGCGGCGAGTGGGAATCGGCCAGGATCAGGTCGCACAGCAGCTCGGCCAGGCGCTCGACCCGGCGCGACGGGCCGACCAGCCGGTAGTTCAGCGCGAAGCCATCGAAGGCCATGAACAGCAGGTGCGAGAGCAGGTCGTCGTCGAGAATCACGCGCCGCTCGGGCGGGAGGATCGCGGCGAGGATCGCCGACACGCTGGCTTCGGATCGGCGCAACAGGTTGCGCGAGTACGACTCGTCGGCCTGTCGCGTCGCTATCGCCTGCAGCAGGTTGAGCGCGAAGTTGCGGTTCTCCGACGGGATGTCGCGCAGCACCGCGAGGACGACGTGCCGCAGTCCCTCTCTGGGCGTGGCGAACAGCGCGGCTTCCGCGGCGAGCCGTTCGAGGCGCGCGTCGAGCCAGGGCTCGTAGACGGCGAACAGGATCCCGAGTTTGGAGTCGAAGTAGTTGTAGATGTTCGACATCGTGACGCCCGCGTGGCGCGCGATGTCGGCCAGCGTCGTGCTGGCGTAGTCCTTCTCGGTGAAGAGCTCGTTGGCGCTGCGCAGGATCGCTTCGCGCACTTGCGCCTTCTTTACCTGCGCCATCGTCTACCTCGCCGAGATCCGGGAGCCGATTCCTGCTCTTGGCTGTGCTCTTGGCTGTTGACTGCTCGATGCAATCAGTGAATATAATTCATTTATAGAGCACAAGGAGGCCAGCGGCAATCCCGCAACAAGGGCGTCGATCCGATCGGAGTTCTCGATCACGTCGCTACCCGCGCCGTCGAAGAGCACGGGGAGGGCCGCAGAACTGGGAGAGCATCGTGGCGGCGGGAGATCCCCTGCTCGTCATCGAAGGCTTGTGCAAGCGTTTCGCGGCGACGCAGGCGCTGGACGCGGTCGACTTCGCTCTGGGCGCCGGGGAAGTGCACTCGCTCGTCGGCGAGAACGGCGCCGGCAAGTCGACGCTGATCAGGATCCTCGGCGGAATCACGGCGCGCGATGCCGGCGACATCCGGCTCGACGGCCGCGAGGTGCGCTTTCGCGGACCGCGCGAGGCGCGCGAAGCCGGGATCGTGGTCATCCCCCAGGAGATGCAGCTGGTCCCTTCGGCCAGCGTCGCCGAGAACGTGACCCTTGGCGCGTGGCCGCAAAAGCGCCTAATCGGCGTGCTGCCGGTGCTGGATGCGCGCGCGATGCGCCGGCGCGCCGCCGGGCTCCTGGCGCAACTCGACTTCCACCGCGATCTCGACACGCGCGTCGACGCGATGTCCTTCGCCGAACGCCAGCTCGTCGCGATCGCGCGCGCGCTGATGCACGAGGCTCGAGTGCTGGTGCTCGACGAGCCGACCGCGTCGCTCGAGACGCGCGAGGCCGAGCGCCTGTTCGCGGTGATCGCCGCACTGAAGAAGCGCGGGGTCGGAATCATCTACGTCTCGCACCGCCTCGACGAAGTCGTCGCGCTGGCCGACCGTTGCACGGTCCTGCGCGACGGGTGCGTTGTCGCCACCTGTCGCAGGGGTGAGTTCGAGGCCGAGCACCTGATCCGCTGGATGACCGGCCGCGACCTGGACGAGCTTCGACGCCCGCACGAATCGAGCTTCGGACCGGTGCACCTGGACACCGGCGCCGAAGCGGGCGGGATCGCCGTTCGCCGCGGCGAGCTGAGCGGACTGGCGGGCTTGCTGGGTAGCGGAACCAGCGCGGTGCTGCGGCGGGTGTTCGGTGCCGCGACAACACCGGTCACGGTCACGCTGCGCGGTGAGGCGCACAGGTTTTCGCGCCCCGCGCAGGCGATCGCCGCCGGCGTCGGCCTGGTACCGGAGGAGCGCCGCCTGGGGCTCGTGATGGGCTTGTCGGTGCGCGACAACATCGCACTTCCCAACCTCGAAAAGCTCTCGAGCGCGTTCGGGCTCGATGTCGCGCAGATCGATCGGCTGGTCGGGCAGATGATGGAGTCGCTCGACATCCGGCCGCGCGATCCGTCGCTGCCGGTGAACCAGCTCTCGGGCGGCAACCAGCAAAAAGTCATCTTCGCGCGCTGGCTGGTCGGTCACGTCGACACGCTGCTGCTCGACGAACCGACCCAGGGCATCGACGTCGGCGCCAAGGCGCGAATCCACCACCTGATGCGCGATTTCGTCGAAGGCGGCGGCGCGATCCTGTTCGCCTCCTCGTCGATGGCCGAGGTGATGCACATGAGCGACACCGTGGTCGCGATGCGCTCGGGCGAGATCGTCGCGCGCCTGACGCGTGGTTCGCCGCAGTACAGCGAAGGCGCGTTGCGCGCCGCACTGGCGGGATGACGATGGGGCACGCGACGCAAGCGTCCAATCCGGTGCTGCGCGCATTGCGCGATCAGGTTCCGCTGCTCGCGCTGGTCACGGTTTGCGTGGTCACGGCCTTGCTGTCGGACCGTTTCCTCTCGCCGATCAACCTGAACAACATCCTTCTTCAGGCCTGCGTGATGGCGGTGATCGCGATGGGGATGACCTTCGTCGTGATCTCGGGCGGTTTCGATCTCTCTGTCGGTTCCACGGTCGCGCTTTCCGGCACGGTTGCCGCCTGGGTGATGCTGGAGTCGCACTGGAGCCTCGGCGTGGCGGCGGGAATCGCCGTCGGCGCCGTGGTCGGCTGGGTGAACGGACTGATCATCGCGAGGCTGCGGGTCAACCCTTTCATCACGACCCTGGGCACGATGGTGGTCGTGCGCGGCATCGTGCTGCTGATCACCGACGGCCGGCCGATCGTCGGCGACTCGGGCTTGCCGGACGCGTTCATCGAGTTCGGCCGCGGCAGGCTGCTTGGCGTTCACCTGCTCGTGTGGCTTCCGGTCGTGCTGTTCGCGGTGTTCTGGTGGCTGCTGCACCTGACCGCCTATGGCAAACGCGTGTTCGCCACCGGCGGCAACCGCGAGGCAGCCTTTCTCGCCGGAATCGACGTCGAACGCGTCACCGCGTCGGCCTACACGTGGTGCGGAACGCTGGCCGGAGTCGCCGGCGTGATGCTCGCCGCGAGGCTGCAGTCGGGCCAGCCGACCGCCGGGGAGTTCTACGAACTGACCGCGATCGCCGCGGTCGTCCTTGGGGGCGCGTCGCTTCGCGGCGGCGAGGGAAAACTGCACAGATCGATGATCGGCGTGTTCATCATGGTGGTTCTGGCCAACAGCCTGAACCTGTTGAACGTGCATTCGTACTGGCAGCGCATCGCGATCGGCCTGGTGATCATCGCCGCGGCCGCCGCCGATCAGCTGAAGACGCGAAGGCGATGAGCAGGCGGCAGTGAGAAGGAAGCTGAAAGAGGGTAGCGAAGTGAAGTCAGCGTGAAGCGGGCCGTTGCGACGAAGGCCCGTTCGCGATCCAACCAACGATCCCGGAAACGAAGGAGAGAGCCATGAAACGAATTGCGGTCGTCCTTGCGGGCGCGCTCACGCTGATGCTTGGCGTGGCGCCTGTTCATGCGCAGAAGAAGGTCGTCGGGCTTGCGCTCGCCTCCGATACGAATCCGTTTTACATCGTCATGCGGGCCGGTGTAGAGGCACGCGCCAAGGAGCTCGGCTGGGAAGTTCGCGTCGTCACCGCTAACGAGGACGTGAGCCGGCAGGTCAACGGCGTGATGGATCTGGTCGCACAAAAGGTCGACGGGATCCTGATCTCGCCAATCGACGCGGTAGCCACCGGTGCTGCCTACGAGGCGGCGCACAAGGCAAAGATCCCGATCATCTCGCTCGCGCGCGGTGCCAAGTCGCCATACCAGTCGCTGTTCGTCGCGATGGATTCGGTTCAGATCGGCCGCGATATCGCCGGGTGGGCAGCCGGCGCAGCCGGCGGCAAGGGAAAGGTCGGAATGATCGCGGGCCCGGCCGGCGCGAACGTGTTCGAGGATCTCGCCGCCGGCTTCAAGTCCGAGATCGCCAAGCACAAGGACATGCCGATCGTCTTCCAGCACCAGGTCGCGCTCACGCGCGAGCAGGGGCTCAAGCAGGCCGAGGACTTGCTGGTGGCGCACCCTGACGTGCGCGTCATCTACGCCGGCAACGACGAACTCGCGCTGGGCGCGGCGCAGGCGGTCGCGGCGGCGGGCAAGAAGAGCTCGATCCTGATCACCGGCCTCAACGGAATTCCTCCGGCGCTCGCCGCGGTGACCAAGGGAGAAATCGACCTCACGATCGTGCTCAGCCCGATGGTCTGGGGGCGCATGGGAATGGACGTGATGGACGGCTGGCTCAAGGGCAACCGCCCGAAGGACCAGGTATTCATCAAGCACATCCTTGCCACCAAGGAGAACGCGGCCGACTACATGCCGCCGAAGAAGTAAGGGTTCGGGCACGAGCGCGAGAGACACGGGAAGGACGGGGAAATGACGAAACGAAACTGGATCGTAGGCACCGACATCGGCGGCACGTTCACCGACGTGATCGGCATCAATCTCGAAACGGGCGAGCAGCGCCTGGGCAAGGTGCCGTCCACGCCGCCGACCTACTTCGACGGCGTCATCGACGGCCTCAGGCGCGCGGGCATCGCGGGCGAGGAGGTGATGTCGTTTCGCCACGGCGCGACCGTCTCGACCAATGCAATCCTCGAGCGCAAGGGAGTCAAGACCGCGCTGATCACCACCGAGGGGTTCCGCGACGTCCTCGGTGGCGGTCGCGCCGAGCGGATCTCGGCTTTCGAGCTGGACTGGGACCCGCCCGAGCTGATCGTTCCGCGCCGCAACGTGCTGCCGGTGCGCGAACGCGTCAGCCCCTACGGCGAAGTGCTCACGCCGATGAGCGAGGAAGACGTTCGCACCGCGGCGCGCAAGTGCCGCAAGCGCGGAATCGAATCGGTCGCGGTGGTCTACATCGACAGCTTCATGAACCCGGCGCACGAGCAACGCTCGCGCGAGATCCTGCGCGAGGAGGTGCCCGAGCTCGACGTCACGCTCTCGCACGAAGTGCTGCCGCAGATGCTCGAGTTCGAGCGCACCTGCACGACCGTGCTCAACGCCTACATCTCCCCGATCCTGAAGAACTACCTCGGCGGGCTGTCGCGGCGCCTGAAGACGGACTGGAACTACGAAGGCCCGATCCTCGTCACCACCTCGGGCGGCGGGGTGATCAGCATGGACGAGGCGGTGAAGTTCCCGGCCAAGACCTTCCACTCGTCGCCGGTATCGGGCGCGGTCGGCATGGCCGGGTACATCGGGGGCCTCGCCGGCTTCGACAACGTGATCGCCTTCGAAACCGGCGGAACCACCAACAACGTTTCGATGATCTACAAGGGCCAGCCCGCGATCACGCACGAGTGGAAGATCCTCTGGAACGTGCCCTGCTGCCTGCCCTCGGTCGACACCGTCTACATCGGTTCCGGCGGCGGATCGATCGGCTGGGTCGACAAGGGCGGAATCCTCAACGTTGGCCCGCAGAGCACCGGAGCCGTGCCCGGTCCGGCCTGCTACGGACAGGGGGGGCAGGAGGCAACGAACACTGACTGCCAGATCGTCCTCGGGCGGATCGACCCCGGGTACTTCCTGGGCGGGGAGATGACGGTCGACGGTACGCTCTCGCACAAGGCGCTCGAGTCGAAGATCGGCAGCCGCTACGGGTGGGACGCGGCCACTGCCGCGTCGAACATGTACCTGGTCGCACTGGCCAACCTGATGATGGCGATGCGCATCCAGACCGTGAGCCGCGGCTGGGATCCGCGCGACTTCGCGATCGTTCCCTACGGCGGCGGCGGCGCGTTGTACGCCTGCGACCTGGCGCGCGAGATCGGCTCGACCACCGTCGTCGTTCCACCCCTTCCCGGTTACGCGTCGGCGTTCGGCGCTACGCGCGTGGACATGAAGCACGAGTTCACCCGCGCCATCCACAAGACCGACGACGAAATGGACTACGGCGAGCTGAATCGCCAGTTCGACGAGCTGGTCGCAAACGCGGTCGCCGTGCTTCGGCGCGACGGCGTGCCGCGCGCGAAGATCCGCATCGAACGCAAGGCCGACGTCAAGTACTTCTCGCAAAGCCGCTTCTTCACGGTCGACGTGCCCAAGGGCCGGATCCGCGATCTCGAGGGAATCACCGCGAGCTTCACGCGCGACATGCAAAGCGCCTACGGCTACACGCTTCCGCCCGGGTACTCTCCGGTCGAGGTGGTCAACCTGCGTGTGATCGCCTTTGGCGACATCCCGAAGCCGAACCTGCACGAGCTGCGCACGAAGTCCGCCCTCAAGGACGCGCGCAAACCCCGGCGCATGGTGTGGTTCAAGGACGCGGGTTTCGTGCTGACCGACATCTACGAACGCGGCAAGCTGTCGCCTGGCGCGCGATTCAAGGGACCTGCGATCATCGAGCAGCCCGACACCACCACCGTGATGCCGCCGCGTACACGCTGCGTGGTCGACGCCTACGGCAACCTGGTCATCAAAGTCGACCGCTGAGGAGAGCATCATGGCAAGCACGAAAAGAGCCGGGATCAAGGGTGCGAAAGGCAAGGGCACGAGCGTGAAAGGCAAGGGCACGAAGGGCAAGGGCCACGCCGCCGGAATGAAGCTCGACCTGATCACCTTCGAGGTGATGCGCAACGCGTTCGTCGCCGCCTGCTACGAGGCCTCGAACACGATCGAACGAATCGCCTACCATCCGGTGATCGGCATGGGACGCGATCGTTCCAACGCCCTGCTCACGCCCGACGGTCGGCTCGTCGCGCACGGCCACACCGACGCGGCCGCGCACTACGCGTCGTTCGAGCCGTCGGTGCAGGAGCTGATGAAGGACATCCCGATGGACACGATGCGTCCCGGGGATACCTATCTGTTCAGCGACCCGTATCGCACCGGGAGCCACGTCAACGACGTGCGCATGATCCGCCCGATCTTCTTCGGCGCGGAGATCGTCGCGTTCGCCTGCACGGTGATCCATTGGGCCGACATGGGCGGGCCGATGCCCGGGACGTTCAACCCCGAGGCCACCTCGTGCTACGCCGAGGGCATCCGCATCCCGCCGATCCGGCTGTTCGTGAACGACGAGCTGAACGAGGAACTGTTCAGCCTGATCGAGATCAATATCCGTGGCGCGGTCGAGCGCCGCGCCGATCTGCGCGCGCAGTTCGAGGCCTCGCGACTGATCGATCGCCGGGTGAAGGAGCTGTGCCAGCGATACGGCAGGAAGACGCTGGCACTGGCCTTCGAGGAGCAGTTCAACTACAGCGAGCGCCTGATGCTGGCCGAACTCGCCGAGTTGCCCGATGGCGAGTGGGAGTTCGAGGACTTCGGCGACCAGGACGTGATGGCGGAAGGAAAGCCTCCGATTCGCGTGCACTGCAAGCTGACGAAGAAGGGCACGAGCCTGTCGTTCGACTGGACCGACTCGGACCCGCAACCGCGGGCGTCCTGGGGCGGCAGCCGCGCGGTTCTGATCGGCGGGAACTATCTCGGTTTCATGATCTGCTTTCCGCAGCTGTTTCCGCTCAACCACGGAATCATCCGCAACCTCGAGGTCAAGTCCAAGCCGGGCACCTGCGTGCACGTCGAGTTTCCGACGCCGACCACCGGCTACTGCTCGGGCGCATTCGACAAGGTCGAAGCGGTCACGATCGCCTGCCTGGCAGGGCCGATGGGCAAGGTGCAGCCGTGGCGCGTCTACCCCGCGTCGGTCAGCCTGACCAACCTTTGCATGGGCGGCTTCAATCCGCGCACCAAGAAGCCCTTCGTTCAGTACACCTACGCGGTCGGCGGCGAGAACGCGCGGACATTCAAGGACGGCAAGTCGCTGATCTTCATGCGCTTTTGCAACGCGCGAACGATCCCGCAGGAGCTCGAGGAGCGCTGGTTCCCGGTGGTGTTCAACGCCTACGAGGCGCGCATGGACAGCTGCGGGCACGGCCTGCGCCGCGGCGGCTTCGGGCTCGTGCGCGAGATGACCGTGCTCACAGACGTCACGATGACGATCCACGGCGATCGCGAGAAGTTCACGCCCTTCGGCTTCGCGGGTGGGCTGAACGGCGGCGGCTCGATGCTGATCATCAACAAGGGCACGAAGCGCGAGCTCAACGCCGGGATGTACGCGACCGGCATCGAACTGAAGGCGGGCGACCGCATCTTCTACTCGTCCGCCGGGGGGGGAGGATTCGGCAATCCGCTCGAACGCGAGCCCGAACTGGTGCGGGTCGACGTCATGGACGAGTGGTTGAGCGCCGAGGCGGCGCGCGACTACTACGGGGTCGTGATCGACGTCGTCGATGCCGAGGCCTGCGACTACCGGATCGACCACGAGGCGACCAAGAAGCTGCGCGCCAGGCTGTCGAAGAAGGGGTTTCCCGAAGGCACCGGCGCGCACCAGGTGCATCCGCTCGGCAAGCTGATCGTTCCCGACTGGGTGCCGACCGAAGAGGAGGTCGCCCCGCACATCACCGTCTCGCGTCCGCCGGGCTGGTAGCGGGACCCGCGGCTTCGGGACGACCTGCGATGAAAGCACGGCAGCGCCCGCTTCCCCCCGTGCACGCGACGGTCGTGCACATGCTGGCGGACGCCGCGACGCGCGCCCCCGACGCGGTCGCGCTGGTTTTCGGCGACGATCGGCTGAGCTACGCGCAGTATCTTCGCTGCGTGGCCGGATTCGCGCACGAACTGGTCATCCGTGGTGCGGCCGGGGGAAGGGTCGCGCTGGTGTGCGCGAATTCGGTCTCGATGGCGATCGCGATGTTCGCGGTGCACGCGGCCCGCGCGCAGGCCGTTCCGATCAACCCGATCTACACCCCGCGCGAGTTCAGGCACATCCTCTCCGACGCCGATCCGGTGATCGTGATCCACGACGACACGGTCGCGGAGACGATCGCGGCGATCGCGGACGAACTCGACATCGCGCACCGCGTCGTGATCGGCGGCGACTCGGGCCGCGACCTGAGCGCCTTGCGCGACGACGCGCGGCTGCGACTGCCCGAGCCGCTTCCCGACCCCGGCGATCTCGCAAGCCTGCAGTACACCGGCGGCACGACCGGACTGCCCAAGGGAGTAATGATCACCCACTCGGCGATGTCGATCAACATCAGCCAGCGCGAGGCCTTGCTGCCGACCCGCCCCGAGGACGAATCGGTGCTGTGCGTGATGCCGCTGTTTCACGTGTTCGCGTCTGCGATGTGCCTGCACCTTGCCGCCTACTGCCGCGCGAAGTTGGTGATCCTTGCGCGCTACCATCCGGACCTGGTGTGCGACGCGCTGGACAGCGAGCGGCTCACGCGGCTGCCGGCCGGACCCACGGTGTTCATCGGGTTGATGGGCAACGAAAGGTTCCGTGGTGCCGACTTCGGCTCGTTGCGCTGCGCCTACTCGGGGTCGGCGCCGCTGCCTGCCGAGACGCTCAGACGCTGGCAGCAGCTGACCGGGACGCCGATCCTCGAGGGTTACGGGCAGACCGAAGCCGGACCGGTCCTGAGCTACGTGGCCGAAGGCGGCGCGATCAAGCCGGGTTCGGTGGGCGAGGTGCTTCCGGGAACCGAAGTCGAGATCGTCGACGTCGATGACGGCGTCACCGTGCGCGAGGCGGGCGAGCTCGGCGAGATCCGCGCGCGCGGTCCGCAGATCATGGCCGGCTACCGGAACCGGCCCGAGGAAACTGCCGCGACCCTGCGCGACGGATGGCTCTACACCGGCGACATCGGCGAGTTCGACGCGGAGGGCTATCTCTACATTCGCGACCGCAAGAAAGACATGGCGATCGTCGGCGGATACAACGTGTACCCGCGCGAAATCGACGAGGTGCTCTACGCGCACCCGGACGTGCTCGAAGCAGCCGCCGTGGGGGTGCCCGACAGCTACCGCGGCGAGGTGATCCACGCCAGCGTCGTACTGCGGCCGCAGTCGCACGCAACGCCGGAGGATCTGCTCGCGCACTGCGCGGCGAACCTGGCGCGGTTCAAGGTTCCCTCGCGCATCGACATCGTGGCGGCGCTGCCCAGGACCACGGTCGGCAAGATCGACAAGCGGGCGTTGCGCCCGGGTTGATCGCAACGCGCCGGTGTCGCAACGCGTCGGTCGCAGCGCGCCGGTGTCGCGCGCGCCGGTTGACAGCGCTTGGACGATCGCCTAGATTAGTAGACCGATCGGTCAACTTTGAAGAGGTCGACGAGATGGCGCGCGACCCGAGAAGGGAGCAGATGCTCGACGCCGCCGCACGGCTTTTCTCGCGCAAGGGTTACGCCGCGACCAGCGTGAACGAGCTGGCCGCGGCAGCGGGTTTCACCAAGGCCGGCCTCTACTACCACGTGCGCGGCAAGGAGGACCTGCTCGAAGCGATTTGCGCCGAATCCGTCGCCGCCATCCTCGACGACGTCGAGCAGGCCGTCGCCGGAGACGCCAATCCGCAACGGCAGTTATCGGCCGTCATCGAGGCCCACGTCAGGTTCTTCCACGCGCATCCCGAGCGGCTCACCGTATTGAACCTCGAGATGACGCGCCTGTCGGCGCCTCGTCGCAGTAAGATCGTCCGCCTCGAGCGGCGCTACCTCGACGCGCTGCGCGGCGTGCTCGCGCGCGGGATGGACAGCGGCGAACTCGCGCGTCTCGATCCGAGCGTCGCGGCGTTCTCGCTGCTGTCGATCGTCAACGGCCTGAACAACTGGTACGACCCGAAAGGCCCGGTCGGTTGTGACGCGCTGATCGAGCACGTGAAGCGAATCTACCTGCGCGGCATCGTGGCCAGCGCGCAGCCCGCCTGAACGACGAGCCGCCTGCCACGCGGTGACGGCTTTGCCGGGAGTCGAAAGAAGATGATGCTGCACCCCGAGATCGAAACGCTGGACCGCGACGACATGAAGGCGCTGCAGGCGCGCAAACTGGCCGCGCTGGGCGAGCGTCTGGCGGCGTCGCCCGAGTGGTGCCAGCATTTTGCCAAGGCCGGGATGCACCCGCGGGACCTGGCGGCGGCCGACGGGCTGGTCAGCATGCCGACACTCGAGAAGTCGGACCTGAGGGCGCGCTACCCCTACCCGATGCTCACGGTCGACGTGTCCCGCGTCAGCCGCTTCTTCTCCACCTCCGGAACGACGGGCCTGCCGGTGCTGTTCGGGTTCACGCATAGGGACCTGAACCAGTTGCTCGCGGTCCAGGTGGCGCGACAGCTGCATTGCATCGGCATTCGCCCCGGCGACAGGGTCTATCAGGGCTTCGGATACGGGCTGTGGCTAGGCGGCCCCTCGCACGACCTTGGCCTGGAGAAGCTGGGGGCGACCTGTTTCCCGATCGGCCCGGGGCGCAGCGAACTTGTGGTCCAGTGGTTGCGCGATCTGGCCTGGGATGCGGCGACGCTCTCGCCGCTGTTCCTGGCGCATCTGTTGCGGGTGGCCCGGGACCAGGGCATCGATCCAAAGAAGGACTGGGCGATTCGCCGCGTGATCATCGGCGGGCAGTCCGTGTCACGCGCCTTTCGCGAGCAGCTCGAAAGCGAGATGCCCGAGGGTTTCAGCGCCTACAACGTCTACGGCACCACCGAGTCGGGCGGACCGAACGTGGGCGCGACCTGTCCTCACAGCCACGCCCGCGACGAGATGCACCTGATCAACGAGGACACGGTACTCACCGAGATCCTCGACCCGGTCACGCTCGCTCCGGTCGGGCCCGGCGAGGTCGGGGAGATCGTGGTCACCACGCTGGACAAGGAGGCCTCGCCGGTCGTGCGCTGGAGAACCCGCGACCTGGTGCGGCTGTCGAATCGCCCCTTTGACTGCGAATGCGGCCGTCACGGCATGCCGACCCTCGGTCGCATCATCGGTCGCTCGGACGACATGCTCAAGGTGCGCGGCGTACTGGTCTTTCCGTCGCAGGTCGAGGATGTCATCGTCGGTGTCGCAGGCACGATCAAGGAGGCCTGGCAGATCTACGTCGACACCGTCGACGGCTCGCCGAATTCGATGGTGGTCGCGATCGAGTGCGAGTCGGCCTACGACGCCGATCGCGAGGGGCTGGCCGCGGCGGTCGCGCGCGGTCTTTCGAGCCGGCTGGGCCTGAGGGTTCCGGTCGAGTGTCATCCACAGGGTTCGCTGCCGCGCTATGAAGCGAAGGCGCAGCGCGTCCTTCTCAGGGACAAGTCATGAAACGCGCTACCGACTACGGCTACCAGATCAAGCCGGTCTACGGCCCGGGCGACATAGCGGGGCTGGACTACGAACGCGACATCGGCGATCCGGGGCGCTTTCCCTACACCCGGGGTTACCACGAGAACGGCTACCGCAACCGGATGTGGACCAGAAGGATGACCGCCGGACTGGGCACGTCGAGCGATGCCAACAAGGCCCTGAAGAAATACCGCGAGATGGGTCAGACCGGCGGCATGTGCGTGATCCACGACCGGGTTTCCTCGTCGTGCATCGATGCCGATCATCCGCTGGCGCGCCACGAAAACGGCATCCTCGGCTGGCCTGGCAGCTCCTTGCTCGAGTTCGAGGAACTGATGCAGGACATCCCGCTGACCGGACAGTCGATCACGCTGCTCGGCTGTTGCGCGCCATCGACGCTTCGCCTGGCCTATGTGGTGGCGCTGGCCGAGAAGCGCGGAATCGATCCCCGCGAAGTCCACGGCAGCGTCACCGAATCGCCGTTCGGCAACGCCTTCGGCCAGACCGACGTGCAGCCTTTCGACCTGAACATGAAGCTCTTTCTCGACGCCGCGGAGTACGTGGTGCGCAACGGCATCCGCATGCGCAGCGGCCTGGTCGGCCAGCACTTCCAGGAATCGGGCGGCAACAACGCGCAGGCGCTAGCGGTCGAGCTTTCGATGCTCAAGGAGATCTGCGCACGGCTGATCAACGAACGCGGACTGGACTTCGACGACGCGATGCGCGTTCCGTACCAGCTCGTGAGCATCGGGTCGCGCTTCTTCGAGGAGATCGCCAAGGTGCGCGCGCTGCGCCGAATGTGGGCGCGGATGGCGAAGGAGCAGTTCGGCGCGAAGAAGGAGAAGTCCTGCCAGCTGCTGATCGCCGTGCACACCTCCGGGCGCACGATGACCTACCAGCAGCCGCTAAACAACGTCGCGCGCTGCGCGATCCAGACGCTCGCCGGCGCGATGGTCGGCTGCACCGCGATCGACAACGCGACGCTGGACAATGCCTACGCCGAGCCCTCTGCGCTCGCGGCACGCATGTCGCTGAACACCCAGCACATCGTCGCGGTCGAATCGGGCGTCGCCGACGTGACCGATCCGCTCGCCGGGTCGTACTTCGTCGAGAGCCTCACCAACGAGGTCGAGGCTGCGGCCTACCGCATCCTCGAGGAGATCGACTCGCTAGGCGGTCTGGTCGCGGCGATCGAGCAGGGGCACATCGAGTCGATGCTCAGGGAAGAGGCGAACATCAAGTTCCGGGAGATGAACAGCAAAGAGCGCCTGGTCGTGGGCGTCAACCACCTGGCGATCGCGCAGCAGGACGAGTTGTTCGAGGTTCCGGTGCAGGAGCTCCACGCGGCAGAGCCGGGCGAGATCGCGCGCAGGATGGCGCAGTGGAAGAAGACACGCGACACGGCGGCGATCGAAGCGAGCCTGCGCCGCCTGCACACGGATGCACGAAAGGGCGACCGCTTCAACCTGATGCCGGCGATCATCGACGCGGTCAAGGTGTACGCAACGGCGGGCGAGGTGATCGGCGTCATCCGCCTTGCGCGGGGTCTGAAGTACGACCCCTTCGACATGATCGAATGCCCATTCACGCTGGCCTGAGCAAGGCGAGAGAACCCCTGCTGGAGAAACTCACAGTGAGCAAGGCAAGAGGAATCAAGGTGATCGTGTCGATGATCGGTCTCGACAGTCACACCACCGGCGCGCAGGTGGTGTGCGCGCTGCTGCGGGACGCCGGTTTCGAGGTCGTCTACCTGGGGGTGAACCAGACGCCGGCGATGATCGTCAAGGCGGCGCTAGAGGAGGACGTGGACCTGATCGGCATCAGCTGTCACGCGTCGAACTTCGCGCTGATCGAGGAGCTGATGGAACTGGTCGACCAGAACGGACTTGCCGACGTTCCGGTCATCTGCGGCGGGCACGTTCCACCGGCCCAGGTCGCAAGGCTCATGTCGTGCGGCGTCGCGAGGGTCTTCCTCCCCGGCAGCCCGGGCGACGAAATCGTCGACTACCTCGTGGCCAGCGCGCGCAAGAGCGAACGCGACGCGCAGCTCTAGGCCGTTCCGCCGCCCTGGTGCGAGGCGGAGGCGGCGCCGATCGCGCCGGCACCGCGTTCGCGATCAAGGCACAATGCCGGCGATGATGCCGCACGCGATGCCGCCCGAAACCGACGCCGACTCCAGGTTCATGGAGATGGCGCTTGCGCAGGCGGCGCGCGCCGCCGCGCTCGGCGAGGTCCCGGTCGGCGCGGTCCTCGTGCGCGACGGTCGGCTCGTCGCGAGCGGATTCAACCAGCCGATCGCCACGAACGACCCGAGCGCGCACGCCGAGATCGGAGCGATACGTGCCGGCGCGCTGGCGCTCGAAAACTACCGGCTGGTTGGGTGCGACTTGTACGTGACACTCGAACCCTGCGCGATGTGCGCGGGCGCGATCCAGCACGCCCGGATCCGCCGGCTGGTCTTCGGCGCGCCCGATCCGAAAACCGGCGCGTGCGGCAGCGTCGTAGACCTGATGCGCGACGCGCGACTGAACCATCACTGCGAAGTGGTGGCAGGCGTTCTGGCCGAGCGCTGCGGCGCGCTCCTCAGCGCCTTCTTCGCCGCGCGCCGTTCGCGCGCCTGAAACCGTGGTGCCGGCATCTTCGGCCTCTTTGCAACCCTCGGGGTGAACACAATGGGCAAGCGCGTACTCGTAGCCGGCTTCAAGCACGAGACCAACACGTTCTCCCGCCAGCTGGCCGACCTGGCGGCCTATCGTGCTCGCGCGCTCTTTCGCGGACCGCAGGTGGCGGCGCGCCTGGCCGATACCCGAACCGAAGTCGGCGCGTTCGTTCCTTGACGCCGCGCGGCGCCACGGATGGGAACTCGCGACGCCAATCGTGGCCGACGCGACGCCATCGGGCCCGGTGAGCGACGAGGCTTTCCGCACGATCTGCGGCGAAATCGTCGCGGCGGCGCGCGACGAGGGCCCTTTCGACGGCGTGCTTCTGAACCTGCACGGAGCAATGGTCGCCGAACACCACGACGACGGCGAGGGCGCCGTGCTCGGCGCACTGCGCGAAGTCCTCGGACCCGGGGTTCCGATCGCCGCGACGCTCGACCTGCACGCGAACGTCACCGACGAGATGGCCCGGCTGGCCGACATCCTGGTTTCGTATCGGACCTATCCGCACGTCGATCTGTACGAGGTCGGGACCGAGGCCGCCGACCTGCTCGCGCGTGCGATGGCCGGCGAGATCAGGCCGCACACTTGCGTCGCCCGCGGCGCGATGATCTTCGCGCTCGACCACGGCCGCACGACCGCGCCCGGACCGATGCTCGAAGTGCTCGACCTCGCCGCGCGAGCGAAGGCGGCCAACCCGGCGATTCTGTCGATCAGCATCAACGCCGGGTTCTCGCGCGCCGACATCGAGCAGTGTGGTCCGAGTGCCGTAATCGTCAGCGACGGGGACGCGCCGGCGTTGCGTGAGATCGCGGCCGATCTGGTCGATGCGATGTGGCAGCGACGCCACCAGCAGACGGTGCAGACGATCGATATCGGGCAGGCGATGCGGCGGATCGCGCGTCGCGCGCCTGGCGCGAAACCCACGGTGATCGCCGATTTCGCCGACAACCCGGGGGGCGGGGGCTACGGCGATGCCACCGGATTGCTTGGGGCGCTGATCGAAGCCGACATCCCGGGCACGGTGTTCGCGACAATGTTCGACCCGCACGTGGCGTCGCAGTGCCACCACGCCGGCGTGGGCGCGACGCTGAGCGCCGAGCTGGGCGGAAAGATCGACCCCGCACTCGGCGCGCCACTCGCTGTCACCGGGCGGGTCGAGCGGCTCACCGACGGCCGCCTGATCTACGACGGGCCGAGGGGCAAGGGCATCTCGATCGAGATGGGGCCGAGCGCGGTGCTCGCGATCGGCAACGTTCGCGTCGTGCTCGCCAGTCGGCGATTCCAGGCGCTCGACCGGCAGTTCTTCCTCCACGCCGGAATCGACCCTGCCGCGCAGGCGGTGGTCGCGGTGAAGTCCGCGCAGCACTTTCACGCGGCTTTCGGCCCGATTTCCAGCGAGGTGCTGGTGGTCGACGCCGGTGCAGGGCTGACCTCGGACGACCTGCGCAAGCTCAGCTACAACAAGGTGCGCCGGCCGGTGTTCCCGCTCGACCTGGACTGACCCGCGACGGCGCCCGGGCTGCGCCCAGGCGGCGTCCGCGAGAAACGATTTTCCAGACAAATCGTTGCCCGCCGTCAAGGTTCGGCAGCGCGGCGAGGCTAGCCTGATCGGATGCGCCAAGATACCGGTCTGTTTCAGGCAATGCGCCGCGCGATGATCGCGCTCGTGCTGATCGTCGCTAGCGCAGCGGCTCGGTCGTCTCCGCCTGCCGACCTTGTCGGCGCGAAGCTCGACGATCCCAAAGGGGCGGGCGTCGTCTCGAGCGGGGTGGTGCTGCCGCCGATTCCACCGATCACCGGCAATCGCAAGGCGCCGGTGCCGAGCTGGGGCAAGCCGCTGCCGTATCCGATCGTGATCGCAGACCGGCGCAACAACCGGCTGATCGAGGTGACGCCAGACAAACGGATCGTCTGGGAATTCCCGACGCCGAACCTCACGATCTATAGCGGCAACGAGGACGTGAACTTCTCCGAAGATGGCAAGCGCCTCGCCGTGAGCGAGGAGGACAACTACGACGTGCACATCGTCGACTACGAGAAGCGCGAGATCACCTGGACCTACGGCGTTCCAGAGAAGAAGGGTTCGAAACCGGGCTATCTCAACTTCCCCGACGACGCGCACCTGCTCGCGGACGGCAGTTTTCTTACCGCCGACATCCGCAACTGCCGCGTGCTGATCATCGACCCGAAAACGAGCGAGATCACCACGCAGTGGGGCAAGCCGGGCGATTGCCGGCATGCGCCGCCGGAGCGGCTCGCCTACCCCAATGGCGCCACGCCCTTGGACAACGGCGACATTCTCGTGTCAGAGATCCGCGACGCCTGGATCACCCGGATCACGCGCGAAGGCAAGGTCGTCTGGAGCGTGAAGGCGCCCAACGTTCGTTATCCGTCGGACGCCTTTCCGACCGTGGACGGGCGCAACGTGATCGTCGCCGATTTCTGGAAACCAGGGCGCGTGGTGATCTTCGATCCGGTCACGCGCCGCGTGCTGTGGCAGTACGACGTGAAGTCGGGCGAGGGAATGCTGGACCATCCGTCTTTGGCGCGCGAGTTGCCGGGCACCGGTGACATTCTTGTCGCCGACGACCTTCGCCATCGGGTGATCGTGATCGACCGTGTCACGAAGAAAATCACCTGGCAGTACGGCGTGACCGATACGCCCGGTCATCGCCCCGGCTACCTGTTCTACCCGGACGGATTCGACCTGGACGTGTTCCGCGACTGGAGAGCCGCCGGCAAGTGAAGCCGCCAGTGCGAGCTTTGCTCGCTACTGGACCTTGGCCTTGGCGCGCAGTTCCTGCTGCAGCGCCTGCACGCGGCGGCGCTCGAGTTCCTGCTGGATCTGCGGGCGAACCTGGTCGATCGGCGGAGCCTTGGTCTCGCGCAGGTCGTCGAGGCGAATCACGTGCCAGCCGAACTGCGTCTGCACCGGCGTTTCGGTGAACTTGCCCTTTTCCAGCTGGGTCATCGCGTCGGAGAACGGCTTGACGAAGGTCCCGGAGGCATTCCAGTCGAGGTCGCCACCGTTGGCCGCCGAACCCGGATCCTTCGACTGCTTGGCGAGTTCCTCGAACTTCGCGCCCTTCTTCAGCTGCTCGATGATCTGTTTGGCCTGGTCCTCCTTCTCGACCAGGATGTGGCGCGCCTTGTATTCCTTGTCGGCCGATTGCTTGGCGAGCTTGTCATACTCGGCCTTGACCTCGTCGTCCTTGATCGGATTGGCCTTCATGTAGTCGCGGATCAGCGCCTGGATCATGATCTGCTGGCGCGCGTTGTCGAGCTGACGCTGCACGTCGGCGCTGCGCGCGAGGCCCTTGCGTTCGGCTTCCTGGGTGAAGATCTCGCGAGCGATCAGTTCCTCGCGAACCGCCGCGCGCAATTCGGGCGTGTCGGGGCGGCCCTGCGAGACCAGCGCCTGCACGAACTCGTCGACGCGCGCCTTCGGGATCGCCTTGTTGTTGACCATTGCGGCGTTTTGCGCCCACGCCGCACCAGAGGCGGCGAATGCGAGGGCGAGCGCGAGGGCAACTGCGCGGGGGGCGAATCGGGTCATGAATCGGGTCCTCTAGGGTGAGTCCAGGGCCGCAGCGGCGCGGTTCGCGCGCGCGGGAATCGGGCGGGTCCGCGCGCCGGAGAACTCAGCGACCGGGCAGCCGCGCGTCGATCGACAGCGCGTGAATCCGGTCGGGCATCCAGTCGCGCACGGAATCATACACGAGGCGATGACGCGCCAGCGTGGCCAGGCCGTCGAAGCGTCGCGAGGCGATACGCACACGGAAGTGCCCCGCGCCGCCCCGCGCCCCGGCGTGGCCCGCGTGCAGGTGGCTCTCGTCGATCACCTCGAACTCCGAGCCGGGAAACGCCGCGGCGAGCCGGGCGCCGATCTGCTCAATCGTTGGGCGCATCTGCGGATTGCTTGGGCGGGGCAGGGACGACGGCGGGAGCGGCGGCTTCAGGCTCTTCCTCGATGTGGCGGCTGAAGTACAGCGCCTGGAGCACGACGAACACGAGCGTGAGGCCGAGCGAACCGAACAGCTTGAAATTCACCCAGACGTCGGTGGAAAAGCTGTAAGCGACGAAGATGTTCAGCACGCCCTGGAGCAGGAAGAAACCGATCCAGGCGATGTTCAGCTTCTCCCACACGGGGGCGGGCAGCGCGATCTGCTTGCCCATCATCGCCTCGATCAGGTTGCGCTTCATCAGGTAGCGCCCGACGAAGAGCGCCACGGCGAACAGCGCGTAGAGAACGGTGGGTTTCCACTTGATGAAGGTTTCGTCGTGCAACAGCAGCGTCATGCCGCCGAACACGACGATGATCCCCAGGCTCACCCACTGCATGTTCTCGATCACCCGGCCGCGCAGGCGCAGCCAGACGATCTGCGCGATGCTGGCGACGATCGCGACGCCGGTGGCGACGAAGATGTCGGCCGCCTTGTAGGCGACGAAGAACAGGATCACCGGCAGCATGTCGAAGAGGAACTTCATCGGCGCAGTTTAACCCGGCGTCCGAGCGTTTCGGCGTGGAAACGGTTACACTTCCCGGTTGGACTGCCTGTGCAGTCACCGAATTTCGACACCGGAGAGTCCTTCATGGCCGAACGCAACCGCAACCGTCGCAACACGCTGGAACGCCGCTGCCTGCCCAAGATGCTCAAGCGCATGTTCAAGGGTTCGCCCAGCTACGTCTTTCGCATGCTCGAGAAAGTCAAGAAGTAAGCAGCAAGCACGGCACGCCATCGATTCCCGCCGGCACGCGCCCGCCGGGATCAGGAAGAGCAACTCACCTCCAGGGCGCACGCCCAGTCGGGCGGCGCGGCCGCATAGGACTCGTGCTCGGGCTGCTCGTCGTAGGGTCGTGAGAGCACCGCTGCGAGGCGCCGCACCTCCTCGAACTCGCCCGCCTCGCGAACCCTCCCGGCGCCCGGCGCGGCGCGCAGGCGCTGCGATTCGTCGTCGCCACGCGCCGCGCGGATCGCCGTCTCGGCGAGGTAATTGCGCAAGACGAACTTCGGATTGACCGCGTTCATCCTCGCGGCACGATCGGCGTCGTCGGCGCCCTCGCTCTGGAGCCGCTCGCGATAGCCTGCGACCCAGGAATCGAACTGCGCCCGATCCGCGAACAGGTCGCGGCACCCGCTGTCGCCGCCGGCGTCGGCGCTGCGAACCCGCGACAGGAAGCGGAAGAAGCGCGTGAAGTCGACACGCCCCCGATGCAGGATCGAGAACAGCGAATCGAACAACGCTTCGTCATCGGGGCGCTCGTCGCGCAGCCCGAGCTTGCCGCGCAGGCCCGCGCCTAGCGCGCGCGAGAAGCCCGGGCGATACCCGGCGAGGATGGCCTGCGCCTGATCCTGAGAGTCGAGCAGCGGCATCATCGCCTGCGCGAGGCAGTACAGGTTCCACTCGGCGACGCCGGGCTGCATCGAGTAGGCATAGCGCCCGCCAGTATCGGAGTGGTTGCAGACGTGATTCGCGTCGAACCCGTCGATGAAACCGAAAGGGCCGTAGTCGATCGTCAGCCCGAGCATCGACATGTTGTCGGTGTTCATCACCCCGTGGCAGAAGCCCACGCACTGCCATTGCGCGATCAGCTCCGCGGTGCGCGCGCAGACGAGTTCGAGCAGGCCGGCGTAGCGGTCCTTCGCGTCGCGCAGCTCGGGGAAATGCCAGTCGATCAGGTGATCTGCGAGCGACTCGAGCCGTGCGTGCTGCCCCGCGTAGTAGAAGTGCTCGAAGTGGCCAAAGCGCAGGAAGCTCGGCGACATCCTCGCGACCACCGCCGAAGTCTCCATCGTTTCGCGAAACACCGCTTCGTCCGATCCGGCCACCGCCAGCGCGCGCGTGCTCGGAATGCCCAGCGCGTGCATCGCCTCCGAACAGAGAAACTCGCGAATCGAAGAGCGCAACACCGCGCGGCCGTCGCCCATGCGCGAGTAGGGCGTCAGGCCCGACCCCTTCAGTTGGAGCTCCCAGGGACGTCCGTCGGGCCCCACTGCGTCGCCCAGCAGGATCGCGCGTCCGTCGCCCAGTTGACCAGCCCACGCGCCGAACTGGTGTCCTGAATAGACGCTGGCAAGCGGCTCGCATCCTGGTGCAAGCAGGTTCCCGCAAACGAAACGCGCGAAGTCTGGGTGCGCGAGTGCTTCGGGCGACAGTCCGATCAGCGCCGCGGCCGATTCGTCGGCCGCGACCAGGTACGGGTCGCGCAGCGGCGTCGGGTCGAGCCGGGTGAAGAACGCCGGATCGAGCCGCGCGAATCGGTTCGCCCAGCGCAAGCCTGCGAGTGCCGCGACCGGGGCGCGAGGCTTCAAGGTGTCGTCCATCGCCCAATTCTAGGCGTGCGCCAATGACCCTGACGCCCCGGGGGTGTGCGCAAGCCACCGGCGACGGGGGATCGCGCGACACCCGGTCGCGGCGGGCGCGCTTGACGCATCCGCGCTGCGCGGGGTACACCACTGGCTTCGCTTCCCGGTGCGGAGAACTGAACGATGCAAGGCCTGATGATGGACATGCCGCTGCTGATCTCGTCGATCCTGCAGCACGCCAAACGCCACCACGGCGACACCGAGATCGTGTCGCGGCGCGTCGAGGGCGACATCCACCGCTACACCTGGGCCGACTGCCACGAACGCGCGGCGCGGCTGGCCGATGCGCTCACGCGATCGGGCGTGCAGGCGGGCGACCGGATCGCGACGCTGGCGTGGAACGGCTACCGGCACATGGAGTTGTACTACGGGGTCGGCGGCATGGGCGCGGTGATCCACACGATCAACCCGAGGCTTCACCCCGAGCAGATCGCCTGGATCGTCAACCACGCGGGCGACACGCACCTCGCCTTCGACACGACTTTCGCGCCGATCGTCGAGGCGATCGCGGACAAGTGCCCGCAGGTCAGGCAATGGGTGGCGCTGTGCGACGAGGGCGCCGAGCCGGCAATGAAGAATCCGGCGGCGAGCTCGAAGCTGCTCGGCTACGAGACGCTGCTCGCGCGCGGCGAGGACGGTTATCACTGGCCCGACTTCGACGAGCGCTCCGCCGTCGCGCTGTGCTACACCTCGGGTACTACCGGCAACCCAAAGGGAGCGCTGTACTCGCACCGCTCGACCGTGCTGCACGCGTATGCCGCCGCGCTGCCAGACGCGATGGGCGCGTCGGCGCGCGATTCGATCCTGCC
>JAHDXY010000332.1 GCA_023384005.1 Burkholderiaceae bacterium | reverse complement strand
GCACGCCTACGCCAACGTCGCGCACTACCGCGCCAGCTTCGACGCCGCCGGCCTCGAGGCAGTCGACATCTACGGCCTGTCCGAGGTGATGGCGCCCGGGGTGGCGAGCGAGTGCATCGAGACCAAGGACGGGCCGACGGTCTGGGAGGACCACTTCTACCCCGAGATCGTCCACCCGGAGACCGGCGAGGTGCTCCCGGACGGAGAGTTCGGCGAACTGGTGTTCACCTCCCTCACGAAGGAGGCATTGCCGATCGTCCGCTACCGTACGCGAGACCTGACGCGGCTGCTGCCAGGTACCGCGCGGACGATGCGCAGGATGGAGAAGATCACCGGTCGCTCCGACGACATGATGATCATCCGCGGCGTGAACGTCTTTCCGACGCAGGTCGAGGAGTTGATCCTCAAGCGCCCGGAACTCGCCCCGCACTACCTGTGCGAGCTGCGCAAGGATGGGCCGATGGACACGCTCACCGTGCGCGTCGAGCTCAAGCCCGGCGTGCACAACGACCGCTCGAGTGCGCTCGGTGCGCAGACCGCGCTCGCGCACGCCATCAAGTCCTACATCGGAGTATCCGCAGCGGTGAAGGTCGAGCCGACCGGCACGATCGAACGCTCGATCGGAAAGGCCAAGCGGGTGGTCGACCTGCGCGCGAAGCCCAAGGCGTGAGCGGCGCCGGCAGCAGTCGAAGGCCGGGCGCGATCGCCTATCGGATACAGGCGACAGATCCTCACGCGCACCTGTTCGAGGTCGAGCTCGAACTCGACGAGCCCGATCCCGAAGGGCAACGCTTCACGCTGCCGGTCTGGATCCCGGGCAGCTACATGGTGCGCGAGTTCGCGCGCAACATCGTCGGAATCGAAGCGCGCAGCGCCGGCCGAAAGGTCGCGCTCACCAAGCTCGACAAGAACACCTGGCTGGCGGCGCGCTGCACGCGCGCCCTGCGCCTGCGCTACACGGTCTACGCCTGGGACCTGTCCGTGCGTGGCGCGCACCTCGACGCCTCGCACGGGTTCTTCAACGGCACCAGCGTGTTCCTTTGCGTCTCGGGCCAGGAGGATCGCGCGTGTCGCGTCGACATCGTGCGACCGCGCGGGAAGTCCTATCGCGACTGGCAGGTCGCGACCACGCTGGAGCGCGCCGGCGCGAAGCCCTGGGGATTCGGCACATACAGCGCGCGCGACTACGACGAGTTGATCGATCACCCGGTCGAAATGGGGCGCTTCACGAAGGTGGAGTTCGAGTTGCGCGGCGTGCCGCATGCGATCGTTCTCACCGGGCAGCACGACGCCGATCCGGAGCGGCTCGCCGCCGACCTGCACAGGGTCTGCGACGCGCAGATTCGACTGTTCGAGCCACGCACGCGCAAGGCGCCTTTCGATCGCTACCTGTTCCTCACGACGGTCGTCGGGGACGGCTACGGCGGGCTCGAACACCGCGCGAGCACGGCGCTGGTCTGCGCGCGCGACGACTTGCCCTACCCGGCGATGCAGCGCATGAGCGACGGCTACCGAAAGTTCCTCGGTCTCGCCAGTCACGAGTACTTCCACAGCTGGCTCGTCAAGCGGATCAAGCCACAGGCCTTCACGCCCTACGCGTTCGATCGCGAGAACTACACCAGGCTCCTCTGGATCTTCGAGGGATTCACCTCGTACTACGACGACCTGATGCTGGTGCGCAGCGGCGCGATTTCGGTCGAGGACTATCTGAAACTGCTCGGCTCGACCGCGTCGCAGGTGCTCAGGGGAGCCGGCCGGCTGCGCCAGAGCGTCGCCGAATCGAGCTTCGACGCCTGGATCAAGTACTACCGCCAGGACGAGAACTCGCCGAACGCGATCGTCAGCTACTACGCCAAGGGCGCACTCGTGGCGCTTTGCATCGACCAGGCGATCCGCGAGCGCAGCGCCGGCAAGTCTTCGCTCGACGACGTGCTGCGCCTGATGTGGCGTCGTCACGGCCGTGACGACGCTCCCCGGCCGCAAGGACTGCCCGAGGACGGTTTCGCGGCTCTGGTGCGCGACGCGAGCGGCGTATCGCTCGATCGCGAGATCGCGGACTGGGCCTACGGCACTTCCGAATTGCCGCTCGCGAAGGCTCTGTCGCGAGTAGCGATCGAGTTCGACACGCGCAGCGCGGGTCCGGTCGAGTCGATGCTCGGAATGCGCGTCACGGCCCGCCACGGCGAACTCGTCGTCGCCAGCGTGCAATCCGGCGGCGCGGCGCAGCGCGCCGGCGTCTCGGCCGGCGACGCGATCGTCGCGCTCGACGGCCTGCGTGCCGACGAGAAGGCGCTCAGGGCGCGGCTCGAACGGCGGCGCGAGGGCGAGCGCGCGAGGCTGCACGTGTTCCGGCGCGACGAACTGCTCGCCTTCGATGTCAGGCTCGGCGGGCACTCGGCGACCGATGCCACGATGAAAGCGATGGAAAAGCCCGGGGCCGCGGCCCGCAAGGCGCGCGACCGGTGGCTGGGCTGAGCCCTCGCACGCCGCGGTTGCGTCGCGCCGGCCTCGCGACGCTCGCCGCGCTGGCCGCCGCGTCGCTCGCAGCGCTCCAGGCCTGCGCATCGGCGCCGGGCGCAGGCGCACAGCCGGTCGAAACGCCAGCCGCGCAATCCGCCGCGCAGTCCGGCTCACGGCCTGTCTCACAACCGGCCGGCCGATCCGCCACGCCGCCGGTCGCCTCGATCGCGCCCGGGAGCGGCGCCGGAGCACTCGCCCAGTTTCAGGTCGACGTTCGTGACCTCGACTGGACCGACGCGCAACGCGCGCGTGTCGTCCCTGCGCGGCTGTACCTTCCGGCCGCCACGGGCCCCGTCCCGCTAGTCGTCTTTTCTCACGGACTCGGCGGATCGCGCTTCGGCTACAGCCACCTGGGCCGGTACTGGGCGGCGCACGGAATCGCCGCGCTGCACCTGCAGCACGCCGGCAGCGACCGCGCCGTGTGGGGCGCGCGCGACCTCTCCACCGTCGCCGCGGTGATCAACGCAGCCACCTTCGACAATGCGATCGCCAGGGTGCAGGACGTCTCGTTCGCGATCGACCGGGTGCTGGCCGACGCAGAGCTTGGCCGCCTGATCGACCCCGCCCGAATCGGTGTCGCGGGGCACTCGTTCGGGGCGAACACCGCGTTGCTCGCATCCGGCGCGCGATTTCGCCGGGACGACAGCGTGCTGAGCTTCACCGACCGGCGCGTGCGCGCCGCGGTCATCCTGTCGGCCCCGTCGCTGCCCGCCGAGCAGGATCCCTGGTTCGTCTACGGGCCGATCGCCGTGCCCACGCTGCACCTCACCGGCACGCACGACTACATCGCCCTTCCGGTGCTCGGCAGCACGCCAGCCGAACGCAGGGTTCCCTTCGACTCCATGGTCGCGAGCCCCCGTTACCTGGGAGTGTTCGAAGACGGCCGGCACTCGATGTTCAACGATCGGGCGCGCGACGCGACAAGCGAGGCGATCAAGGCGTCGGCGCGGGCGATCACGCTGGCGTTCTGGCGCGCGGTGTTCGAACGCGATGCGCGCGCCGGCGAGCTCCTCGCCGCTCCGCGACGCGTGCTTCCGGCGCTGTCCGCGCCGCTGTCAGTCTGGGAAGCGCGGCACTAGCGGCACTAGCGGCACTAGCGGCACTAGCGGCACTAGCGGCACTAGCGCCGCACTGGCGCGGCGCTGCCGCGATTGCGGCGCGGCGCAACTAGCCGAACAGGCGCGCGAGCTCCGCGCCAGGATCGGGGGCGCGCATGAACGCCTCGCCGACCAGAAACGCGTTTACGCCCGCCGCGCGCATCGTCGCGACATCCGCCGCGGCGGCGATTCCGCTCTCAGTCACGACCAGCCGGCTGGCGGGGACGCTCGCAAGCAGTCCGAGCGTCGTGCGCAGCGAAACCTCGAAGCTGCGCAAGTCGCGATTGTTGATGCCCACCAGCGCGGTCTCGAGCCTGAGCGCGCGCTCGAGCTCGCCGGCGTCGTGCACCTCGACCAGCACGTCCATGCCGAGCGCACGCGCGCAGGATTCGAGCTGCGCCATCTGCGCATCGGCAAGCGCCGCGACGATCAGCAGGATGCAGTCCGCGCCCATCGCACGCGCCTCGCAGACCTGGTAGGTGTCGACGATGAAATCCTTGCGCAGCACTGGCAGCTCGCAAGCCGCGCGCGCCGCGACCAGGTGCCCGGGCGCTCCCTGGAAGAACCCGCGGTCGGTGAGCACCGACAGGCAGGCCGCCCCGCCGCGCTCGTAGCTCGCGGCGATCGCCGACGGATCGAAGTGCTCGCGCAGCACACCCTTGCTAGGGCTCGCCTTCTTGACCTCGGCGATCACCGCGGCGCGCCCCCGGTCGATCGTCGCGCGAAGCGCGCGCTCGAATCCGCGCGATGGAGGAGCGGCTTCGGCCAGCGCGCGCATCTGCGCGTCGCCGCGCTCGCGTCGCGCCTGCGCCAGTTCTTCCCGCTTGGCCGCGACGATGCGATCGAGGATGTCGCTCACCGCAAGCCCC
>JAHDXY010000007.1:40257-42882 GCA_023384005.1 Burkholderiaceae bacterium | reverse complement strand
GGAGAGATTCTCGGCGTTATCGGCCCGAATGGTGCAGGCAAGACGACCGCGATTAATGTAATTAGCGGGTTTTTTCGACCCACCCAGGGTCGGATCATGTTCAAGAGCACCGACATCACGGGATTTCTCCCTCATCTTGTCGCCGCCCAAGGCCTTGCGCGAACTTTTCAGGCGGCCTCTCTGTTTCCCGAGGTGAGTGTGCTCGAGAACGTCATGCGCGGCGGATACCTGACGGCGCAAACATCAACGCTCAATGGCGTGCTCAATGGCCGGCGAACGCGATTAGCCCAAGCGCGATTGAAGGAGTTCGCCAAGGAACTGCTCGACCTGACGAATCTTGCGGACGCAAGCGGTACCCTTGCCGGCCAATTGCCCTACGGTTACCAAAAGCGCCTGGGAATCGCCATAGCGCTTGCTTCGAAGCCTTCGCTTCTTCTCCTTGATGAGCCGGCGGCAGGACTGAATCCTGAGGAAGGGAATGAACTTGGCCGCCTGATTCGGGACCTGCAGGCCCGCTTTCGGGTCGCCGTGTTGATGGTGGAGCATCACATGCGACTCGTCATGTCGCTATGCAACCGTCTCGTAGTGCTGGATCACGGGCAGAAGATCTCGGAGGGTACGCCGACCGTCGTTCAAAATGACCCGGCCGTCATATCCGCCTACCTTGGGGTGGACGACGACTATGCTTGAGGTCGAAAACCTGCAGGTTCGCTACGGCAAGGTCCTGGCGATTCGGGATCTGTCGCTCAAGGTAACAAGTGGATCCATCGTGGCGCTTGTCGGTGCCAACGGGGCCGGGAAGTCGACTACCTTGCGGGCTATCGTAGGGCTCCAGGGAATATCCGCCGGGGAAATCCGGTTCGAGGGCCAATCCATTGGCAACATGCCAGCGTCAGATGCGGTACGCCATCGGATCGCCTTGTGCCCGGAGGGACGCCGACTATTCCGAGGAATGAGCGTTTTCGAGAACCTGTTGGTCGGAGCGCACGCTTGTCTGGACAAGCAATCGATCGCCGTGACGCTTGCCCGCATATACGAGCATTTTCCACTGCTGAAGGAACGCAAGCGGCAGTTGGCGTCGTCGCTGTCGGGCGGCGAGCAACAGATGGTCGCGATCGGCCGGGCGTTGATGGCGCAGCCTCGGCTCCTGCTGCTCGATGAGCCCTCTCTCGGGTTGGCGCCACAACTCGTGCGCGAGATCGCTCACATCGTAATGGAAGTCAGCCGCGCCGCGTCTCTTTCGACCCTGCTCGTGGAGCAGAACGCGAAAATGGCGTTGAGACTTTGCGACTATGCCTATGTGCTGGAAAACGGTGTGGTAGCGATGGAGGGAACTGGGCGTGAAATGCTGCAAAGCAGCTACGTGCAGAAAGCATACCTCGGCATCTGATGGTGAAAAGCCCTGATGTGCTAACGCGAATTCGATACGGAGAATAGAGTGAGAGGATTCCCAATCAATCTGGATCAAGTTGGCTTTGAAGGCGCGGGATTCAACCGCCCGGAATGCGTACTGTGCACCAGCAATGGCGACCTATTTACGTCACATCTTGGTGCGGGCGTCCGACATGTCGCGAGCGATGGTCGATCGAAAATCCTCGGGCGGCCAGGCACTGGGGAGGAATTCGTGCCGAACGGCATTGCTTTGCTGCCCAATGGTTCGTTGCTCGTCGCAAACATGGGTGCGCAGGGGTGCGTCTGGCAGATAGATCTGAACGGCGAGCTGTCGCCGTTTCTTTCTGAGGCGGAGGGTAAACCCCTCGAGTCGGCGAATTTCGTGGCGATCGATCATCAGGGGCGCGTATGGATAACGATCAGCACGCAAACGAATCCTCGATTCGATGCCTACAACGGATCGATCGCCGACGGTTTCATCGTGCTTCATGATCGCAGCGGTACGCGGATCGTTGCCGACGGCATTGCCTTTACCAACGAGTGCAGGTTGTCGGCCGACGGAGCATGGCTCTATGTCAGCGAAACTTCGGCGCAACGCGTGAGTCGGTTCAAGGTGGCGGGCGATGGATCGCTCCATCAGCGCGAGGTGTTTGCGCAGTTCGGCGTCGGTACTTTCCCCGATGGAATTGATTTCGATGCCGAGGACAACCTGTGGGTTACCAGCATCGTGAGCAATCGAATCATCCGGGTCGCTCCCGATCGGACGCAACAAGTCATCCTGGAGGACAGCGCCCCGGAACACATCGCTTGGGTCGATGCTGCTCAGAAGGCCGGAAAGCTGGGGCGCGAGCATTTCTATACAACGCAAAGCAGAAAGCTAAGACCGATCACGAGCGTCGCATTCGGGGGCCCGGAGCACAAGACAGTTTACCTTGGCTCACTGACAAGCGACAGCCTGATGACCTTCCGGTCGCCCGTGGCAGGGCGCAAGCCGGTGCATTGGGAATACCGCCGCGCCTTCTAGGGGGTGCTTGAGTGGGGCGCTGTAGTCGTTGCGATTCGTCTGGCAATCGATAACGTCGAAGACCAAGCCAGAGAGAGCATAGAAGAGGAATCCAGATGGATCAAAAGAAGCTTGCACTCGTCATTGGCGGTGCCAACGGTATTGGCGCCGCGTGCTCACGGCTCATGGTTGAGCGCGGTTGGCGAGTGGTGATTGGCGATATGGATATC
>JAHDXY010000007.1:0-40247 GCA_023384005.1 Burkholderiaceae bacterium | reverse complement strand
CGAGACGGCGCAGCAGCTAGCGGCCGAGATCGGCGGGCAAGCCTTTGCAACGGATGTCAGCAGCATGGCCGCAATGGATCAACTCGCGGCCAAGATCGAGGAAGAGATCGGCCCGGTTGCCTCTCTCGTCGTCTCTTCTGGAACCTTTCAGCAAAATGTTCCGGTAGCCAAGACGCCGCTCGATGTCTGGGAGCGGATTATGGCGGTCAATCTCGACGGCACCTACTTCGCAAATCGCGCCTTCGGGACGCGCATGGCGGCACGTGGTTTCGGCAGCATAGTAAACGTCGCATCGCTGGCGGGTATCGGCTCCTCGCCTCTGCATGCCTATGGGCCAAGCAAGGCGGCGGTCATCCATCTTACGCAATGCCTGGCCGGGGAATGGGGTCGTGCTGGTGTCCGCGTGAATTGCGTTGCACCTGGCCTTACTTTAGTGCCCCGCGTGTTAGCTCGCTTTGAGGCGGGAGGGCGCTATGCGAGCGACCCCGATGCACACATGGCGCTTGGCCGCTGCGTCGAACCGATAGAGGTGGCCGAGGGTATCGAGTTTCTAGCCTCTGATCGTGCCTCGGCGATCACCGGCATAAACCTGATAATTGACGCGGGATGGCTGACTGCCAGCACTTGGGAGTTGTACGGCGGTGTTCGCCCCGCGCCGAACCCTGGTGTCACCCCTGAATAGCCACATACCACGGCAAGCGCTTTGAAGCGAGCTGGCTCAATGCGTAGTAATTCTGACCATGGTCTTCAGCATATCAAGACCCAGCAATGCCATATTGCCAATGGGCGTCGTAACCCTTTCAGTTCAACCACGCAATGGAGAGAACCATGTTTATGAGAAAAAGGACTGTCGCAGTTGGCATTTTGTTTGCTACGACTTTTCTTTCTACAGCCGCACTGCAGGCAGCGGAAACCTTAGCTATCGGAGCTCCGCTACCACTTTCAGGCCCCGGTGCAGCGTGGGGTATAAGCATGCAGCACGTCGTGGAAATGGCAGCCAAGGAGGTCAACGATGCTGGCGGGCTGAAAGTGGCCGGCAAGACCTACACGCTCAAAGTCATTCCCTACGATACCAAGTACCAGGCCAACGAGGCTGTGACTGTAGTCAACCGGTTGATTTCAAGTGACCATGTCAAGTACTTTGTTGGCCCTATGGGCTCGGCAACATTGCTTGCGGCTCAGCCACTCCTGAAGCAGAACGGCGCCGTCGCCATCACGCTGGCATTCACCCCGAAAGCCACCAACCCGGAGAATCCCGGCATATTCCGCGTGTCCGTCGGCTCCCAGCAGATGGCGATGCCGCAGATCAGTTGGCTGGTTAAACACAAGAATCTCAAGAACGTGATTGGCCTCGTTGAAAATGACGAGACCGGCCACGCTATGGAGGTCGATACTGCACGCGCATACAAGGAAAACGGCGTCGCCTACAGGACTGAGTTCTTTGAACGGAACAGCGTCGACTTCGTTTCAATCCTGACCCGCGCGCTGGCAGGAAAAGTCGATGCTATCGAGCTCAGTGGGATGTCACCCACGACCGCTGGACTGGTCGTCAAGCAGTCACGTGAGCTCGGATATGCGGGTTTGATCGTGCGAACCGGCGGGCCGGCGACGCAGGAAATCGTCAACGTTGCCGGAAAAAAGGCTGCCGAAGGACTCTATCTTCACGCTCCTACGAACCCGAGCGATCCGGTCTTAGTTGCCTTCAAGAAGAAATTCGAAGCGACTTATAAGCACCCGATGAACGGCTTTGCGCCGTTTTACTATGACGGCTTCAACATGATGCTGCAGGCGATGCGAACCGCCAACACGGTTGACGACACGATCAAGGTCCGCGACGCAATGGCCTCGCTCAAAAACTTTCAAGGTGTGCTCGGCAAGGTCGAATGGACCGGTGCAAAGACGTATGGAATCGATCGGCAGATCAGTGTGCCCTTCTACATCGCACAGTTGCGCGACGGGCAGGAAGTGGTCATCGCAAAATGCACGATCGATCGGTGCGAATAACGATAAGGAAGTGGGAAATTGCTGTTTGACATTGAGGCTCTCGTCGGGCGTTCATGACTCGAACCGGCGAGCTCAGTGAGGAGAATGCGACGTGCGACTTGAGGGCAAGACTGCACTCATTACGGGAGCCGGTTCCGGAATCGGAGAGTGCATAGCACGGCTGTTTGCGAAGGAGGGAGCCAATGTCGTGGTTGCCGACGTCAATAACGTAGCTGGGGAGGCCGTCGCGGCCGCCATTCGCGCGGAGGGAGGGAAGGCGATTTTCGGCCGCACTGATGTGACCGTCGGCGCCGACGTCGAAGAGATAGTCAGACGTACGGTCGATGCGTTCGGGGGGCTCAGCACGCTCGTCAATAGCGCCGGCATAACCCAGCAGCCGTGTAGCAGCCTGGAGATCGCTGAGGCTACGGTCGACCGAATGTTGGCGGTCAATCTCAAAAGTCTCTACTACACAACTGTGTTCGCCGTGCCACAACTGCGGCGTGCGCGAGCAGGAGCATCGATCGTCAACATCGCGTCCGTGGGCGGGATACGCCCACGACCGGGTATGGCCTGGTATGGGGCGAGCAAGGGGGCGGTGATCACGTTGACCGATGCGCTTGCCATAGAGTTGGCGCCGGATCGGATCCGGGTCAACGCGATCGCACCTGTGCGCACCGATACCCCAATGGTCTGGCATATGGCTGGAGGCGAGTCGCAAGCCAAGCGTGAACAGATGGGGTCCGCGATTCCGCTTGGCCGAATTGGCCAAGCCATGGATATGGCTTGGGCAGCTCTCTATCTAGCCTCCGACGAAGCTGCGTTCGTTACCGGCCAGTGCCTCGCGGTTGATGGCGGCCGCCTACTGGTTTGACACCGGGAAGCAGCTGTCTGCACGTATATGGGCCGTCATCATGGAGTTTCTTGTGTGTTGTTCCATCTGTCACTTTACATGTCGAGCACGGTCCAGGTTGTATTCCCTGGATCACGTCGCACGCGAAGGCGTGCTCGAGAAGATCCGAAACCCAGCATCTCTGGAGGCAATCATGAATAGCATCACCCTCGCACGCAACGCAGCACGCGCACTCGCCAAGACGGTGCTGGCGATCAGCACCGTCCTGGGATCTGGGGTGGCAGTCGCTCAGACTGCCACGCAGATCGCCACCGGCGGCGTGACTGGTACGAATTACATGATCGCAGCACCTCTCGCTAACTACATCAACGAGAATTCCAAGATTCTGCGTGTGTCGCCCAGTACATCGGGAGGCGCTTATGAGAACCTGCGTCGCGTGGACTCCGCACAGGCACAGTTCGGAATGACGCAGCCCGACGCCATGACAAAAGCATGGAACGGTGAGAAGCCATTCGACAAGCCCATGCGCAACTGGCGTGTCATCGGCGTCGCAACGCCGCAAATGGCTATCCACGTGATCGCGCTACATAAGAACGAGATCCGTACCGTGTCGGACCTCAAGGGCAAGACGTTTGCGATCGGTGCCCCGGGCTCAGGGTCAGCGACGGGAACGTCACTGTTCCTCGACTATGTCGGCATGAAGAATGATGTAAACATTCGCATGGAATCGCACCAGGACTACCCTTCACAACTCCTCGACGGCAAGCTCCAGGCGTTCGCTCGGCTAGGCTCTGTACCTGCCGCGGTGGTCGACGAGGTCGCCGCCAGCCAGCCTGTAAACCTCGTGGACTTCAGCCTTGCGCTCGAGAACTCGAAGTTCCTCGAGAAGTATCCCTTCTATCAGAAGGTTGTCGTCAAAGCAGGTACCTACAAGGGGCAGGACAGGGACATCACGATGTTCGGCAATGCGAGCTACCTGATTGTGGGCAAAGACGTGCCCAACGAGCTCGTCTACGACTTCACTCGCCTCGCCTACTCGGACGGCGCGATCAAGAAAGTCGAGATGGCGTTCAAGGGAAGCAACCTGAACCGCAGCAACCCACTCGAAGGTAGCATGGGTCCGGTGCATCCGGGTGCCGCTAAGTTCTGGAACGAGCTCGGCGTCAAGATCCCGGATGCCAAGCTGAAGTAGCCGAGCATGCCGTGCGGCCGGGCGATCCGGATCAAGTGATGTTGCTGCCTGCTGCGCTACTGGGATGCCTGCCCGAGGGGCACTCGGCGTACTTCATCAATGACACGTTTGACGCCTTGGACCGGAGCGCGTTCTACGCGTCCGCGAGAAACGGTGACAAGTAGCTACTCCACATGCTGATCTAGGCGAAGCCACGCGATCTCGGCGGCGAGGTCGCGTTGCAGCGCACCGTCGGTATCTTCCAGACAAGAGCCAAACTGGAGCCAAAATGAGCGACGCGAAATATCTGCTCTTCGTACGCATTTCCTCAGTTCCGACCGAGATCGAATCGGCGTGGAACCAATGGTATGATACCGAACACCTTCCGAATCGCCTCGACAAGCCGGGATTTGTTGCCGCGCGTCGCTATCGCTCGATCTTCGGCGAGTACCGCTATCTCACGCTGTACGAGTTGTCTGCGCTCGACGCGCTGACCAGCGCACCGTACCTCGAACTTCGGGCGCGCGAGGCGTCGTGCTCGCCACAGAGCTTTGAGGTGATGACGCAGAAGCTTCCCGGTTTCGCGCGCGGAGTGTACGAGCAGATAGGGCCCAAGACAGGTGAATACCTGATCCCCGATACAAGCGTCTTATTCGTGATCGGTCATGATGTGCCACCAAACCGGGACGAGGAGTTCAACGCTTGGTACGACACGGAGCACCTGCCGTCGATGCTGGAGCGCGTGCCCGGTTTTGTTGCCGGGCGACGGTTTCGGCTCGTCGAGAGTGGCGTGCCTAGCGCGTCGGGCATCCACACGCCGGGACCAAAATACGTGACCGCATACGATCTCGCCGATGAGAATGTGCTCGAAACGGAGGCATTCAAGAGAGAAACCCAGACTCCGTGGAGCGCATGGGTCCGCAGTTGGTACCTTCGCCGCTTTCGCATCTTGGCCAAAAGCACGACGTAATGACGCAATGGGCGCAACACTGCCCGCTGGTATCCACGCTGGTATCCATCCGTAAGCTCACCTGTCAAGTAGACATTTTCAAAGTGGAATTTCCGCTGCGAGCGCGACCCTTCGCCAGGAGCGGCCTGCGGGCACGGCCGGACCTGACCGTGAAGTCAACGGGCGGCAACCAGAAGTCCTGCCGCCCGGACTCCTGGGGGAGCGCGCGGCGTATCTCAGGGTGTGCCGGTCTTCGCGGCCGGCCCCCTACGACGGGGCCCGCTCGTGCGTGCGACCGGTGTCGCTGGAGATTCGGGATCCCCGGACCTACGCTCGAAGTCGTTCACTTTGACCGCGAGATCCGCCACCGACTGCGCGAGTGGTTGCGGATGACGACGATCGAGCACCGCGACGTACTCAAGATCCGGAAGCTTGGGCGCTACATCGACGACGCGTAACCGGCCGGCGCGGATGTCCCGGCCGAAGTGATCGACAGGCAAGTAGCCGATGCCCAGCCCTGCGATTGTCCACGACGCCAGGACCGAAAGGCTGTTGCAAGTGTCCGTACGATGGCCAACGGCGCCCGTTTCCTCGAACCACCTCTCCAGCGGCGCGTGCAGGTTGGACCTCTTCGACAGAGTAAGGATGGGCCAGTTGTCGAGGTCTCGCGGCGTCATGCTGCGGTCCGGAACCTTGAGCGCCGGACTTGTCATCCATGCGAACCGTACGAAACCGAGCGAGACATTTCGCAGCCCGGGCTCCACGATCGGCCCGGGAAGTAACGCGAGGTCGATTTCGCCGCCGCGCAGCTTCTCAATCAGCGAGAGCGTGAGGTCTACGTTCATCTCCAACGTCACCCGCGGGAATTGCCCATTGAGCTCGCGCACCAGATTGGGAAGCCACGTTAGTGCGACATACTCGGTGACCCCCACACGCACGACACCCGAAACGATCGTCGGGTCGCCGATGCGGGTCTTGATCTCCGCCATCAGATCCATTACTCGTTCAGCGTAACCGACCAACTCCTGGCCCTTGGCGGTCAGACGAGCGGTCCGCGCAGTCCGGTCGAAGAGCTCCTGCGCTAGCGCCGCTTCGAGATCGCGAATACGCATTGAAATCGCAGATTGCGTCGAGTGCAACCGCTCAGCCGCCGCAGTGAAACTCCCGAGTCGCCAGATCCAATAGAGTGCTTCAAGGTGCTTCAACGTAAGAGACATAACATAATGTTTATTGATGGATTCTGATCATATATATCCGTTTGCTATGATATGTCAACATAGTTAGTATCGTTTCAATCAGTTTCGTAGTCTCGAAATCGAAGAGGGGTCGCGCGACGCCGTGCTTATCAATGCCAGATGTAACTGATCAAGGGAGAATTTCATGACCTGCAAGCACAATGACAACGCGCGTGGCGCGGCTCGTGTACTGGTCGGGGTAGCTTTCGCACTCGGCGCCGCCGGGGGGGGCGCTACGGCAGTCGCCCAGACCGCCATGCAGATCACGACTGGCGGGGTGACCGGCACCTATTACATGATCGCCGCGCCGCTGGCGAACTTCATCAACGAGAACTCGAAGATGCTTCGCCTCTCCCCCAGTACATCGGGAGGCGGGTTCGAGAACCTCCGTCGGGTGGAAGCCGGGCAGGCGCAGTTCGGCATGACGCAGCCCGAGACGATGTCGCAGGCCTGGAACGGTGAAAAGCCCTTCGACAAGCAGATGCGCAGCTGGCGAGTGATCGGCGTCGTCACGCCGCCGATGGCCAATCACGTGATCGCGCTGAAAACGAACAACATCCATACCGCGTCGGACCTGAAGGGCCAGACCTTCGCCATCGGTGCTCCGGGTTCGGGGTCGACGATGGCGATGTCGCTCTTCCTCGACCATGTCGGCATGAAGAACGACGTGCGTATCCGCATGGAAGGCCACCAGGACTATCCGTCGCAGCTCCTCGACGGCAAGATCCAGGCGTTCAGCCGACTGGGCTCGGTGCCCGCAGCTGTTGTTGACGAGGTCGCCGCGAGCCGGGCGATCAACCTGGTTGACTTCGGCCCGGAGCTCGAGCGCTCCAGGTTCCTCGACAAGTATCCGTTCTACCAGAAGGTCGTCGTCAAGGCGGGCACGTACAAGGGACAGGACAAGGACGTTACGTTGTTCGGCAACGCCGGCTTCCTGATCGCGCACAAAGACGTGCCGAATGAGATCGTCTACGAGTTCACGCGCCTGGCCTACTCCGACGGCGCGATCAGCAAGGTCGGCATGGCCTTCAAGGGAAGCAACCTGAATCGCGCAAATCCGCTCGAAGGGAACATTGGCCCCGTGCATCCGGGTGCCGCGAAATTCTGGAACGAGCTCGGGGTCAAGGTTCCAGCCGCCGCGTTGAAGTAGCGCGCCGGGCTTCGCGGGTCGGGCGAAGCTCGTCCGACCCGAGCGCCGCTCTCTCTGCTGCCAGACCCAGGATTCCCGATGTCGACGCCCTCCGGAGCACGCCCTTCGCGATTCCTTGAACTGCTCGAAGAGGCCGAGGGCACGCGTGCGGTGCGCGAGTTCAAGGGCTGGTGGCAACACGCGTACAAGCTGCTCGCCGCGACCTATAGCCTGCTCCTGATCCTTGCTGTTCTCGTCGACGACGTTGGCACCGCCACGCTGCGCGGCGGGTTCCTGCTCGCAATTCTCGCGCTCGTCTTTCTGCGCTATCCGGCGACGAAGGGTGCGCCGCGCGACCGGCCCAGCGCATCGGACTTGATCCTGATCGTGCTCGCGCTGCTGGCGTTCGGGAACTTCATCGTCGACTACGAGAACATGGCCTGGCGCGCCGGTGCGGCGACGACACGCGATCTGGTTCTCGGGACGATCGCGATCGCACTGGTGTTGGAGGCGTGCCGGCGTGCGATGAGCGTGGTCCTGCCGATACTCGCACTGGTCATGCTCGCCTACGCGCTGCTCGGACAGCATCTGCCGGGCGGTGTCCTGGCACACCAGGGATACGGCTATGCCCAGGTGATCGGCGATAGCTATGCGTCGACCAACGGCATCTTCGGTTTCGTCGCCTACGTCTTCATCGCCTACGTGATGCTGTTCATCATCATGGGTGCGCTGTTCGAGGAGTTCGGCGCCGGGCGATTCTTCATCGATCTGCCGGTGGCGTTGACTGCACGCTTTCGGGGTGGTCCAGCCAAGGCCGCTGTCGTGGCGAGCGGGATGTTCGGGATGATCTCGGGAAGCGCAGTGGCGAACACCGTCGCTACAGGTACGTTCACGATTCCGTTGATAAAGAAGATGGGCTACCGGTCCGAAGTGGCTGGGGCGATAGAGGCGGCGGCGTCGACTGGGGGCATGTTCATGCCGCCGGTGATGGGTGCGGGCGCATTCCTGATGGCGGAGATGCTCAAGGTTCCCTACGCTCACATCATCACGATAGCGTTCGTGCCGGCGATTCTGTACTTCTTCTCCGTGCTGATGATGGTCCATTTCGAGGCGGGCCGCGCCGGTCTGGGCTCGATGCCAAAGTCGCTGAGGCCCGCGATTGCAGCCGTTCTGCGTGGAGGCTGGTTCTACCTGCTGCCGCTGGCGGTGTTGTTCGTTACGCTGTTCGAAGGCTACACGCCCTCGTTCGCCGCATTCTGGGCGATCGTCAGCTTCGTCGCGCTGATGTTCAGCCGCTACGCGATGGCCGGGCAGGTGCGTCGCTTCCTCCCCGCCCTGTATACGGGCCTCGCCAATGGAGGTGAGAAGTCCCTGATCGTGGGAGTGACCGCCGGGCCGGTTGGCATCATCATCGGCATCGCGCTCCTCACCGGGTTGGCGTTTCGGTTCTCCGAGATCGTCATGGCGCAGACCCACGGGATGGTCTGGCTTGCACTCTTGCTCGTGCTTTTCGCGACCTTCATTCTGGGCATGGGAATCACGGTAACTGCGGACTACCTGATTCTGGCGCTGCTCGCGGTGCCCGCGCTGGGGCAGCTCGGCGTGCCGTTGATCGCCGCGCACTTCGTGGTGTTCTGGTTCAGCCAGAGTTCCAACGTAACGCCGCCGGTATGCATGTCCGCATTCGCGGGGGCGGGGATTGCGGGAGCGCACCCGTATCGGACCGGATTTCATGCGATGAAATTCTCGTCCTTTCTCTACCTGATGCCGTTCATGTTCGTCTACACACCTCTTCTGATGCCCAACGGGTTCGACGGCACGGTCGCCTACGCGTGGGCAATGCTGTTCCTGGCGGCGATTCCATACGGTGCCGGCGTGATCGGATTCCTGATCGCACCGCTCGCGATCTGGGAGCGTGTCGTACTGGTCGCCGCCGGCTGCGCCATGGCTTTTCCGGGACACTATTCCGACGCGGTCGGCGTCATCGTGTTCGTCGCGATGTTCGGGCGGCAGTGGATCGCGTTTCGGCGCACGCGGCTGCACGCGGCGCCATGACGGTGGACGCGATCGACGTCCGCGCACTCGCGCAGTGTTCGGCGGCGAGCGGCGTGGCGGATGCGAGAGTGCGCGAAGCGACCCGGATGCGGGTTCTCGATCTGATCGGCAGTGCCTGCGCGGGGTATCGAATCGGCACCTGGCGAAGTCTCGGGCAGGCGCTCGACGCTGCCGGGGCCGCGCGAAGCTGGTTCAGCGGCCAGGCTCGCGCGACTTCCGATGCACTGCGACTGAATGCGTTCATGTCGCACGCGGCGTACATGGAGGACGGCTCGCGCTCGACCGGAGGCCACCCTTCCTGCGTCGTCACCCCTACGGCGCTCACCGTGGCCAGCAGCCTGCGCGCTGCGCTCCCTCGGCCCGAGGACCTGCTTTCGGCGGTCGCGTTCGGGTACGACGTGTTCCTGCGCGTGGGAGAACGCGCGTATCCGGCGATCGTTGCTCGCGGCTTCCAGAGCACCGCGGTGCTTGCGCCGATCGCTTCGGCTGCTGCGACTGCGCGTTTGCTGCGCCTGTCCGAGACGCAGACGATGCACGCGCTCGCGATCGCGGCGAGCCTGGGCGCCGGGCTCAAGGCGGCGCTGAGGGAGTCTGTGACCCAGCCGCTCCAGGTCGCGCAGGGATGCGAATCGGGCCGTGTCGCGGCGTTGATGGCGGCCGCAGGCGCGCGCGGCCACGAGGCCATACTCTCGGAGGGGTTCTACCCAGCGTATGCCGATGCGGAGCGCCCGGTAACGGAGCCTTCGGTGCCGCGAATACTCGAGACCTACGTCAAGATGCACGGGGGGTGTCGCGGCAATCATGCGCCGCTCGACGCGTTCCTTGCCCTGATGCAGGAGCACGGCACGGTGGCCGCGGACTTGCGCGCGGTGTCGGTCTACGTCGACCGGTACACGCTCGCTGCCGAGATCGAACGCCCGGAGTCGCCGGCGCAGGCGCAGTTCAGCATCGCGTTCGCGATCGCTGTAGCGGCGGTTCATGGAGAAACGAGCGCATTCGCGTTCACCGAACGCCGAATAGCGGATCCCCTGGTTCGCGCGCTGATGGAACGGATCGCCGTGCGCCACGATCCGGCGCTCGACGCCGACTACCCTGCGAAGCGGGCGTCGCGCGTCTCGATCGAGACCGGGGCCGGCGTGCACACGCTCTCGCTCGACTACCCGGTCGGCGAACCGGAGAACCCGGTCGCAACCGACGTGCTGTGTCGCAAGTACGACGAGCTTGCGCGCCCGGTGCTCGGCGCGGACACCGACAGCGTGCGCGATTTCATCCTCGATTTCGAACGCCAGCCGTCGCTTGCGCCACTGCTCGACGCGCTGGAGTCCGCGCGCCCGCAAGGATGGGTGAACGCAGCGTCGCACTGTGATCAGGCTGTCGCAAGCTGAAGCGCGCGCGCTTGCCGTGGCGGCATTCGTGCGCCATGCAATGCCTCTCGCGCACGCCGAGGAGGTCGCAGCACACCTGATCGACGCGATGGTCGCGGGTCACGCTTTCGCCGGGCTTGCGCGAGTACCTGCGATCATCGAGCAGCTTGCGAACAAGGGCCCCGGCGGCCCGATTCGCCTGACCGGACAAACGGGGATATCTGCCACGATCGATGGTGCAGATGTGAATGGCTACGTCGTCTCGCTGTTCGCGGCCGACAAGGCGATCGAAATCGCGCAAGTCTCGGGGATCGCCGTGGTGGGCGCGTCCAACACCTGGTTCAGTGGACGCCTCGCGTACTATGTCGAGCGCATCGCCCGCGCCGGATTGATCGCCATGCACACCGCGAACACGACGGCGCGCGTCGCCCCGTTCGGCGGCGCCGAGCGAATCCTGGGCACGAATCCGATCGCGTTCGCGTTTCCCTGTGATGGCGATCCCGTGGTTCTCGACATCGGTACCAGCGCCGTCACCTGGGGCGAGGTGTTGCTTCGCCAGGCGACCGGGCGTTCGCTCGACGCTGGAACCGCGGTCGATGCACAGGGCCGTGTCACCACCGACCCGACGGCTGCGCTCGAAGGTGCGTTCCTGACCTGGGGCGGAGCGCGCGGGTCCTGCCTGGCGTTCGCGGCGCAGATTCTCGGAATACTCGCTGGCAGCGATCCGGTGCTCAACGAGACCCGCAATTCCGGCATGTTTTTCCTGGCGCTCAAGCCCGATCTACTGATGCCAGCGGCGGCATTTCGGGAGCGCGTGGCGAGCCTGCGCGAAGCGGTGCGAGCGTCGCGTCCGGCCGCCGGACACACCGCCGTGCGCGTCCCCGGCGATGGTTCGCTGCGTGCGCGGCGCGACGGCGGCGATCGCGACGTCGAGATCGATCCCGCAGTGCACCGCCGGCTGCTGGAACTCGTCGCTGGTGCCGCCTGACGGCGCTCCGACTCCGGAACAGGTTTCGCTCGGCCGATCGCGCCGTGCAGCGCGTGCGGCTCGGGAGTTCAGTCAGACGCTGCGCTTGAAGAACGCCCGCGCGCCGCAATTGCGGGTGATTTCGCAAGCTCCTGCGCCGCGTCGAGAGCCGCTCGTGCGGCGTGCTCGAGTGTGATCTCGCCCCGTCGTACCCGGGCGCCCAGATCCAGCAATCGGGCCCGGGGCAACGCGGCGAGTTCGAGCTCGGTGGTGCGCAGCGCCCGGCGCACGACGAGCCGTGCGAGCGAGCCCTCGGCAACGCCGGGCTCGCGCTGCGATGCGCGCTCGTTCAGCGCCTCGAACAGCGCTTCGACGCCTTCGCCATCGACGGTAGACGTGCCGATGACGCGTATGCCTGTCGCCTCGGGGCCGCGCAGGCGCAGCAGGGCGAGCAAATCCGCGCGCGTCTGGCTGGCGCCCGCGATGTCGCACTTGCTGACCACGAAAATGTCGGCGATCTCCATCACTCCGGCCTTGACGGCCTGTATCTCGTCGCCAAGCCCCGGCGGCAGAACGACGACGCTGGTATGTGCGACTTCGCTCACTTCGAGATCGGCCTGTCCCGCGCCGACCGTCTCGAGGAGAATGGGGTCGTAGCCGGCCGCGTCGAGCACGTCGGCGGCGCGTGCCGCCGCGAGCGACAACCCACCGGTTTCGCCGCGTGATCCGAGCGAGCGGATGAACGTACCGCCGCCTCCGGCGTGATTCTCCATTCGCACCCGATCGCCGAGAATCGCACCGCCCGTCGCCCGACTCGACGGATCGACCGCGATGACGCCCACGCGATCGCCGTGGAGTTCGAATCGTTCGATCAACATGCCGACCAGCGACGACTTCCCCGCACCTGGCGGACCGGTGAAACCGATGCGGTGCGCACGCCCCACGTGTCCGGCCAACGCAGCCACGATCTGGCGCCCAGCGTCCGAATCACTCTCGACTTCGCTGATCGCACGACCGATTGCGCGTGCGCGACCGGCGCGTACGCCATCGACGGTGGTCGCGACGCGCTCGGTCGCCGCCATGTCCGCACGCACGGCTCGCGCGTCCTCAGCCGGCATCTTCCGGCACCTCGTAGGGGGTATCCGGCAAGGCCAGCGTGATCCCCGCCGTCAGAACGGACAACGCCGCCAGGATTGCGAACAGTGCCGGGAACGACGCACCCGCGTCGAGCAACCGCCCGCACAGCGGTACCATCAACGCCGCGCCGAGGAACGACAGCGCGTTGACGAGTCCCGAAGCGGCTCCCGCGCGGGTGCCCCCCACCTCTGCCAGCATCGACAGGCCGACGCCCTGGAAACCGACGGCAGAAAGACCCAGCAGCGCGACCGAAACAAGCATGATCGTCCAATGCAAGGGCGCTGCCAGCGCGAGGAGCGTGAAACCGACAGCCGCGGTGACTGCGATGGCCGCGTAAGGGCCGCGCCTTCGTCCGTGGAACAGGCGATCGCTCGCCCAACCCCAACCGACCCGCCCCGCGGCGCCGAACAGGTGCGCCAGTGCGTAGATCAACGCGCTCCACGCAACCGGCGAGTGCAGGCTGTCGATCGCGTATGCGATCAGGAAGGTGAGGAATGCGTACTGGATGCCGACGCGCAGGAATCCGTCGAGTGCGAGCAGCATCGTCGGGCGGTGACCGAGCATCGTCGCGATGACGCTTCGCAGCGCCGGACGCGCGGCGTGCCCAGAGCGACCTGGCGGACCGTCAAGCAACGTGTTCGATGCGACGCAGAGCGCGGCGACATAGAAGAGCGCGATGACGTGAAACGAGGCCTGCCAGTTCCACGCGAGCGACACGGCGGGTACGAAGCTCGCAGCGACGATACCGCCAACGCTCACGCCAGTCTGCTTGACGCCGACCGCGGTTGCCCGGTTGCTCTGCGCGAACCACACCAGCATTGCCCTGTTGGTCCCGGGCGTGAGGACGCTGTAGCCGATTCCGGCCAACGCGAGGTACATGCACACCAGCCAAAGCGAGGGTGCGCTCGGGACCAATGCGAGCATGGCCGTGGCAAGAGCGGTGCCGGCAACGATCGAACGCCGAATGCCAAACGCATCGACTGCGCCGCCAGCGATCGGCGAACCCACGACGATGCCGAACAGGAATGCCGAGGACACGAGCGTTGCCTCGAAGTATCCTCCCCCGAGTTCGCTGCGAATGAACGGGAGCAGAGCGGGAAGCCCGTAGGGGGCGCTCGCCAGCAGGGCATGCAGCGCGAACGTCGCCGCGAGCACGCCGTGAGCGCTTCGGATCGACGGGGCCGCAGCGCCCGCCCCCGCACCAGGAACCGAAGTCACTTTCCGCCGCGCAACAGGGAGCCCAGCGCTTCGAGATCTCGTTGCGTGTCCAGGTTCAGCACGGTCGTCGCGATCGTATCGGCGTGATGCGCGAACGCGGTGACGCGCACGTTGTCGTGGAACTTGTCGAGAAGCTCGGCGCGTGATATCGGAGTGTCGCGGTCTCCGCGCACGCGTTGCTGCACGCAACGCTCGATGCGTCCGTCGAGGAGCGAGATCTCGACATCGCCGGGCATGTCCTTGACACTGAAGGAGGGATCGACCTCGTAGTTGACGCGCGCCATCAGCGCCGCGATCTCGGGGCGTTGCGCGTTCTCCAGTGTGAACTCGGACGTTCCCGCGCACCCGTCGTGGAGCGCGATCGCCACTGCAAAGGGCAGGCTAAACTTGGCCTCGTAGGTGTCGCGAGGCGCCTGCTTGGTCGCCCACGGAGTGCAGATCATGTTTACCGAACCCTGGGCGACGCGGCAACGAATCGATGCGATGTCCGCGGGGCGCACGCCACGCTCGTCGCGCAGCCGACGTGCGCAGTCGATGAACGACTGAAGGTAGTGGCAACACGGGTAGAGCTTCGGCCGCGTATCGAGCACGCTCCAGTGCACGCCGAACCCGTCGAGAATCTCCGCCAGGTTGATCGACTCGCCGCGCACGAAGGAGTTGAACACGCCGAGCTTGCCTTCAAACACGGTGTCCGGCCCGGTCAATCCTCTGCCGGCGAGATCCGCCGCGATGATCCCGCCCATTGCTGCCCAGCCGGCGTGCAGGCGCTTCGAGCCAGCTCCGGCAGGAACGCACTCGAGCAGGCCGCTCGTAAAGCTGCCCGAAACCCCGAGCGCATTCGTGGCCGACCCGTCGTCCAGCCCGGCGAGCCTCGACGCGATCAGGGCGGCGGCAAAAGTGCCGGCGATCGACGTTGTGTGGAACCCGTGCAAGTGAAACTGATTGCGCGCCGGAAGCGCGAGCCGGATCATCGACTCGAAGCCGGCAGCCATCGTCACGATCGCGTCGCGCCCGCTGGCGCCTCGCGATTCGGCGACCGCGAGTGCGGCCGGGATGACGCACGCGCTCGGATGCGTAACCGACTCGGTGTGCGTGTCGTCGAAGTCCTGGCCGTGCGCGAGCACGCCGTTGACCAGCGCTGCGGCGTGGGGGGGGGCACGACGCGACTCGCCTATGGCGCTCGCGCCTCCCGCGCTGTTCCACGAGCGCATGAGCTCGCGCGTCGCGACACCGAAATCGAGCGACGCCGATCCGAGCGCGACGCCGAGCGTGTCGAGCGTCAGGTCCTTGATCTTGTCGACGACGGGAGTGGGGAGCGCGTCGTAACGCAACGCCTTCGCCTCGCGCCAGAGCGATTCCGACAGTGTTTCCGGCCTGCGATCACCCATTCGTGCGCCACTCCCGCAACGCGCGTGCGATCAGCACTCGCTGTATCTCGTTCGACCCGTCGACAATCTGGAGGTGCTTTGCGTCGCGCATCAGGCGCTCGAGCGGCGTGTCCATCGAGTAGCCGGTGGCGCCCAGGCACTGGATGGCCTCGATCGTGACGCTCATTGCCGTATCGGTGGCCAGGCACTTGCCCATCGCGAGCATCCCGGACAAGTCCTTGGTCGCCACGCCCTGGTCGACGAGGCGAGCGCCTGCATGAACCAGTTGGCGCGAGGCCTCGATGGCGATCGCAAGATCGGCGAGTTTGAACTGCAGGCCCTGAAGATCGATGAGCGTGCCGCCGAACATCTTGCGGTTCAGGCAATGATCGACGGCGATCTCGAACGCGCCCTGGGCGAGGCCCACGCCGCGGGCGCCGATCGCCGGGCGGTTTCCGGTCATCGAACTCAAGAGCACCGACAGGCCCTGGCCTTCGCCGCCCAGGCGCGCATCGCGGGGAACGGTGACCTTGTCGAAGAATACCCCGCCGGTCGGCATACCGCGGATTCCCATCTTCCTCTCGAGTGCTCCGACGGTGATTCCCGGTCGATCGCGCGGAACGAGAAACGCGGACACCCGGCCTGCGGCAGCGCCGTCGGCGTGCTTCGCGAACACGATGAAGATGTCAGAGATCGTCGTGCCGGTGATGTAGGATTTCGTGCCGGAGATCTCGTATCCGTCGCCGACTGCGGTCGCCTCGCTGCGTATCGATGCCGCATCGGACCCTGCGTCGGCCTCGGTCAGCGCGTTCGAGAAGCGCAGCTCGCCGCGCGCCAGTTTCGGCAGCAGCGTCGACTTCTGCTCGTCGCTCCCGAAGCGCAACAGCATGACGCCGGCGATATTGGACAACACCGGCATCAGCGCCGCGGTCGTGCAGACCTTTGCGAGTTCCTCGACGGCGACGCACAACTCGAGAAGGCCGGCGCCCGAGCCACCGTAGGCCTCGGGAATCGTGATGCCGGTGAGTCCGTTCTGAACCAGCAGTTCGAAGACGTCCTGCGGATACTGCGCGGTGGCATCGATCTCGGCGGCGCGCGGCGCCAGGCGCTCGCGGGCAAGCCGCGCGACGCTCTGGCGCAACGCGTCCTGCTCTTCGGTCAGGAACAGGCGAGGGTGCTTCGCGTACATGCTAACTCCTTGGTGCGGCGTTCCCGCCAGTGAGCAGGAACCGTTGCACCTTGCCCGACGCGGTCCTGGGCAGCGCGTCGATGAACTCGACCGCGCGCGGCGCCTTGTACTTCGCGAGTTTCGAGCGGCAGTACTCGACCAGCGCGGTCTCGCTCGCGGCCACTCCGGGCTTGCACACGACGAAGGCCTTGATCGACTGCCCCTTGTCGCCGTCGGCCATCCCGACCACCGCGACGTCGGCGACGCTAGGGTGCGCGTGCAGAACCTCCTCGACTTCGCGCGGGTAGACGTTGAAGCCCGAGGTGATGATCAGGTCGTCCTTGCGACCCACGAGGTAAATGAAGCCGCGCTCGTCGCGGCGACCGATGTCGCCGGTGTGGAACCATCCCTCGCGATAGTCCGACGCGGTCTTGTTCGGCATGCGCCAGAAGCCCTTGGGGATCTGGTCGCCGCGGATGACGACCTCGCCTTCCTCGCCGGCGGGCACGTCTTCACCGGTCTCGTCGACGATGCGGATCTCGCAACGGATCGACGGGTGCAGTTCGCCCAGCGCCTTGCCGATCGAGCCGATCGACCGTTCTCCGTCGAGCGGGTTCGACGTCCCCGTCCAGCCGGTGCAACCCCATCCCTCGATGATCGCGGCGCCCGTGCGCTTTTCGAACGCGCGGTGCATCTCAACTGGCATCGGTGCGCCGCCGACACGGCAGATGCGGATCGAGCTCAGATCGTAGCGTTCAACGTCGTCGAAGGCGTTGAGATAGGCGTACATCGTCGGCACGCCGGCGAAGAAGGTGACTTTGTTGCGCTCGATCAGCTCCAGCACGCCGCGCGTGTCCCAACGTCGCAGCAGCGTCTGCGGGCAGCCAACGTAGGTCGCGAGCAGGCACGGGATGATGAGGCCCTTCGCGTGGAACAACGGCAGCGCGACCATGGTGTGGTCGGACACGCCCATGTCCCATATGACCTGCTCGTAGCGCAGCAGGCTCTCGAAGTTGAAGTGCGAGCACATCACGCCCTTGGGGCGTCCGGTGGTGCCAGAGGTGTAGTACAGGTCGCAAAGATCGTCCGGGACACAGTCGTGCAGCGCGATGCTTCGCCCCGCGTACGCGCTCTCCAGAGCGGCGAACGAGTGCGCACCGTGGATCTCGGCGCCGGACACGACGAGATGCGAGAGGTGAGGGCAGTCGGGCCAGATCTGCTCGACAAGCGGCAGCAGCGAGGACTGGGTGACGAGTACGCCGGGTGTCGCGTTGTTCAGCACGTACTGCGCCTCGCGTGCCTGGAACATGACGTTCATCGGCGCGGCCGCGGCTCCTAGCCGGATCGCCGCCCATCGCGCGATCAGGAACTCCGGGCAGTTCTCGAGGAACAACCCGACGCGATCTCCGGGGCGGACGCCAAACGTTGCGAGCGCGCAGGCGAACGCCTCGACGCGCGCGAGCAGTTCGCCGTGCGAAATCGTGTCGCCCTCGAAATGAATCGCGGCGCCGTCGGGATCGCGATCGGCATTGCGTACCAGCCACTCGGAGATGTTCATGCCGGCGTCCGTTCCTCGCTCGCGCGGCGAACGAAGGCCACCACGTCATCGAGCTTCGCGCCCTCCGTGAACACCTCGCGTACGCCGAGCGCCTTCAGGCGCGAGACGTCCTCGGGCGGAATGAAACCGCCGGCGAGGAGGACGATATCCGCAGCGTCCTGCTCCTTCAGGCGGCTCGCGATCCGCGCGCACAGCGTCATGTGGGCGCCGGAGAGGATCGAGACACCAAGTACATCGACGTCCTCCTGCACGGCAACGTCGACGAGATGCTCGGGCGAATTGTGCCGGCCGGAGTAGATCACCTCCATGCCCGCATCGCGCAGCGCCATGATTACGAGCATGATCCCCCGGTCGTGGCCGCACAAGCCAGGCTTGCCCATGAGGATTCGGGGCACTCGTTTGTCCATCGTCATGTCCTTCACACCCGCCCGCGTTCGACGTATTCGCCGAACACGTGCTTCAGTGCGCCGCAGATCTCGCCTATCGTGGCGTATGCGCGTACCGCCTCTATGATCGGCGGCATCAGGTTGGTATCGCTGCCCTCGGGCAGGCGTGCCACGCGCTGCAGTTCCGCGAGCGCCGTCTCGACTGCCGCTTGGTCGCGCTGCTGGCGCACCGCGCGCACTTCGTCCACGCGGCGGCCTTCCTCGGCGGGATCGAGCTGGTACGGCCGGCGCGGCGGTTCGACCTCGTCGATGCGGTACTTGTTGACGCCGACCTTCACCTTGGTGCCGCGCTCGACAGCGCGTTGCGCCTCGTACGCGTCCTGCGCGATCGAGCGCCGAATCGAGCCGGTTTCGATCGCGCGGACTACGCCGCCTTCGCCATCGATACGGTCCAGTTCCGCGTGCACTCGAGTTTCGAACTCTCGGGTGAGCGACTCGACGTACCACGAGCCGCCCAGCGGATCGACGACGTCGGGGACGCCCGTTTCGTGGGCGACGACGTGCTGGGTGCCGATCGCGATCATCTCGGATTTCTCGGTCGGGATACCGAACACCTCGTCCATCGTGCGCAGCCCGATGAGCTGGATTCCGCCCAATGCGCCAGCGAGGCACGCCAGCGTCGTTCGCGCGATGTTGAGTTCGGGCCGCTCGCGGGTCATCTGCGAGCCGCCGCTGTGGCCGAGCACCTTGCACTTGAGGCTCTCGGGGTCGCGCGCGCCGTAACGCTCGCGCAATCGTGTCGCCCAGATCTTGCGCATCGCGCGAAACTTCGCCGCTTCTTCGAACAGGTCGAAGTGATTTGTCTTCATCAGGAAGAACATGTTCCGGGCGAACGAGTCGATCGGCACGCCGCGCGCGAGGAGGCGCTCGATGTAGGTGAACGCGTCCGCGAAGGCGAATGCCACCTCGTGCACGCGGTCCGCGCCAGCCTCGGCGAAGTGCCCACCTGTCACGTTCAGCGGCCAGAACGACGGAAGGTGGCGAGCGCAGTACTCGACGGAGTCCGTAACGAGCCGCAGCGACGGCGCGACCGGGAAGATGAAATTGCCGCGCGCCGAGAACTCCTTGAGGATGTCGTTCTGCAGGTTGCCGCGTACCTTGGCGAGGTCGGCGCCCTGTTTCTGCGCGAGGACGATGTGCATCGCGAGGATCACGGCGGCCGGCGCGTTGATCACCGTGCCGACGAAGGTGCTCTCGAGATCGATTCCGTCGAAGATCGTTTCCCAGTCGCGCAGCGACGCGATCGACGTGCCGGTGAGGCCCACCTCGCCGAGCGCCATCGGGTCGTCGGGGTCCAGGCCGAGCTGCGTCGGCAGATCGAGCGCCATGTACGGCGGCACGTCCCCATGGTCGATCATCTTGCGGAACAGGACGTTCGTTTCGCGCGGGCTGCCGAACCCCGCGTAGTGGCTGATCGTCCAGAGCTTCTTGCGGTAGCCGGTCGCGTCGTTGCCGCGGGTATACGGGTATTCGCCCGGGAAAGCAGCGTTGACGCTGGTTCCGTCCTGGATGTCGAGCGGTGTGTAGACCACCTTGAGCGGCAGCCCGTCCTCGCATGTTGCCGGCCTCGCCGCTGCTTCGGCCAGTTCTTCGGCGTGGTTGCCCCTCCACGATGCTTCAGCCAGTTTCAAGTCCTCGCGCAACATTGCTCCCTCCGTGATCCGTGTTCGATCGAGCCCCGCCGATACACCGGTAGGGCGCCTGGCGAGTACGCAAAGCGAGTATGCAAAGCGACGACTCATCATCGCAAGCGATTAATTCTTATGAAATTGGATTAGGAATTCGAATGCCGCGGGTGTTTGACCCGAGCCTCGCGCGTAGTCGCGTAGTCGTCGCGTCCGTGCTCTCTTGCCGCTCGAGGGTGCTTGCGGGCCCTTGTGCGCGCTTCTTCGCGGCCCCGGGCGCAAACCGGCCACGTCACGCAATGTGCGCGGGGCGAGTCCGCGACGACGCCGCGCTGCATTCGAACGCCGATATCCCCGCGCATCCGCTCAACGGAACAGCCGTGCGATGCCCGCGTCGATGTGCTGGCTGACTGCGCGTTGGGCGAGTTCCGAATCGCCGCGGCGGATCGCATCGTAGATGTCCCGGTGTTCGGCGAGCACGCTTGCGAGGCGTTCATGAATAGGCGTCGAAGAGAAACTGCGTGACAGGTTGATTCCGAACTGCACCTGGTCTCTCAACGCCTCGAGCGTTGTCACGAAGAATCGATTGCGCGCTGCGCGCGCGATCGCGAGGTGAAACTCATAGTCCGCCTCGACCGCTGAACTACCGGTGGCGATCGCCCGCTCCATCGCGCTGATCGCGAGTGCGATGCTGTCGATTGCCTCGTCGTCGTGAGCGATCGCCGCGCGCCTCGCGGCCTCACTCTCGAGGCAGCAGCGGAATTCCAGGCAGCGCTGGACGTCCGGGATGTTCTGCAGCGGTCCGAAACCCAGCCGTTGCGATTCGCTCCCGCGTCGCACGAAATTCCCGGCTCCCTGGCGGGCGACGACCAGGCCTTCGGAGCGCATGCGTGCGAGGGCCTGGCGCAATACCGGTCGCGACACCCCAAATTGCTTCGCGAGATCCAGCTCGGATGGCAAGCGGCTACCCACCGGGTAGCGACCCTCGGCAATCTGTACCGCCAACGCGTCGTAGACCTGATCGCCCAACCTTTGGGGGACGGTGGGCGAATCGTTCCTCGATGCTGGCGATCTTGGGTTCATGGTCTTCGTCACTTCAGTAGGGCGCTCGATTCGACTCGGGTGCGAATGCGATCCGCCGCTCCACCTGCTCGCGGCGCGCGGCTCAAGAATCGCATAATTGGTCAAAGTTGTAAAATTAATGAGATCTATCGGGAGTGCGCTGAAAGCATCGGTCGTAGGGCGAATTCAGGGTTACTTGAGAGTTATGACTCAAATCAAGATCCAACGAGATTCGGTCGCATAAGGAATCCATTGGATTGACGTATTGCTGCAATTGGTTAACAATCCGCCTCTACTTGTAATATTCGATATCGATCACAGCGGAATCCATGAAGATCGTCGGGCTCGAAACCGTTCAGGTCGAGGAGTACGGAAACCTTGTCTGGGTCCTCTTGCACACTGACGAAGGCCTGGTCGGGTTGGGCGAGACATTCCGCAATCCCGAGGCGACAGTTGCATACGTGCATGAAACCTGTGCGCCGCACCTGATAGGCAAGGACCCGTTGTGCCGCGAAGCGCGAATGCACGAACTCGCGACGAAGGTCGGCAACCACTTCAACGGATTCCCGACCCGAAGCGTCGAGGTACGCGGAAACTCGGCGATCGACCTCGCGTTGTGGGACCTCGACGGCAAGCATCTCGGTGTGCCGCTATACCGGCTGCTTGGCGGTCGCACGCGTGATCGAGTGCGCATCTACAACACTTGCGCTGGTGGGCAATACAACAACAAGCTGCGGCACAACTACAACACCGAGTTGGTGTCGCGTGACGTGCGCGCGCCCGCCACTATCGGCCGCTACGAGGACCTGCTCCTGCAGGTCTACGAACCGGCGCAACTCGCGCAGGAACTGCTCGCCGAGGGCATCACGGCAATGAAGATCTGGCCATTCGACGTCTTCGCGCTGCGCAACGAGGGTGCCGACATCAGCGCCCGCGAGCTATCGGCCGGATTGTGGCCGATCGAGCAGATCCGCGCGGCGGTCGGCGATCGTATCGACATCCTGATCGAGTACCACGGCCTGTGGCGCTTGCCCGCAGCGCTGAAGATCGCAGACGCACTGCGCGAGCACGACATCTATTGGCACGAAGAGCCGATAGGGATGCAGAATTTCGACGATCTCGCACGCTACCGCGAGCGAGTGCGCGGTCGTGTCGCGGGCAGCGAGAACCTTGGCACCGTTCCCTGGTATCGCGAGGTCTTCACCCGTGGCGCGCTCGACGTGGCGCACTTCGACCTCGGCTGGATCGGCGGCCTGTCCGAAGGTCAGCGGATCACGCACCTGGCGGCAGCATTCGACCGTTGCATCGCGCCGCACGACTGCACCGGGCCCGTCACCCTGATCGCGAACGTCCATATGTTGGTCGCCGCGCCGAACGGCCTGATCGCCGAGACGGTACGCAGTCATACGCACGGTTTCTATCGACAGATCGTCAACGAGCTGCCGTTGATCGAGTCGGGGTTCGTTCATCCGCTCGAACGACCAGGCTTGGGTACGGAGCTTTCACCCGTCCTGTTCGCGCGAAGCGATACGCGGCTGCGTCTGAGCGGCGAACGGACCGCCGAACGGATGTCGGCATGAACGAGACCACGGCACGCGCGCTCCCGGCCGGCGCTTGCGACTGCCACGTGCACTTCTATGGCGACCCGAGAGAGTACGTGCCGCGCGCCGACGCGGGGCTGGCCGCGCAACGAGGCAGCGCGGCCGAGTACCGCGAGCTGATGCAGCGCCTGGGACACACGCGTGTCGTGGCCGTGCAATCGATTCTCTATGGTTTCGACAATCGATGCATGCTCGAAGGCATGGCACAGATCGGCACCGGTGCCCGTGGCGTTGCAGTCGTGGCGCCGCGAACGCCGATCGCCGAACTTCGGATGCTCGACAGGAGCGGAGTTTGCGGCGCGCGTGCGTTCATGCTCCCCGGCGGCGTGCTCGCGTGGGACGAGCTGGAACCGCTCGCCCGGCGCATCGCGGGGCTCGGCTGGCACATGCAGGTTCAACTCGACGGCGGCGAGCTTGCGCAACGAGCCCGTTTGCTGGAGTCGCTCCCTTGTCCGGTCGTCATCGATCACGTCGGGAAGTTCCTCGAACCAGTCGACACCGGGCATCCGTCGTTTCAGGCGCTCTTGCGATTGCTCGACTCTGGTCGCGTCTGGGTCAAGTTGTCAGCACCGTACGAGACGTCGCGAACCGGTCCCCCCGAATACGCCGACGTCGCCGCGCTCGCTTGCGCGCTGCTGCGGCATTCGCCCGAGCGCATGGTTTGGGCAACCAACTGGCCGCACCCGGGCCGTGCCGAGAAACCCTCTGAAGCACAACTGCTCGATCTCCTCCATTCGTGGACGGGTAAGCAGTCCTGGGAGCGAGTTCTTGCGGGCAACCCTGCCGCGCTCTACGGATTTCCTTGTTCGAGTGCGGACAGGCGAACCGCGCTCACGCAGTAACGAACCGTTCGCCGAGATTCGAGAATGATTCGAGAGAGTCGTGCACCTGGCCAAAATGGAGAACGTCATGAGTGAGAATCGATTGGGTGTCTCGGGGACCATTGCATTGTGCGCGGGACTGCTTCTGGCAACGATCCCGATGCTGACCGCGGCCGAGCAACTTCGGATCGCGTCCGGCGACGGACCGCAGCACGACGGCGTGAAGGCGATGGTCGATTTCGGGAAGTGGCTTGGCGAAAAATCCGGCGGCAAGGTGACGGGTCGCGTCTTCCCGCAGACGCTGTTGAGCGTCAAGGAGATCCCTGCCGGCTTGCGTGACGGTGTCGCGGACATGGGTCTGATCGTGCATCCGTACCATCCGGCAGAGTTCCCGGAGGCGAATTTCATCGCCGATTTTTCATTGTTTGCGAAGTCGAACGCCGCAGCGGCGGGTGCGGCCACCGAGTACATCTTCGGTTGTGACGAGTGCATGGCGGAGATGAAGAAGCAGGGGCAGATCTACCTCGGCAACATCGCCAACGCGCCGTACTCGCTGCTTACGAAGAAGCCGGTCGTGACCGTCGCCGACTTGCGCGGTCTGAAAATCCGAAGCGGCGGCGACGCATGGGGTCGCTGGATCGAAGGAATGGGCGGAGTAAAGGTCGCGATGCCCGCCGCGGAAGCGTATCAGGCGCTCAGCCAGGGCGTGCTCGACGCGCACACCCACTCGGTCGGTTCCCTCGTCGATCAAAGCCTGGCCGATGTCGTCAAACACGTGACCGACATGCCGCTCGGCGTCTATCTCGGGGCATCGATGAACTTCAGCGCGAAGAACTGGAAGACGATGTCGCCGGAGGCTCGCCGGGTGGTACTCGATCTCGCGCCCTTCCTGCTCGCGCGCTACGTGACGAACCTGACGATCGCAGCGAACAACGTCCGCGGACGGTTGCCCGAGTTGAAGGTCACACTGCACCAGCCGACCAAGGAGTTCGTTGCCGCAAGCGATCAGTTCCTTAAGAAGGACGAGAAGACCATCGCCGAACTCGCCGCGAAGAACTACGGTCTGAAGAACGCGCCGCAAAAGGCGGAGCGTTTTGTGAAACTTCTCGCCAAGTGGGAGAAACTCACCAGCGGCATGCCAGCGGACTACAAGAAGCTCGGGGATCTCTACCAGAAGGAGATCTTCGCGAAGCTCGACTTCGCGACGTACGGCCAGTAGCCGCAACAAGCGCCGCGGCCCGAACCTGTACCAGGCGGGGCTCTGCGCGGTGGGGCTCCGCTACGACAACTTCGGTGATGGCCGTTGCGGCGAGGAGCCGCGATGAAGGGGCGCGATAGCCTGCTGCGTCGCGTAGTCGTCGTTTTCTCGCGCGCTGTGTCGCTACTCGGGCTCTTCGTGATGGGCCTAATGGTGCTGCACATCGCGGTCGACGTGGTCGCGCGCTTCTTTCTTGGTCGCCAGCTGCCGGCGACGATCGCCTTCGTTGCGAACTACTACATGGTAGCGGTGACGTTCCTTCCGCTTGTCGTCGCCGAGCGCGAGCGCAAGCACATCGAAGTCGAAGTGCTCGCGCAACGGCTGCCGCAACGCATGCAGTCGGTGCTGCGATTGGCGACTTGGGCACTCAGCGTTGCCGTGTTCAGCCTCCTCGGCTGGGAATCAGCGATCGAAGCGGCACGCGCTTACGAGGTACGCATGTTCATGATCGAACAGAGCGTGCGTATCGAGACATGGATCTCGTACTTCATGCTGCCGATCGGGTTCTTCTCGGCGGCGGGCGTGTCGCTCGCGCGGATGTCGATCGCCGTGCTTCGGCTTCCTGCAGGTCTGAACCGGGCCGTTGATGTCGCGCAGGACTACTTCTCCGAGCGAGCCGGTCATGACTGACCAGCAGAGCGGAATACTCTTTGTCGTGGTTCTTCTGATCGCGATCGCGCTGCGCTTTCCGATCGCGATCTCGATGATCATTGTCTCGGTAAGCGGAATCGCCAGCATCCTTGGGCTATCCGCAGCGCTTGGCCTGGTTCGGTCTCTGCCTTACGAGTTCGCCGCGAACTGGGCACTCGCCTCGGTGCCGACATTTCTCGTTATGGGCTACGTCTCCTACCATGCGCAGCTCACGCAGGGGCTGTTTCGTGCGGCGCGGTTGTGGTTGTCCGCGATGCCCGGCGGTCTGGCCGTCGCGGCGGTGTTCGCGTCTGCGGGGTTTTCGGCGCTCAGCGGCTCGAGCGTCGCCTGTGCCGCGGCGATGGGTCGTATCGCCGTTCCGGAGATGCTCAAGCACGGGTACAGCCTGCGCATCGCGGTCGGCACCGTCGCGGCGGCCGGCACTCTGGGCCCGCTGATTCCGCCCAGCATCATCCTGATCCTTTACGGCATCTTCATCCAGGCACCGATCGGGAAGCTGTTTCTGGCCGGACTCGCCGTCGGCATCGTGACCATGGTTGGTTACATACTCGTGATTCTGGTTTGGACCAAGCTTCGTCCCCAAGACGCCCCCAAGCTAGCCGAAAGGCCGACCCGGGTCGAACGAGTCGCGGTGCTCAGGGAGACGCTGCCTGCGATCGTCATGGTCGTGCTGGTCTTCGGTGGCATGTTCTCGGGCGTGTTCACGGCGTCCGAATCCGGCGCGGTGGGCGCTGCGCTCGCGGTCATCATCGGCTTCGCACGGCGCACGCTATCGCTCAAAGGTCTGCGACTGGCGCTCGAGGAGGCGTTGTCAACGACCTGTGTGATCTTCCTGATCGCGATCGGCGCGAACCTGCTCGTTCGATTCCTCGCGTTGTCCGGCACTGATCAGTTCATCTCGGATTGGGTTGTTTCGCTGCAGCCATCGCAGCTCGAGTTCTTCGCCATCATCAGCGCGCTCTACCTCGTCCTGGGAATGTTCCTCGAGCCGATCGGCATCATGTTGCTTACGATCCCGATCGTCTATCCGGTACTCGCGTCGCTAGGCATCGATTTGATCTGGTTCGGGGCGATTCTGACGAAGTTTCTCGAGATCGGGATGCTGACGCCTCCGGTGGGTCTGAACGTGTTCGTGATCAAGAACGTTGTCGGGGACTCTTGCAGCACCTGGACGGTGTTCCAGGGAATCGCCGCGTTTCTTCTCGCTGATCTGGTTGTCGTGACGATGGCAATGCTCTGGCCCGACATGGTGCTTTTCTTCGTTCGCCTCGCGGAGTAATTGTCGCGTGGGCGGCGCGCTATCAAGGAGCTGAAGTTGAAGGTACGTGCATCGGTACTAACTCGGATCGGCGCAACGCGCCCATACTCGGTGAGCCGCCCGCTCGAAGTCGAGGAGCTCGAGCTCGATGGCCCCGGCCCTCGCGAGGTATTGCTCAAGGTCCATGCCGCCGGCCTGTGTCACTCCGATCTGTCCGCGATCGACGGCACGCGACCGGCCGAGCGCACGCCACTGCCCATGATTCTTGGGCATGAAGCCGCCGGTGAAGTGCTGGAGGTTGGGGCGGGAGTCACCGATCTGAAGCCAGGCGACCGCGTGGTGACGACCTTTGTTCCGAGCTGCGGGCACTGCGTGTCATGCATGGAGGGCCGCCCGGCGCTTTGCGAGCCCGCGCCGCGCTTTAGCGCGGGTGGCGTTCTCGCCACTGGAGGCACCCGCTTTCGCCGCGGTTCAAGAACGATTCATCACTATGTCGGCGTCGCCGGCTTTGCCGAGATGACGGTGATGGTGCGCGATTCGCTCGTGAAGATCGACGACGACGTCGCGTTCGAGAGCGCGGCGCTCTTTGGCTGCGCGGTCCTGACAGGTGTCGGCGCGGTTCTGAATACCGCTCGCATCAGGGCGGGCGACTCAGTCGCGGTGATCGGTTTGGGCGGTGTGGGCCTGAGCGCGCTGCTCGGTGCTCGTATGGCCGGAGCGTTTCCGATCGTCGCGGTGGACCCAAGCGACGAGAAGCTGCGTCTCGCGCTCGATCTCGGCGCAAGCCTCGCGGTTCGCTCGGATAGCCCCGACGCCGTCGCGCGCATTCGCGATTCGACAGAGGGGGGCGTCCACTACGCCTTCGAGACCGCCGGCGCGACTCAGGCCCTCGACATCGCCTACCGCGTGACGCGCCGCGGCGGCACGACCGTTGTCGCCGGACTTCCCGCGGGGAACCTGCAAGCCCCGTTTTCGCACGCGAGTCTGGTCGCGGAAGAGCGCACGGTAAAGGGAAGCTATTTCGGATCCTGCGTCCCGGTGCGCGACCTGCCGCGGCTTATACGTGCGTATCGATTGGGACAGTTGCCGGTCGACCGAATCACTGGCGCGACCGTGCGCCTGGAAGAGATGAACGAGGCGTTCGACACTCTGGCAGCGGGTACCGCGCTGCGCCAGGTGCTCGTGCCCGCATAGGAGAAGTGTCAGTCATGGCTGAACTCATCGAGCGTGTCGAAGTATTCGAGTACGACTATACGGTCGAAAATCTCGGTGCCGACCGCAAGCACAATCGTGTTTACCAGAGCGGCGCGCAATCGCGGATCTCGAATTTCGTCGTCCGGATCACAGGCGGTGAAGGATCGATCGGGGAGTTCGCGCCTGGCCTGGGCGGGAAACTTCCGCACCTTGGGCAGGTGTTGTACGTGGCTCCTCTCGTGATCGGCTATTCGGTCGACGAACGCGAACGTGTGTTCAACGATCTGAAGAAGGTCCTTCGGCACTTCGGAGGCGTCGGCGCCTCGCATATCGACTGCGCGCTTTGGGATCTTCTCGGGCGGCGCTGCGGATTGTCTGTTTCGTCACTGCTCGGAGGCTACCGCAAGCGCCTGCCTGCGTACGCGAGCGCGATCCATGCCGACGACAACGGGGGGCTGCACTGCAAAGAGGCGTTCGTCGATTTCGCCGAGGAATGCTTCGCGCTTGGATTTCGCGGCTTCAAGGTGCATGGCTGGACCGAGGGCGATGCCGGACGCGAAATCGAGAATGTGCTGCACCTGGGTCGGCAGTTCGCGGGTCGAATGAAGCTGATGCTCGACCTTGGCGGCGAGATCCTGACCTTCGCGGACGCGCTCGACATCGGGCGTGCGTGCGACGAGGCAGGTTTCTATTGGCTCGAAGACCCGTTTCGAGACAATGGTACTTCGCAACACGCGCAAAAGAAGCTGCGGCAGATGATCCGTACCCCGATCCTCGCGCTCGAACATGTGCGTGGGCTCGAGCCGAAGGCTGACTGGATCGCGTCGGAGTCGACCGATTTCGTGCGCGCGGACCCCGAGTACGATTTGGGGATCACCGGTACGATGAAAACAGCGCACCTGGCAGAGGCCTTCGGGCTGGACTGCGAGGTCCACTCGGCGGGCCCAGCCCACCGCGCTTGCATGAGCGCGATGCGAAACAGCAACTACTACGAACTCGCTCTGGTCGGCCCGAGGATTCCGACCATTTTGCCCCCCATCTACGCCGACGGCTACTCCGAAGCGATGACCGCCGTCGGCGAAGACGGATGCTATCCGGTGCCTGATGGGCCAGGGCTTGGCGTGACGCTGAATTGGGAACTGATCAAGCGCAGGCGCACGGGCTATCACGAGTTCCGGAAATGACGGCGCACTGGAAGATGATGCACGCCGAGCAGGTAGTGATCGTGACGGGCGGTCTGGGAGGCATCGGATTTGCGACCGCGCGGATGCTGCTCGAGCGCGGCGCTCGTGTCGTGCTTGCCGATCTCGCAACGCCGACGCCCGAGCAGTTGGTCGAACTCGAGCGCGACGGTGACTGCGCGCTGGTCGTTCGTTGCGATGTGACGAGTCGTTCGGATATCGAGGAGATGATCGCACGAACAATACGGCGTTTCAGCCGCGTGGACGGGCTCGTCAACAGCGCTGGCGTCGATCGGCGCCATAGGCTGTTCGATCTCGCTGACGACGAGTTCAAACTGATCCTTGACATCAATCTGATCGGGTCCTTTCGCACCGCGCAACTCGTCGCGCAGCAGATGATGCGTCAGGAGCTCGCGGCGGGGCGGTCCTACTCGATCGTCCACCTGTCGTCCGTCAACGCGATGATCGGCAGCGCCAAGCACACTGCGTACTCCGCGACCAAGGGCGCTATCGGGCAGGTAACGCGCGTGATGGCGGTCGAACTGGCGCCCGAGCGAATTCGGGTGAACGCTGTCGGACCGGGCACGATTCGCACCGAGATGCTCGATCGCTGGGTCGCCGACAAACCCGATGCGCTCGACGCGGTGATGCTGCGCACGCCGCTGGGCCGCGTCGGCGAGCCAAGAGAGGTTGCTGCCGTCGTTTCGTTCCTCCTGAGCGAGCAGGCAAGCTATGTCACCGGCCAGACGTTCTATGTCGACGGTGGGCGGATCGCCCAGAATTTGCCGTTTTGATTCGCATCCGCGGGTAGCGAGCACAGCTGCTTCGCTGTTCGGGGCGTAGCGCCAGGTTCGCCCGGTCAGCACGCGCGCTTGCCGCGTGGCGGACGCCTCACGCAACCAACGAATCAAGGGCTTGCAGCGATGCGAGCCCTTTCGTTTTCAGGCCTGCGCCGTAGACGTGCCGTCGCTATCCGAAAGGGCTGCCATGCGATCGACGGACCCGCCAGCCGCATCCGGCTCGACGAACCGAGATGGCGCGGGCGCCGCGTTGCCGCGCACGACGGCGTCAACGCGTCTCGCTACGCCCTGATGCGGAGCGAAGCCCGGGACGCCGCCCGGCTTGGAGAGGCCCGCGAGGCTATTCGGTCGCCGGCTTGAACAAGGGCAGCGCCACCTGCTCGTTCAGCTTCCTGAAAACGATCTCGACCGCCATGCCGATATGGATCTTATCCGGAGACGCTTCGACGCCGACAAGATTGGTCGGAAGGCGCGCGCTGCCTTCCAGCTCGACGAGCGCGACGACGTAGGGCACTGCGTCTCGCCAGTCGGGATTGGGCGGTCGATGCACGATGGCGAAGCTGTGCAGCGTGCCGCGCCCGCTCGAACGCATCCACGAGGTTTCGCGAGAGAAGCAGCCGGGACAGAGGTCTCGGGGGTAAAAATAGACCTTGGCGCAGGCATCGCAGCGGCGTAGCCACAACTCACCCTGGAGCAACTTGTCCCAGTAGAACTGCGATTCGGGCTGCGGCACGGGTACGGGCTTCACGCTAGCTCCTTGCCAGTACGATCGTTGCGGTGGAGGAAAGGATGCCGCCGATGCCGTTGACCAGGGCCAGATCGCATTTTCGCAGCTGCCGCACGCCGCATTCGCCGCGCAACTGGCGTACCGCTTCAACGATCAGGAAGATGCCGTACATGCCGGTGTGCGTATACGACAGCCCGCCGCCGTTGGTGTTCATCGCGAACGCGCCGCCGGGCGCCGTGCGCTGCCTGGCGACGAAATCGGGCCCCTCGCCCTTGCCGCAGAATCCCAGGTCCTCGATGCAGCTGAGCACCGAGTAGGTGAATGCGTCGTACTGCATCAGCACGTCGACGTCGGCGTGCGTGATTCCAGCCTGGCCCATCGCCGCCGGCCCGGTGCGCCGCGCGGTCGTCGATGTGAGGTCGGGCATCTGGCTGATCATCGCGTGATCGTGGCTCTCGGCGCTCCCGAGCAGCAGGATCGGCCGTTTCTTCAGGTCGCGCGCGCGCTCGGCAGTGGTCACAACCACGGCGGCGCCGGCGTCGGTCACGACGCAGCAGTCGAGCAGGTGGAACGGCCAGGCGATCCAGCGCGACGCATGGTATTCGTCGAAGGTCATCGGGTCGCGCATCAGCGCCTTCGGATTCAGCGTCGCCCAAGCGCGCGTCGCGACGGCGATTTCTGCCAGCGCCTGGCGGCAGCGTCGCTCGCCGTACTGATGCATGTAGCGCGTGCAAGCAATGGCGTAGTTGACCGGCGGCCCGATGAACCCCAGCGGCTCCTCGTACTGCAGGTAGGGTTGGTTGGTTTCCGGGGAGTTGTTGACGTGAGCCGTCGAGGGCAGGCGTGAACTGCGCGCGGTCTGGCCGTGCGTGATCAGCGCCACCTCGCACATCCCGGCGCGGATTGCCGCTGCCGCGTGCGCGACGTGCGCGACGAAGGATCCTCCACCCATCCAGGTCGAATCGCTGTACCGGGGCTCGATGCCCATGTACTCACCGGTGGCGAGGGTCGAGATGCGCGCGGTGAAGAGGCCGTCGACGTCGCACTTGTCGATGCCCGCGTCGGCCAGCGCGTTGTAGGCGGCCTCGGCGTGGTGCTGCAGCGCCGACTTGTTGGGCACGACCCCGATTTCGTCGGACTCGGCCACGCCGACGATGGCGACATCCCTGCTCATGGCCGCACCGCCACCGTGCGCAAATCCGGCGCCGGTACGACCGGCGCTGCGGTGATCTGCCGGATGTCGTCCACGGTGAAACCGGGCGCGATCTCCTTCAGCACATAGTATTCGCCGGCTGGAGCGAAGAGGCCCAGATTGGTCATCAGCAGCGTGATCCGCCCGGTCGCGGTGACCGGAAGATCGCAGCGCAGCTTCAGCCGCGATTCGCCGTGCTTGGTCGCGTGCTCCATCGCGATGAAGACGCGCCGCGCGCCCACCGCGAGGTCCATCGCGCCGCCGATGGCGCCGCCGCGGCGGCCAGCCATCTTCCAGTTGGCGAAATCGCCGTTGCAGGCGACTTCGAAGGCGCCGAGCACCGTGGCATCCAGCCGTCCGCCGCGCACCAGCGCGAACGAATCGGCGTGGTCCATGATCGCGGCGCCGGGTATCAGCGTCACATACTCGTTGGCCGCATTGATCAGGTGCAGGTCTTCGTGGCCTGGGGCGGCGCGCGGGCCCACGCCCAGCACTCCGTTCTCCGAGTGGAAGAACACGGTTCGGTCGCCGAACACGTAGTTGGAGCACAAGGTCGGCAGGCCGGCGCCGAGATTGACCACCCAGCCGTCCTGGAACTCGGCGGCCAGGCGATCGCACATCGCCTGGCGCGACAGCGGCACTTTATCCATCGGCGCGGTCCCACAAACCCAGCGGTGGCGGGGGAATGTTGATCATCCGGTCGACGAACACGCCGGGCGTATGCACCTGGTCGGGCTCGATCTCGCCCGGCTCCAGCAGCTCGTCCTCGATCTCGACGATGCAAACGCGCGCGGCACGGGCCATCAGCGGCGCCATGTTGCGCTGCGCGAGGCGGTACTGGAGATTGCCGTAGCGGTCTGCGCGCTTGGCCCGCAGGAACGCAAAGTCGGCGCTCAACGGCAGCTCGAACAGGTAATCGACCCCGCCGATGGACCGCGTCTCGCGGCCGTTGGCGAGCTCGGTTCCGACCCCGGTCGGCGTATAGAAGCCGCCCAGACCGGATCCGGCAGCGCGTATGCGCTCGACGAAGGTGCCCTGCGGGACCAATTCGGACTCGATCTGTGCGGCCTGAACCATGCGTTCGAACACCGATTCGTTGGAAGGAATCACCGGCGCACTAATGGTCGACACGACCTTGCGCACGCGCCCGGCTTCGACCAGGCGTCCGACGTCCATCGCGTCGTGCGCAATTCCGCGTCCGCCGCCGGCGCGGTTCGAGATCGCCACCAGGTTCCTGGCGCCCTGCCGCAGCAGCGCGGCGATCAGATTGCGCGGCGTGCCCGGCTGACCGAACCCGCCGAACATGATGGTCGCGCCGTCGCCGATGTCGGCGACGGCGCGATCGAAATCGGGCCAGGTCTTGTCGCGCACTGCGGGTGTCTCCTGCGACGGGGGACGAAGAATCGGCGCCGGCCTTTGGACGACGCAGCAGGATTCTATCGCCATCGGGCGGCAAAGATATAGTGCTATATATCTATTGACACCATGCCACCCGCTGCCTTTAAATGAAACCTCGGCGCAGGCGGTCGCCAACTCGAAGGAGTCATCATGCGTAGCCATCGTTTCGGATTGATCGGTGTCCTTGCACTTCTGATCGCCTGCCCCGTGCTGGCGCAGGAAAAACTGACCGTCGTCACCTTCGGCGGGGCCGTGGGCGATGCATTGCGCAAATCCGTTTTCGAGCCCTTCACCAAGGCCACCGGCATCCAGATCGTCGAGGACGAATGGAGCGGGCAAATGGCCAAGCTGCGCGCCATGGTGCAATCGGGCAACGTCACCTGGGACGTGCTGGAGGTATCCGACGGCCAGAGCGACCGCGCCTGCGACGAGGGCCTCGTCGAGCCGCTGGATGTCGCCAAATTCGGCGGCAAGGACAAGTTCATCGAAGGCACCACCCATCCCTGCGCGGTGCCGGCGTTCCTGTCGTCGATCGTCGTGGGCTACAACGCGTCCAAGTTCCCCAACGGCGAGCCGAAGACGCTGGCCGATTTCTGGGACGTGAAGAAGTTCCCGGGTCCGCGCGCGATGAAGAAGTGGCCGAAGCACAACCTCGAGCTGGCGCTGCTCGCCGACGGCGTCCCGCCGCGGGACGTCTACAAGCTGCTGGGAACCGACGCTGGCGTGCAGCGCGCGCTGAAGAAGCTCGACCAGATCAAGCCGCACGTGAAGGTCTGGTTCAATACCTGGGCCCAGCCGCAGCAGCTGCTGGTCGACGGCGAAGTGGTGATGTCGATCGGCACCAACGGGCGCCTGTCCGCCGCCGCGAAGACCCGTCCTGAAATCAAGTGGCTGTGGGACCGGCAGGGCTACGCGCTCGATCTGTGGACGATCGTAAAGGGTTCGAAGCGGAAGGAAGCGGCGATGAAGTTCATCGAGTTCGCGAGCCGCCCGGAGGTGATGGCGGAGTTTCCGAAGTACATCGCGTACGCGCCGGCGATCAAGGCGTCGCTGGACAAGATGACGCCGGCGCTGCGCGCCGAGATGCTGACGGCGCCCGAGGCCATGAAGACGGCGTGGCAAGTCAATGCGCGTTACTGGGGCGACAATCAGGATGATCTGGAGATCAAGTTCCAGGCGTGGCTCGCCAAGTAGGCCACGCGGCGCGAAGCCCGGCAGCGTCTGCCGCGACCACCGTCCGACGGAGTAGATGAATGGCGCCCCCCACGATGTTGCGCAAGGAAGCGGGTTCGTTCCCGGATCTGTCGTCGCGCTCCGCCCGGCTCTCGGAGCGCGCGCGCAAGGTCATGCCGGGCGGCCTGACCCGTTCGTCGATCCACTGGCCGCCGTACCAGATCTACGCCGCCTCGGGTGCGGGCAGCCGCGTGATCGACGCCGACGGTGTCGAGCGCATCGATTTTCAGAACAACTACACCTCGCTGATCCACGGCCACGCCCATCCCCAGGTCACGGAAAAACTGATCGAGCAGGCGCGGCGCGGGACGGTGTTCGGCCTGACCTCCGAACCCGAGATCCGGCTGGCCGAACTGCTGTGCGAGCGTGTGCCGTCATTCGAGCGCATCCGCTTCTGCAACTCGGGTACGGAAGCCACGCTGAACCTGGTGAAAGCCGCGCGGGCCTATACGGGCCGCCCGAAGATCGCCAAGACCGAGGGCGCCTACCACGGCACCTCGGAGTTCATGGAGGTGTCGGTCAACACCGACCCGCAGAGCTGGGGCCCGATTGACGCGCCCTCGCGCGTGGCCTCCTCGCAGGGCACCCCGCAGGCGGTGCTCGACAACGTCGTCGTGATCCCGTTCAATGATCCGCAGCGCGCGCTGGCGCTGCTCGAGCAGAGCAAGGATGAACTCGCGGGCGTCGTGATCGACCTTTCGCCGCTGCGCTGCGGGCTGCCTCGGGCCAGCCGGCCGTTTCTCGACATGTTGCAGGCGTTCTGCCGGCGCTCGGGCGCGCTGCTGCTGTCCGACGAAGTCCTGAACTTCCGCCTCGGCTACGGCGGCGCGCACGGCGAGTTCGACGTCAAGCCCGACCTGACCGCGATCGGCAAGATCATCGGTGGCGGCCTGCCCGTCGGCGGCGTGGCCGGTCGCGCCGACGTCATGGATGTATTCAACATGTCGATCGGCGCAAAGGTCTCGCATGGCGGCACCTTCAACGGCAACCCGCTCACCATGACCGCAGGGCATGCCGCAATGGAGCTCTTCACCCGCGACGCCTTGGAGCACCTGAACCGGATGGGCGAGCGGCTTCGCGAGAAAGTCGCTGCCGCGTTCAAGTCGGCCGGCGTAGCCGGTCAGGTGGTGGGGCTGGGATCGCTTTTCCGGATCCTGTTCCACACCCGCGAGTATCACGACTACCGCGGCTATCTGCAGACGGCGCCGGAGGTGGAGCAAGGCGAACGGCTGATGCGCTGGATCATCAACAACGGGTTCCTGATCACCCGAATGGGGGCAGGCTGCCTGTCGACGGCGAACACCGAAGCGGAGATCGACCGCTTCGCCGAGGTCGTGCACGACGGCCTGCGCGCGATGGCCCCGGAAAGCGTCGCGGCGGATTGACCCGGAAGTGGGCGGGGAATCCAGCACAGCGACTCCAGTCGCTGCGCGCCGCGACGCGTTGGCGCAATTTGTCGACGTCGAGAAGACCTACGATGGCGTGACGCTGGTCATCAAGGGGCTGAACCTGTCGATCCATGACGGCGAGTTCCTGACCCTGCTCGGGCCCTCCGGCTCCGGGAAGACCACGACGCTGCTGATGCTGGCGGGCTTCGAGCGACCGACCGGCGGGCGCATCGAAATCGCCGGGAGGTCGATCGAACGAGAACCCGCCTGGCGGCGAAATCTGGGCATGGTGTTCCAGGATTACGCGCTGTTTCCACACATGTCGGTGCTGGAGAACGTCGCCTTTCCGCTATCGGTGCGCAAGCTCGCAAAGCACGAAGCCAGGGCGAAGGCGATGGCCGCGCTCGCCAAGGTGAAGCTGTCGGGACTCGAGGATCGCAGCCCCGGCCAGTTGTCCGGAGGACAACAGCAGCGCGTCGCGCTGGCGCGCGCGCTGGTGTTCGGCCCCCGCCTGGTGCTGATGGACGAGCCTCTCGGCGCGCTGGACAAGCAGTTGCGCGAGCAACTGCAGCTGGAGATCAAGCGCCTCCAGCGGGAGCTGGGCGTCACGGTGGTGTACGTGACGCATGACCAGGAGGAGGCGCTGGTCATGTCGGATCGGATCGCCGTGTTCAGAAAGGGCCGCATCTGCCAGCTCGACACGCCGCAGGCGCTCTACGAGCGGCCCTGCGATTCGTTCGTGGCCCAGTTTATCGGCGAGAATAACCAGCTGGCCGGCCGGCTGCAGGATCAGCATTCTGGCGTAGCGCGCGTCGTGCTGGCTACGGGGCCGACGGTATTGGCGACAACGGTTGGCGACGCGGTGAATGCGGCGCCGGGCGCCGCGGTGGTGCTGTCGCTGCGGCCCGAACGCGTCGTGCTGGGCGACCACGAGGCGAAGCGCGCGGCCGAGAACGCGTTTCGCGCGCGCATCGTCGAGGTCATCTACCTCGGCGATCATCTGCGGGTGCGTCTGGCCGTCGTGGACACCTCGCTGGAACTGCTGGCGAAGGTCCACGTCGGCAGCTCGCCCGCGTCGCTGGGCGTCGGGCTGGAGGTCGACCTCGCCTGGTCGGCGCGCGATTGCCTCGCCCTGGCTCAGACATGACCGGCGCGGCGCAGATGGCGACACGATTGCCTGCGGAGGCGGGCGAGCCGCTGCGCCTGCGGCGCGCGCTGCGCCGGGCACAGCGCGCGCGCGTGCTGATGGGGCTCGCGCTGATCGCGCCGCTTTTCCTGTGGATTGTCGTCAACTTCGCGGTGCCTGTGGCGATCCTGCTGTTCAAGAGCGTCGACGACCGCGAGGTGATTCTGGTCCTGCCGCGCGTGGTCAAGGCGGTCGCCGCGTGGGACGGCAACGAACTGCCGCCGGAGACCGCTTTCGCGGCGCTGGCGCAGGATCTGCGCGAGGCGCACGACGCGCGCACGCTGCATATCGCAGCCAAGCGCCTGAACAACGAGCGCCCGGGATTCCAGGCGCTGCTGAACCGGACCGCGCGCGCGCTGCCCGCGGATGCGCCGGCGTCGTGGAAGGAGCAGCTGCGCACGTTCGACGAGCGCTGGGTAGCGATCGACACCTGGCGGGTTCTCGCCCGCACTGCCAGCCCTTGGACGCCGGTGCACCTGCTCTCCGCGCTCGACCTGAAGCTCGACGATAACGCCGAGCTGGCTCGGGTGGCACCCGATCGACGGGTCTTCCTGACGGCCTGGGGACGCACGTTCTGGATTGCCGGTGTGGTCACGCTGGTGTGCGTGGTGCTGGGCTTTCCGCTGGCGCACCTGATCGCGACGGCGCCGCCGCGCCTGGGCAATGTGCTGCTGGTGCTGGTGCTGCTGCCATTCTGGATGTCGCTGCTGGTGCGCACCAGTGCCTGGCTGGTGCTGCTGCAGACCGAAGGCGTCGTCAACGACGTCGGGATCAACCTGAGGCTGTGGTCGGAGCGCATCCAGCTGATCCACAACCGCACAGGCCTGTACGTGACCATGACGCATATCCTGCTGCCGTACATCGTGCTGCCACTACAGGCGATCATGAAGCGCATACCCGACAGCTACTGGCGCGCCGCGCTGTCGCTTGGCGCCAATCCGCTGACCGCCCTCGCGCGGGTCTATCTGCCGCTAACGCTGCAGGGAGTGGGCTCGGGCGCGCTGCTGGTGTTCATACTCGCGATCGGGTACTACGTCACGCCTGCGCTGGTAGGCGGACCCAACGACCAGATGATCAGCTACTACATCGCGTTCTTCACCAACGTGACGCTCAACTGGCAGTCGGCGTCCGCGCTCTCGGTCTGGCTGCTGCTGCTGACCTTCGCGGTGTTCGCGATTTTCAAGTCCGTCTTTGGCCTGGACCGGATGAAAATCGGATGACCGGGCACGCCGCAACGACGCTGGAGCGCCTGTGGAGGTGGCTCTACTATGGCTTTTGCGCCGCCCTGCTCGTGTTCCTGATCGCGCCGATGCTGGCGATCATCCCGCTCAGCTTCAATTCCGAGCCCTTTTTCACCTATCCGCTGCGCGGCGTTTCGCTGCGCTGGTACGCGCAATTCGCCGAATCGTACGAATGGCGCCTCGCGTTCAGCAATAGCCTGATCATCGCCGGCGCCACCGTCGTCCTGGCGACGGCGCTGGGCACCCTTGCGGCAGTGGGCCTGACCGTCGCGAATTTCCCCGGCAAGGGCGCGCTGATCGCGCTGCTGATTTCGCCGATGATGGTTCCGCACATCATCACCGGACTGGGAATGTTCTTCCTGTATTCCTGGCTGGGTGCGGTGCAGACGCTGTGGGGTATCATCTTCGCCCACACGACCGTCGCCGCGCCGTTCGTGGTGCTGACCGTCGCAACCTCGCTGGCGCATTTCCGGATCAACCTGCTGCGCGCCGCGGCGAGCCTCGGCGCCAGCCCCGTCGCCACCTTTTTCCGGGTGGTCCTGCCCATCATCATGCCCAGTGTGGTCGCCGGCGCGCTGTTCGCGTTCGTCGTGTCGTTCGACGAGCTGATCATCGCGCTGCTGCTCTCGGGCTCCGACCAGCGCACGCTGCCGCGGCAGATGTGGGCGGGCACGCAGGAGGAGATCACGCCGGTGATCACCGCGGTAGCCACCGTGCTGATGTGCATATCGATACTGCTGGCGCTTGCGATGCAGTGGATGCAGCGGCGCGGCGAACGGATGAAGACACATGCAAACTAGCGTCCTGGAACCCCGGCCGCGCGAGCAGGCTGGGCCCGACGACCGCGCAGCGATGGTAATGCGCATCCGGCAACGATTCATCGCGGTCGCGGAAGGCGGTTTGCCCAAGCACGCGCAACTGCGCAAGGCGATCCTGGGTTGCGTCAATTCGGGACTGCTGGTTTCAGGCAGCCAGCTGCCGCCGGAGCAGGTCCTCACCGCCAGTCTGGGGCTGTCGCTGGGCACCGTGCGCCGCGCGATCGAGCAGCTCGCGGCAGCAAGGGTGCTGGTGCGCGAGCACGGCCGCGGCACCTACGTGGCGAGCACGCCGCGGGCGATCAGCGACAACTGGCACTTCCGGTTTTTCGCGGAGGGCGGAAGCGAACTGCTGCCGGTCTATTCGCGCGTGATCGAGCGCAAGCTGCTGCGCGGGCATGGTCCCTGGACCGAAGCGCTGGGGCGCGACGCCAAGGGATTCGTCCTGATCCGCCGGCAGTTCAATATCGACGATCGGTTCTATTGCCACAGCGAGTTTTACCTTCCCGCCACGCGCTTCGGCGCAATGATGAAACGCCCGATCGGCAGCATCGAGGCGATCAACCTGAAGAGCATACTGGCGGAGCAGTTTGCCGCACCCACGCTGTACGTGAAGCAACGCGCGCGGGTGGCGCGGATGCCCGATGCCGTCTGCGACCAGATCGAGGTGGCGCGGCAGACCATGGGGCTGTTTCTGCAGCTGGTCGGTTACACGTTTTCCGACACTGCGTTCTCGTACCACGAAGTGTGGATTCCGCCGATGCTGGAGATGCTTGAGCTGGCGCAGATGTGGCCGGTCGGGCCGCAAGAGCAGCAGGCGTAGGCAGCAGAGGGAGGTTTGCCGGGACCGCTGGCGTCACGGGCGGCGACGATGATCGGCGAAAAGGGTAGCTGCGCGGTGCTCCAGGGCCCACTTCGAACGCCGCCGCCGGTACATCGCCCGTTCCGTCCATGTTTCGCGGTTCGGACGCGGGGTGGAGCAGTCTGGCAGCTCGTCGGGCTCATAACCCGAAGGT
>JAHDXY010000331.1 GCA_023384005.1 Burkholderiaceae bacterium | reverse complement strand
GCCTGTCAACCAGGTCGCGAAATGCGTATAGCTATTTCTGAGACAGTGCACTAGCTAACACAGCGCCTTACAACCGCCGCAAACTACTGCGGAACGTTGCGGATCAGCCCCTTTTCCGAGGTAAATCGTAGCAGCTCGACCCCATCACCACCGCGGTCGCCGCCGCCAGGATCACCGCCAGTTCGATTCCGTGGTGCTCAATCGAACCGGCGTCCGCAAGCTGCCTGGCCGCGACCCGATCGCCGGAGACTTTGACGCAACCGCCTTCAGCTCTGGCGGCGATGGATGAATCGCTACTTGATCGCGCAAGGCCAGCCGTTGACCACGAAGCGCCCATCGTCACGGATCCGCCACTCGACCTCACGATTCGGCGCATCAGCCCCTTCGATTGACGCGTCGTACCGCTTGGTCAGATAGTGAAATCGCTGGTTCGCAGAACCAACCCAGTTCCGTCTGCGATCCGGGTTAGCAGACTCGTAGGGGCCGTCAACCAGGACGTCAGTCCACGCCAGCAACTCACGAGCCCCTGGCAGCGACAGCTCTTCAAGCTCCTGCATCGTGTAGCCGGTGAACGTCATCACTGACAAGCCAGCACGCGATACACCTTCTGCCACCACTGCGAGACCTTGCGCTTGAAGGAATGGTTCTCCCCCAAGAAGAGTCACGCCCTCCAATCCCCATTCCGCCTGAGCTTCAAGCAGTCGGTCGACCATGACTTCCGCCCTGAGGATCTCTCGCTCGACGATCTTCAGGTAGTTGGGGTTGCAGCATCCAACACAGCGCTTGTCGCAGCCCTGCACCCACAGCGCCGCGCGCTTTCCCGGTCCCTCCACCTCTGTGCATGGAATCCAAGATGCGAGATTCAGCCAAGACACGAGTTCACTCCAATTCGAAGTCGAATACTGGCTTCGTACCGGCCTGCACGACCTTTATGGTTCGCCCCTGTGACTTTTCCGGCGACCCAACCTGATCGAAGAGGAACTGGGCCAGCGGATCAAACAGGTAGATCGTCAAAGCGTTGAGCACGCCGCGCCCACCGCTGGTGCGATCGACCATGCCAACAATGGATTGAAGCGCCTTTGTCTCGTCGATGAACTGCAAAGCGGCAGCTCCCCACTTTTCGGCCAGGCGATGACGAAGGGGCTCGAGCTTCGATCTGGCGATATCGACGAGGAAATTGTCATCCGCCATGAAGTTGAAGGGGATGATGTTTCCCTCGCCGATACGGCCGAGAAGCTCAGGTCGCTTCAGTTCGTTCACAAAGTGAGATCGAACCCTCTCGATGAAAGCAGTCCGAACATCCGGGTTGTCGACCGCAATTTGAGCGGCGCCAATATTGGATGTAAAGACGATGACCGTATCGGAGAACAGTACGGTGTCACCCTTGCCATCCGTCAGTCTTCCGTCTTCAAGGATTTGGAGGAACTTGTCAAGAATCCTGGGGTGGGCCTTTTCGATCTCATCGAACAACAACAGCGAGAACGGCCGCTTCTTCACCGCGTTGGTTAGCTGTCCGCCTTCCTCGTAGCCCACATAGCCGGGCGGTGCACCAACCAGGCGTTGGTCAGCGTGCTCGTGATTGAACTCCGACATGTCAAATCGCAGACAAGCCTCATCGTCTCCGAACAGAAACTGCGCAAGCGCCTTCGCCAGTTCCGTCTTGCCCACACCGGTCGGGCCAACGAAGAACAGAACGCCCTTTGGCGTCCTCTGCTTGCTGGAATGCAGTAACCCAGACAAGCCCGTGTACGCTCGAACAAGAATCTGATTCACCGCATCGATTGCTTGATCCTGACCCTTTACGCGAACCTTCAGCGTCTCAACGGCCTTGCCGAGCTTGTCCCGATTCAGCTGCTCCCACGGACTATGTCTTTCGCCATAACGATACATACTGACCAGAGACTCCGCACTCATCCTTGGCAGCTGGCGCGAGAGCTTTGCAAGATTGTGAATATCGCGAAGTGTGAGCCCCTCCAGCGAATCGACGATGTCCGCCAACACCCTGCTCTTCGGGAGCACAGGGGGCTCAACGCTTAGAACAGAAGAAAGCTGAAGTACGGCCGCCTCTCGTACCGTCCGGGATGGGAGCGGCAGGTTGATTTCCTTGATGTCAGTGGAGATACGAGTGTTGGCCCGGCAGGGGATGGGGATCAGGGAGATCGCGCGCGAGATTGGCTGCTCGCGCAACACGATCAAGCGCTACCTGCGTGACGCGCAGGCGAGCCGCTACGGGCCGCGTGCGCCACGCCCGACCAAGCTCGATGCGTTCAAGGCATACCTCGAAGCCAGGATCGAGGCGGCGCGCCCGCAGTGGATTCCGGCGGTGGTGCTGCTGCGCGAGATCCGCGAGCGTGGCTACGAGGGCGGGCTGACGCAGCTCAAGACCTTCCTCGCGCCGCACAAGCGCGCCCCGGCCGATCCGGTGGTGCGCTTCGAGACCGCGCCAGGCGAGCAGATGCAGGTCGATTTCACGGTGGTGCGCCGCGGGCGCGAACCGCAGCTCGCGTTCGTCGCGACGCTAGGCTACAGCCGCGCGAGTTGGGTGCGCTTTACCACGGGTGAGGACACCGAGACGCTGGTGGCGTGCTTGCGCGACGCGCTGGCCGCGTTTGGCGGCACGCCGCTGCATGTGCTGTTCGACAACGCCAAGTCGGTGGTGATCGAGCGCGACGCCTACGGCGATGGGCTGCACCGCTGGAACAAGGCGCTGCTGGCGCTGTCCGACGAGTACGGCTTCGCGTTGCGCCTGTGCCGGCCGTATCGCGCACGCACCAAGGGCAAGGTGGAGCGCTTCAACGGTTACCTCAAGGGCAGCTTCCTGGTGCCGCTCGCAGCCAGCCACAAGGCTGCCGGTCTGCGCCTGGACGCACAAGCAGCCAACGCGCACATCGGTCGCTGGTTGGCGCAGGTGGCCAACGCGAGGATCCACGGCACGACGGGCCAGCGGCCCGATCGACGCCTGGCGATCGAGCGCGCCGCGATGATGCCCTTGCCGCGTTCGGCACAGGTCGTGGCACCGGCACCGCAGCCCTCGCGCCGCCCGGTTCCGATCGAGAGTCTGCAACACCCGCTGTCGGTGTATGAGGCGCTGCTCGCGGTGCGCGCATGAACCTGCAGCACGAACGCATCACCGAGTTGTGCGCGCAGATGAAGTTCGCCCGCCTGGGCACCGACTGGCCGGCGCTGGCGCAGCGCGCCTCCCAGAGCGAAGCGAGCTTCGCCGACTTCCTCGAGAGCGCACTGGGCGCCGAGTACGCCGCGCGCGAGGAACGCAAACGCCAGACGCTGCTCAAGTTGGCCACGCTCCCGGCGATCAAGACGCTCGAGCAGTACGACTTCGGCTTCGCCTCGGGTGCGCCGCGCGCCCAGATCCAGGAGCTCGCGGCGCTCGCGTTCATTGAGCGCGCCGAGAACGTCGTGTTGCTCGGGCCATCGGGCGTGGGCAAGAGCCACCTGGCCACCGCACTGGCGTACCGGGCGGTGATGGCCGGGATCAAGACGCGCTTCATCACCGCTGCCGATCTGATGCTGCAACTGGCCAGCGCGCGCGCCCAGGGACGGCTCACCGAGTACTTCAACCGCGCGGTGATCGGACCGAAACTGCTGGTGATCGACGAGATCGGGTTCCTGCCCTTCGGGCGCGAGGAGGCGAATCTGTTCTTCAACGTCATCGCCAAGCGCTACGAGCGCACCAGCGTCATCCTCACGAGCAACCTGCCCTTCACGCAGTGGGCCGGCACCTTCGCCGATGACCAGGTGCTGGTCGCGGCGATGCTCGATCGCTTGTTGCACCACGCACACATCGTGCAGATCACCGGCGAGAGTTGGCGGCTGCGCGACAAGCGCCGCTCGGGGCATGCCCCGAGCGGCAAGACCGCAAGGAAATGAACCAAACCGTCACCAGGTGGGTCAGATTTACTCCGACGTTGCCGTCCCAAAGTGGGTCAGATTTCAACCGGCGTTGACATGAAGCCGAAAGTGCAGGCTTTGGGCGGCCCTGTTGCACGCGAACGCCGGGATGGCGGCCAGGTCAAGCTGTCCACCTTCATCCCGCTGAAGATCAGGAGGCGAGGCGCCAGCAAGGTGGTGGTGCGGCCCGATGGCCAGGTCGAGTCACCAGGCGAGGTCGCCACTCAGATCGACCAGCCCTTACTGGTGGCCCTGACGCGGGCCTTCTACTGGCAGCAACTGCTCGACGACGGCGTGGTCGGCAGTGGGAGCGAGATCGCCCAGCGCGAAGGCTTGCACCACTCGACGGTCAATGAACTGCTGCGCCTGACGTTGCTGGAGCCTGCCATCATTCAGACCATCCTGGCCGGACAGCAGCCCAAGTGCATGAGCCTGCTGTGGTTCCAGCGGAATCCACTGCCGACCGACTGGGTGGCGCAGCGGGGGGTAGTGGCCGGGTTTGATGCCTGACCGGATTACGAACCCTCGATCACCCGTGCCACATCACTGTGGCCGGCGACAATTATCCTGGCCGGTTGACGACAACTATCTTGGCCGGTTGAC
>JAHDXY010000330.1 GCA_023384005.1 Burkholderiaceae bacterium | reverse complement strand
CTCGCGCATCTTCGCGATGGCCGCCTCGGGCGCGTGCAGCCAGCACACGACAAAGGGTTTGGCGACGTTGCGCCTGGCGTCGATGAAGAATCGCACCATCTCGTCGGATACTGCGTGCATGTGCTGAAGCCATATGACGCAGATCGCGATTCCCGGATCGGCAAGCACGAGCTTTAGCGTCGAACCGAACGCGACGAAGTTCAGGACGCCTTGCGCGGTCACGTCCACCGGATTTCCGGCGGCGGCAAAGGCCGGCAGGATCGATTTCAGGCTGGCCTGGGTGTCGGGCGTCAGCACCGGTACCTCGAGACGCAGTTCCTCCGCGCAATCGGACATCAGCACGCCGGCGCCGCCGGACATCGTGATCAGGCCGATTCCGCCCGCCGGAGGCACCTGGCAGGCGGCGAACGCTGCGGCGAGATCGAGCGCGTGGACCTCGTCAAAGGCGCGAACCACGCCGTGCTGTCGCATCACTCCGTCGAACACCGCGTCTTCGCCCGCGAGCGATCCAGTGTGCGATATGGCGGCGCGCTTGCCGGCAGCGAACCGCCCGACCTTGATCACGACCAGCGGTTTGCCCAGCGACATGGCCTTGTCGGCGGCCGCCACCAGCCACGCCCCGTTTCGGGCGCCCTCCAGATAGGCCATCGCCACGGTCACGCGCGAGTCGTCGAGCACCGTGTCGAGCACTTCACCAACAGAGATGTCGGCCTCGTTGCCGGTGCTCACGAAATACCCGAAACCAATGCCGCGTTTCCTCGCGAGCGTCGCGACCGCCGTGCCGAATGCGCCGGACTGGGTCGCGAATGCGACGGGACCCGGAAGTGCCGGTTCGGCGGCATACTGGCTGAAGGTCAGTGGCATGCGTTCGAACGCGTTGACCAGTCCGAGGTTGTTCGGACCGCAGACGCGGATGCCGTGGGCGCGCGCCGTCGCCATCAGTTCCTGTTCCAGTTGCTGGCCTTGCGGCCCGATCTCGGCCAGCCCTGAGCTGAAGACGATGGCGACTTTCAGCCCCCGTTTTCCCAGCGCGGCGATCGCGCCGATCGCCTGCTGCGCGGACACCGCAACGACCCCGAGCTCGGGTGTCTCCGGCAACGACTCGAGATCCGGATAGCAGGGGAAGCCGGCGATTTCCTTGTGCTTCGGGTTGATCAGGTACACACGCCCCTTGTAGCCGTCCCGGGCCAGATACTGCACCGGCCGGCCGCTGAGCTTGTCGACGTCGGCGGAAGCGCCGACGATCACGATGGACCTGGGAGAGAGAAGCGCTCTCAGCACATCGCTCATGTCGCCGCCTCCGAACGCCGGCCGGGGCTATTGCGGTGTGATGCCTGAGGCAGCCGCCACGCGCCTATAGCGTTCGATTTCCGCGACGTGGAACTTGCGCATTTCCTCGGGTCCGAGCGGCATCGGCGAGGCGCCTATCTTCTCCATGAATGCCCGCATCTTCTCGGATTCGGCGACCTTCGGCATCGCGCTGGCCAGCTTCGCCACCACGTCGTCGGGCGTCTCGGCGCGAACGAAGAAGCCGATCCATGCGTACGAGAGGAATTCCGGATAGCCGCTCTCCCTCACCGTCGCGACATCCGGGAAACCCGGGTAGCGTGTCTCGCCCCCCACCGCCAGCACCTTGAGCTTGCCGGCCTTCACCAGCGGGTTCACGAGCGAGCGGTCGACAAAGCCGAAGTCGAGCTGGTTCCCCATCACATCGGTGACGACCTGGGCGGTTCCGTTGTAGGGCACGTCGTTGAAGCTCACGCCCGCGAGGCCCGAAAACCACTTCGCGTCCAGGCGATAGCCGGCGAAGCTGGTGCCGATGCTCAGCGGAGCCTTGCTCTTCTTCGCGGTGTCGACGAGATCCGACAGGGTATTGAGTTTCGAGTCGCCCGCGACGACGAAAGCGTTCATCGCCTTGAAGATCCCGCCGACCGGCTTCAGGTCCTTGAGGGGGTCGTAGGGAAGCCCTTTCTTCACGATCGGATTCGCCGACAACGGTGAGTTGCTGCCCATCAGTATCGTGTAACCGTCCGCGGGCGCGTTCTTCACCGCCATGACGCCGATCGCGCCGTCCGCCCCTGGCTTGTTTTCGACCACGAACGGCTTTCCGAATATCTCGGAAAACTGTTGCGCGTAGATCCGCGCCGACGAGTCGGCCGAACTTCCGGGCGTGGTCGCGACGATGATCGTGACCGTGCGGTGCGGAAAGTCGCTCGCTTGTCCGATCGCCTGCGGCGTGATCGCCACCAGCCCGAAAAACCCAAGCCACAGTCGTTTCATGTTGCCTCCCCTGCGTTGGTAAGGACAAAACGGTCGAGATCTCTCGCCGCGCTTAATTAATTAGTGCACATTAGTATCGACCTTGTCTTCGAGGCCCGTCAACAGAACGCGGCGCCGGGATCTTGACCTGTATCAACAACGGAATCCAGGAACTGATCGGAGCGGTCAAGGAATATTTTGACTCCCGAGAATTAAGGTCGTAGCATTACATCCGGTCGATGCCGGGCCGGCAACACCGGGCATCGCGGCGGCCCTGAAAGCACGGTTTTCGCGGCCTGGCGTTCACTACCTCGTCGAATGGGGGCATCGCAGTGTCAAAGACAAAACGCAAGTACACCGTCGAGATCAGCGCGAGCAGGTGCCGGTCGTGTGCCGTGTGCTGGGAGGTCTGTGCACCCGAGGTGCTCACCTGGGAGCCGCCCCTGAACAAGGCTATCGTCAAGGACATCGACGCGTGCACCGGCTGCCGCCTGTGCGAATGGTTGTGCCCGGATTGGGCCGTCGTCGTGAAGCCCGTGGCGCCCGGGCCTGGTGAAGCGCTCGCCGCCGAAGCGAGCGAGGCGCTGTCATGACGAAAAGACTGCTGCTTGGAAACGACGCCTTCGGCGAAGGCCTGATCGCGGCCGGAGTGCGCTTCTACGCCGGTTACCCGATCACGCCGGCAACCGAGATCGCCGAGGCGATGTCGCGCCGCATGCCGGAAGTCGGCGGCACCTACGTACAGATGGAGGACGAACTCGGCAGCATGGGCGCGATCATGGGCGCCTCGGCCACCGGAGTGAAGTCCGCCACCGCCAGCGCCGGGCCGGGCATGGCCCTGATGCAGAACGAACTGGGCCAGGCGATCGTTGCCGAGGTCCCGCTGGTGGTGATCAACGTCCAGCGCGCCGGGCCGGGTATCGGCAACGCCACGCGCTCGGGCCAGATGGAGATCATGCAGTCGCGCTACGGATCGAACGGTGAAGTACCCGCCGTCGTTCTCGCGCCTTCTACGGTCGAAGAGGCGTTCTGGCTGACGGTCAAGGCGGTCAACTTCTCGGAGATGCTGCGCACCGTGGTCATCGTGCTCGGCGAAGGAATGCTGGGGCTGCAACGCGCGGTGGTCGATTTGCCCGACGACTACGACGAGATCAAAGTCGTCGACCGTCCTCGCCCGACGGTCGGGCCAGACGAATTCCTGGGCAACTACAACGCGAGCGAGATATCGGACATCCCTCCGATCGCCGATTTCGGCTCGGGCTACAAGAGCGTGCTGTCGTCGGTGGGCATCTCGCGCCGTTATGGCGGCGACATCAGCGTGCTAGGGCCCACGCTGCACGACCAGGATTTCACCATTCGTCGATTGCATCAGAAGATACTCGACAGAAGAGAGGCGATCACCCTGTTCGAGCGGCACATGACCGACGACGCCGAGATCGTCTACATCGCCGTCGGCACGCAAGCGCTCTCGGCGATCGGCGCGATGCACGAGGCGCGCGAACGCGGCATCAAGGCGGGCGTGCTGCGCTTGATCACCGTGTGGCCGTTCCCGGACGAAATCGTGCGCGACTGCTGCCGCAAAGCGCGCGCAGTGGTGGTGCCGGAGATGAATCTTGGCCAGGTGCGACTGCTCGTCGGCCACGCGCTGGCCAACACAGGCATCAAGGTCGTGGGCGTGAATCGCGTCGACAGTTTCACGATCACGCCCGCGGAAATCCTGGAGAAAACCGCAGAGGTGCTGTCATGACGGTGCAAGACGAGACGCTCGAGATCCGGCCGGGAAAGAAGAAACCCGACGTCCACCGCCCCCTCGACGAACTGGTCGAGTTGTACGCGGAGGTTCCCGACAAGTCCTTCCGGTACTGCCCCGGCTGCGGGCTCGGCATGGCCCAAAGCGCGATCATGCGCGCGTTCCACCGCGTTGGCGTCGACATCACGAAGGTCGCGACCGCGGGCGGCAGCGGCTGCTATTCGGTGATGGGCCACTATTTCAAGTCGAGCCACATCCACGGCTCGCACGGAAGAGGCTGCGCCTACGCCACGGGTCTGAAACTGGCGCGACCGGAACTGACGGTGGTGACCTTGCAAGGCGACGGTGACCTGCTGGCGATCGGCGGCAATCACTTCATCCACGCCGCGCGGCGCAACATCGACATCACGGTGATCTGCTTCAACAACTACAACTTCGGCGACACGGGTGGGCAGATCGCGCCGACGACGCCGCTGGGCAGCAAGACCGACACATCGACGCTGGGAATGC
>JAHDXY010000329.1 GCA_023384005.1 Burkholderiaceae bacterium | reverse complement strand
TACCGCTACGCGCACGACGAGCCCGAGGGCTACGCCGCGGGCGAGCGCTACATGCCCGATGGCGTCGACGAACCGGGCTTTTACCGCCCGACCGATCGCGGCCTCGAGGCGCGCATCCGCGACAAGCTCGCCTGGCTGCGATCGCTCGACGATGCGCCCTGATAACATCACGACCCCATGCTAGACATCCAGCTCCTTCGCAAGGACATCGACGCGGTCGCGACGCGTCTCGCCGCCCGCGGGTTCGTGCTCGACGCCGACGCGTTTCGCGCGCTCGAGGCCGAACGCAAGGCGATCCAGATGCGCACCGAAGACCTGCAGGCGCGGCGCAACGCGCTTTCGAAGAGCATCGGCGCGATGAAATCGCGCGGCGAGGACACGTCGGCCGTGATGGCGTTGGTCACGGCGCTGGGCGACGAACTCAGGCTCGCCGCAGAACACAACGAGACGATTCTGGTGCGACAGAACGACTGGCTTCTTTCGCTGCCGAACCTGCCGCACGAATCGGTGCCGGCGGGCCGTTCGGCCGAAGACAACGTCGAGGTGCGACGCTGGGGCGAACCCCCGGCACTCGGCTTCGCACCACGCGATCACGTCGACGTGGGCGCCGCGCTCGGGCTGGACTTCGAGGCCGGGGCGAAACTCTCGGGCGCGAGGTTCTCGGTCATGCGCGGGCAGGCCGCGCGGCTGCACCGCGCGCTGGCGCAGTACATGCTCGACCTGCACACGGCCGAGCACGGCTACACCGAGTGTTACACGCCGTACATCGTCAACGCCGAGACCTTGCGCGGCACCGGGCAACTGCCGAAGTTCGGCGACGATCTGTTCGCGGTGACCCGAGGCGGCGCCGAGGGCGGGCACGAGCCGCTCTACCTGATCCCGACCTCTGAGGTTTCGCTGACCAACCTGGTGCGTGGCGAGATCCTCGCGCCAGACGCGCTGCCGATGCGCCTGACCGCGCACACGCCGTGTTTTCGCTCGGAGGCCGGTTCCTACGGCAAGGACACGCGCGGAATGATCCGCCAGCACCAATTCGACAAGGTGGAGATGGTGCAGATCGTGGCCCCGGAGGAGTCCTATGACGCGCTCGAGCAGATGGTCGGTCATGCCGAACGCGTGCTCCAGGGACTCGGACTCGCGTACCGGGTGATGTTGCTGTGCGCTGGCGACATGGGCGCGGGCGCTGCCAAGACCTACGACCTCGAGGTCTGGCTGCCGGCGCAGAACACGTACCGCGAGATCTCGTCGGTATCGAACTGCGAGGCGTTCCAGGCGCGCCGGATGCAGGCGCGGTTTCGCAACGCGCAGGGCAAGACCGAACTGGTGCACACGCTCAACGGCTCGGGGCTCGCGGTAGGCAGGACGCTGGTCGCAGTACTGGAGAATTTCCAGAACGCCGACGGCTCGGTCGCGGTGCCGATCGCGCTTCGCGCCTACATGGGCGGCGTGCAGGCGCTGCAACCCTGATCGGGCGCGCTGCGCGCGCCAATCGCAGCTTGGGCGCTTTGCTATAATCGTCGGCTTCGATCCCGGAGAGGTGGCAGAGTGGTCGAATGCGCCGGACTCGAAATCCGGTTTACGGTTTCACCGTAACGTGGGTTCGAATCCCACCCTCTCCGCCAGTTGAGCTCTGTACAGCTTCCGGCAGCGCAGCGCAGGAACCCGACAACCCACCCGGCCAAAACGAGCACGCACCCGACGAGAATGCACTCGCCGGCGAAATCGTGTCGCTTGCTGGCAACGTGCTGGAACGCAAGCGAGGTGCTCGCGGGATGATCCCTTGCATACTCGATGCCATAGTGGCGGTGGTGTCGTGGGACCTCCTTCGGACTTCGCCCTACGCGCCTTGCCGCAACGAAAGACCGACACCACCTCCGGGGACATCAGCTGCAACTCGACCCAAACCTCTGCGTCTCGAGCCAACCGGCGGCCATTGCGGGCGGCGCCTGGCCGAACGATGCACCGCAGGCCTTTCACCTGCTGGCCAAGCCCGGCGGGTCGACCTGCAATATCGACTGCAGCTATTGCTTCTTCCTGTCCAAGGAGGCGCTGTATCCGGACCAGCGCCAGCGCATGTCGGACGACACCCTGGAGACCTATATTCGCCAGTTGCTGGAGTCCCACCAGGGACCGAAAGTACAGGTCGCATGGCAGGGGGGTGAGCCGACGCTGATGCAACTCGCGTTCTTCCGGCGCGCGGTCGAACTGGTTGAAAGACACCGCCGACCGGGCCAGCTCATTGAACACAGCATCCAGACCAACGGCACCCTGCTCGACGACGACTGGTGCCGCTTCTTCAAGCAGCATCGGTTCCTGGTCGGACTCAGCGTGGACGGGCCGCGCGAGCTGCATGACCGCTACCGGGTCGACCGCCTTGGCCAGGGTACGTTCTCACGCGTGTTGCAGGGTTGGCTGCACCTGCGCCGGCATGGCGTCGAATTCAACATCCTGTGCACGATTCACGCCGCCAACCAGCAGCATGGCCGCGCAATCTACCGTTTTCTGCGCGATGAACTCGATGCGCGCTGGATACAGTTCATTCCGATTGTCGAGCGCATCGGCGGGCAGACGATTCCGACGGACGACCAGGACCAGCGCCTGCCATCGGAAAAGACGCGACCGCTGTATACCCAAAGCGGCAGCATGGTCACGCGGCGTTCGGTCGACCCAGCCCAGTACGGACAATTCCTGGTGGATGTGTTCGAAGAATGGGTCCGCAACGACGTGGGTCGCGTGTTCGTGCAGCAATTCGACGTGGCGCTGGAGGCCTGCTTCGGCAGGCATCTGCTGTGCGTTCACGCTCCCGAGTGCGGCTACGGGCCCGCGCTCGAGTACAACGGTGACCTGTACTGCTGCGACCACTATGTCGAGCCGAATTTCCTGCTGGGCAACATCCACCAGACCCATATGCTTGCGCTCGTGGCAGGCGAGCGGCAGCGCGCGTTCGGACAACACAAGCTGACATCGCTGTCCTCGAAATGCCGGCAATGCGCGCTGCTGCAGTGGTGCAATGGGGGTTGCCCGAAGGACCGGTTTGTCCCCTCGCCAGAGGGTGATGCGGACCAGAATTATCTCTGCCCGGGCTATGTGCGCTTCTTCTCGCATGCACAGCCAGCGATGCAGTGCATGGTCGACCTGCTGCAACGCGGGCGTCCGGCGCCTGGCGTGATGGCCTGGATGGCGCAGCGCGACGCGGCCGGCGGCCCTTACCAGGCCTGCTCCTGCGGCAGTGGCCGCAAATTCCGCTTCTGCCATGGTGCACGTGCGCCGGCCTCGCCATTCGAAGGCTCGGGTTGCCATTTCAATGGAAATCGCGACGGCGATTCCGCAGCGGTAAGGGTGCGCGATGACAAGCAAGGGTGAGCGATGACAGTTTTCCATAAGGCCCGGGTCGGCATGGCGGTGCTCGCAGCATTCGGCCTTGTCGTCAGCGCCCCGGCCCAGGGGCCGGCGACGCTGGCGCCAATCGCCGAGGCGTCGGCGAAAGTCGCCAGGCAGCCCAATATCGTCCTGATCCTGGCCGACGACCTGGGCTACGCAGACGTCGGCGCATACAAGGCCGGCCGCTATCGGACTCCCAACATCGACAAGCTCGCCGGGCAGGGCGTGCGCTTCACCGCCGCCTATGCTGCGGCACCCGTGTGCGCCCCTTCGCGCGCCGCGTTGCTCACCGGGCGTTATCCGCAACGCTTCGGATTCGAGTTCAACCAGGGCCCCGCCGACCGGGAATTCAGGAAGGGCTACGGGATCGACGCCAGGGAGCTGACGATAGGGAATCTCCTGCAGACGGCCGGTTACAGGACGGGGCTCGTCGGCAAATGGCACATGGGAATCGCCGACCAGTTCTACCCGACAAATCGCGGATTCGACGAGTTCGTCGGACTGCTGACCGCCGAGACATCCTATGGGGATCCGGCGCAGCCCGGCGTACGGGTTTGGCCCCGGGATCGCGTCGCCGCGGCCGCCGCCACGAAGGATGGCGTGTTCGATCGCTGGCCCCACGCCAGGATCCTCGATGGACCGAGCCGGACGCCGGTCACCGACGCAAACGGGTACCTCACCGACTACCTGACGGACCGAAGCGTCGAATTCATCGAACGCAACGCGAAGTCGGGCAAGCCCTATTTCCTTTATGCGGCCTACACGGCGCCTCATAGTCCGCACATGGTCGTGCGGAAATACTACGACCGCTTCCCCGAGATCAAGGACGAACTGCAACGCATCAATGCGGCCATGATCGCATCCCTCGACGACGGGGTCGGCCGGATCATGGCGGCGGTGGAGGCGTCGGGCGAAGCCGACAATACGATCGTCGTGTTCACGTCCGACAACGGCTGCGAGGATTACTACAGCGGTCTGTGCTCCTGCGAGCCGATGCGCGGCGGGAAGCTGACCCACTACGAGGGTGGAACGCGGGTGCCCTTGATCATGCGCTGGCCCGGCAAGCTCGAAGCGGGCGCCCTCTACAGTGGCACCACCTCATTGATGGACCTGTTGCCGACCGCCGTGGCCGCCGCCGGCGGACGCCTGCCCGCGGATCGCGC
>JAHDXY010000328.1 GCA_023384005.1 Burkholderiaceae bacterium | reverse complement strand
GCCCGAGGCGCGCGTGCCCGGCGCCGGAAGGTGCGAGCCGACCGCGGCGATCGCGCTGCCATCGGCGGCGTACAGCGCGATGTCGGCGCCGGTGCGCGCGCGCCATCGCTCGAGCGCGCTTTGCAGCGACGCGCGCGGCGCGTCGCTCGGAAGCAGCTCGGCCGCCGTCATCGCGAGCAGCATCGGGGCGCCAGGGCGGTCCTGCGCGCCCGACCACTGGTGCCACGCGATCCAGGACAGGGCGACGAACAGCGCGAGCGTCGCGATCACCGCGACGTAGATCCGCAGGTAGAGGCGCTTCAATCCTGCGCCTTGGCGAACACGTAGCCGGCGCCGCGCACGGTGAGCACGCGTCGCGGATGCTTCGGGTCGTCCTCGATCGCGGCACGCACCTTGACCACGTGGACGTCGATCGTGCGGTCGAGCGGATCCGACCCGTCACCGCCGACCGCGTCGATCAGCTGCTCGCGCGAGAGCACGCGGCCGGCGCGCTCGGCCATCGCGAGCAGCAGGTCGAACTGGCGCGCGGTGAGCTCGCGCGCTTGCCCGTCGATCGACACGCGCCGCGCCGCGCGGTCGATCTCGAGACGGCCGAAACGCAGGACGTCGGCCGCGTGGTCGTCGCCGTGGCGGCGCAGCACGGCGCGCAGGCGTGCGAGCAGTTCGCGCGGATCGAAGGGTTTCGCGAGGTAGTCGTCGGCGCCGAGTTCGAGGCCGACGATGCGGTCGGTGGTGTCGCCGCGAGCGGTGACCATGATCACCGGCACCGAGGAGGTGGCGCGCAGCCTGCGGCAGACCTCGAGGCCGTCGCCGTCGGGCAGCATCAGGTCGAGCAGCACGATGTCGGGGGCGTTCGCCTCCAGCGCGCGCACGCCCGAACCCGCGTCGCCCGCGACCTCGACCTCGAATCCGGCGTCTCGCAGGTAGGCAGCGACCATCGACGCGAGCCGGTCGTCGTCCTCGATCATCAGGATGCGCGTCATCGTCGGCATCTTAGCCGGCTGGCCCGACCGCGGCAGCGCCAGTGGGCGCTGTCGCGAGCGCGGCAGCGCCGATCGGCGCCGCGGCGCTCGCGCGCTTCGCCATGCCGCCGCGGACGGGCGCGCTGGCGCTCAGGACCAGCGGCGCCCCATCCGGCGCTCGAGACCGGCCTTGAGTTTCGCGCGCTGCCCGGCGTCGAGGACCTCGGCGACGTCGACCATCGCAACCGAGATGCGGCGCGAGAGCGTGTCGGCGGCCTGCAACTGCTCGGCCCGCAGGCGCTCGATCGCGGCGCGGTCGATCGTCGCCGCGGCGAGCAACTCGACGCCGCGACGACGGGCGTCGCGGAACTTCTCGCGCATCGGTGCGAGTTCGGTCAGCGTTTGCTTGGCGATCGTCGCGACCTTGCGCTTTTGCTCGTCGCTCGCGTCGACCTGCGAGAGCACGCGATCGACGCCGCGATCGACGCGCTCGGCCATCTTCTGCGGGTCGATCGGACCACGCCTGCCCCAGCCGTGGTGGCCGTGGCCGTGGCGTGCGCCCCATCCGCCCCATCCGCCGCCGCCCTCGCCGCGTGCGCCCGATCCCGGTTGGGCGCAGGCGGCAAGGGTGGTCGCCGCGCCGGCGAGTCCGGCGAAGAGCCAGAAGCGCCTGCGCTTCGGGGCCGGCGAAGCGGTCGCGTCGTTCGGCGCGCTCGCCGCGGCTTCGTTGCCTGCGTCGTTGCCGGCGTCGTTGTTCGGTCGTTCGTTCATCGTGTTCTCCAGTTGATCGGGACAACCCGTCGTCGGGTTGCACGATTCGACCGTACTCCCCTCCGATCAAGGCACGATGAGCGAACGTGAAGAAGTGTTGAGCGCCCCCGGAGTCGCGGGAAAGTACCGCGCGCGCTCAGAGCTTGAAGCGCAGCACCTTCGCGCGCTGCTCGCCCAGCCCTTCGATGCCGAGCGCGAGCGAGTCGCCGGGTTTGAGGAACTGCGGCGTCGGCTTCATGCCGCTGCCCACGCCGGGCGGGGTGCCGGTTGTGATGATGTCGCCGGGGTTGAGCGTGAACAGCGCGCTCACGTACGAGACCAGCGTCGCGCAGTCGAAGATCATCGTCTTCGTGTTGCCGCGCTGCCTTTTCTCGCCGTTGACGTCGAGCCATATGTCGAGATTCTGCGGGTTCTTCACCTCGTCGGCGGTGAGCAGCCACGGCCCGACCGGACCGAAAGTGTCGAAGCCCTTGCCCTTGTCCCAGGTGCCGCCGCGCTCGAGCTGGAACTCGCGCTCGGAGACGTCGTTGACGAGCACGTAGCCGGCCACGTGCGACAGCGCCGCCTTCTTCGTGACGTAACGCGCACGCGTGCCGATGACGATTCCGAGCTCGACTTCCCAGTCGGTCTTGACCGAGTTCTTCGGCAGCATGATGTCGTCGTTCGCGCCCTGCATGCACGACAGCGTCTTGTGAAAGACGATCGGCTCCTTGGGCAGGGCGTTGCCGGTCTCGGCCGCGTGGTCGGCGTAGTTCAGTCCGATCGCGACGAACTTCGTCGCGCCGCTGAAGGGAACGCCCATGCGCGGCTTGCCGCGCACCAGCGCGAGCTTGTCGGTCTTGAGCTTCGCAAGTCTTGCAAGACCCCTGGGCGAGAGCTCGTCCGGTCCGATGTCTGCGACGACCTTCGAGAGATCGCGCAGCTTGCCTGCGGCGTCGATCAGGCCGGGCTTCTCCTTGCCGGGTTTGCCATAGCGGACCAGTTTCATGCCTTGAACTCCTCGATGAGTGGATTGTTGGCTGCTGTGGTGATTGTGGCTCGACGCGCGGAACTCAGATCGTGATTCCGCCGTCGACGTTGAAGATCTGCCCGGTGGCGAACGCGCTTTCGTCGCTCGCGAGGTAGATCACGATCGGGATGATTTCTTCCGCGCTCGCGAGCCGGCCCATCGGCTGGCGCGCGACGAACATCTTGCGCGCCTCTTCGACGTCGCCGAGCGCGCGCATCCGCTCGTGCAGGCTCGGAGTCTCGACCGTGCCGGGCCCGATCGCGTTGCACCGGATGCCCTTCGTGACGAAATCGGCCGCGACCGACTTGGTCAGCCCGATCACCGCCGCCTTGGTCGTGCCGTAGATGAATCGGTTCGGGAACCCCTTGACCGACGAGCACACCGACGCCATGTTCACGATCGATCCGCCGCCGTTGGCGAGCATCTTCGGCAGCGCCGCGCGGATCGTGCGGTACATCGAGCGAACGTTCAGCGTGAAGCTGAAGTCCCAGTCGTCTTCCGAGCACTCCAGGATGGTTCCCTGGTGGACGTAGCCGGCGCAATTGAACAGCACGTCAAGCGCGTCGAGCCGCTCGAGCAGTGAACGGATCGCGTCCGGGTCGGTGGCGTCGAGCGGTTCGACGGAGATCTTGTCGCCCGCGCGCGCGGCCTCGTCGGCGAGCGTCGCGAGCAGGTCCTCGCGCAAGTCGGTCGCGACGACACGCGCGCCCTCGCGCGCCATCGCGAGCGCCGCGGCGCGGCCCATTCCCTGGGCGGCGGCGGTGACGAGAACGAGTTTCCCCTGCAGGCGAGTGCCCATCGTTTTCCCCGCGATCGTTGTCCGGATCGTGCGCGAAGCGCGATTCGCGAAGGCTATCTCATTTCGGGTCGCGGCCGGAGCGGGGCGTGCCGTTTATGCAGGCGGCGACCAGTTCGAGCGCGCGCCCGACGCACGCTCAGGCGCGAAACTGCATCGTCGCGAGCCGCGCGTAGAGCCCGGCATTGGCGAGCAGTTCGGCGTGACTGCCCGATTCGATCACGCGACCGCGCTCGAGCACGATGATCCGGTCGGCGTGGGCCACCGTCGCGAGGCGGTGCGCGATCACCAGCGTCGTGCGCCCGTGCATCGCCTCCTCGAGCGCCTGCTGCACGTGCTGTTCGCTCTCCGCGTCGAGCGCGCTGGTCGCCTCGTCGAGCAGCAGCAGCGGCGGGTTCTTGAGCAGCGCGCGCGCGATCGCGATTCGCTGGCGCTGCCCCCCCGAGAGCCGAACGCCGCGCTCGCCGACGTAAGTGCGGTAGCCCTCGGGCAGGCGCCGCACGAACTCGTCGGCATGGGCCGCGCGCGCCGCCTCGATCACTTCGTCGTCGCTCGCGTCGAGCCGGCCGTAGCGGATGTTCTCGAGCACGTCGGCCGAGAACACGACGCTGTCCTGCGACACGAGCCCGATGCGCTCGCGCAGCGCCCGCAGCCCGTAGTCGCGAACGTCGACCCCGTCGAGCAGGATGCGCCCGCGCTGCGGATCGTAGAAGCGCAGAAGGAGCTGGAACACCGTCGTCTTTCCGGCGCCCGAGGGGCCCACCAGCGCGACCGTCTCGCCGGCGGCGACCTGGAACGACACCTCGTCGAGCGCCTTTTCCATCGGGCGCGACGGGTAGCTGAAGGCGAGCAACTCGAGCGCGAGCGAGGCGCCGCGCGCCGGACTCCCGGGGTACGCGGGTGCCGGCGCCGGCGCGCTCGATCCTGCGATCGACGGCTGCGCGTGCAGCAGCTCGAGAAGCCGTTCGGTGGCGCCGGCTGCGCGCTGGATCTCGCCCAGCACTTCGGAGAGCGCGCCGGTTGCTCCGGCCACCATCGCCGAGTACAGGATGAACTG
>JAHDXY010000327.1 GCA_023384005.1 Burkholderiaceae bacterium | reverse complement strand
GGGCGGGCGCGCCCGCCCCTCGGGCAGCAGGTCGAAATGGTGATAGAAACTCGCGACCTCGAACACCTGCGCCTGCGACAGGCGCAATTCGGCGGCGAGCGCGGCGACCGACGCCACGCTCACGCCGCCCTCGGCGTCCTGGATCCGGTGCAGGTACTCGACCAGCAGGTCGGCGCGCGCCGGGTCCCGGCCGATCAGCTCGCGTACGCGCTCGCGCGCCTCGGCGTTCGCCTGGCGGCCCTTGCCGCGACCGACCGATCGTGCAAAGCGGGTCAAAGCTCGACCTCCACCGTTTCGAGGTGCTCGGGCACCCGCGCCGGCCAGCCGAGTTTCTCACCGATGCGCTGGCGCAACTTGTCGGCGGCGTCGGGCTCTCCGTGACACAGGTAGACCTGCCGCGGGGCCGGACGAATCGAGCCCAGCCAGGCCATGATCTCGTCGGCGTCGGCGTGCGCCGAGTAGCTGTCGATCTGCTCGACGCCGGCGCGCACTTCGATCCACTGCCCGTGGATCTTCACCTCGCGCGCGCCCGCGACCAGGTGCGCGCCACGCGTGCCTCCGGCCTGGTAACCGACGAATACGATGCTGTTCCGCGGGTCGGGCGCGAGTCGCTTGAGGTGATGCAGGACGCGCCCGCCGGTGGCCATTCCGCTCGCCGAGATGATCACCGAAGGCACGCGCAGCGTCGCGAGCGACTTCGATTCATCAGCGGTGCGCACGAGCTTGGCGACCGAGCACATCCCGCGCACGTCGGCCAAGCTGAGCCGGTGCATCGCGCGGTACTTCCGGTACAGCTCGGTCGCGTTGATCGCCATCGGGCTGTCCAGGAACACGGGCAGGTCCGGGATTTCGCCGCGCTGCTTGAGCCGAAACAGCGCCAGCATCACGGTCTGCGCGCGGCCGATCGCGAACGAGGGGATCAGGACAGTGCCGCCGCGCGCAGCCGTATCGCGGACCGTTGCGGCGATGTGCTCGCTCGCGTCGTCCGGGGCGTGGCGGCGGTCTCCGTAGGTCGATTCGACGATCAGCGTGTCGGCGCTCGCGATGCGCGAGGGCGCGCGCATGATCGTGTCCTCGGGCCGGCCCAGATCCCCGGAGAACACCAGCGTGCGTTTGCCGCGAGTGATCCTGACGATCGACGCGCCGAGCAGGTGTCCGGCGCCGAGCAGTTCAGCCGATACCCCGTCGCCGAGGTCGAAGCGGCTTTGGAAAGGCACGGTGCGCAACTGCGCGATCGCACGCTCGGCGTCGCGCATCGTGTACAGCGGCTCGGCCGGCGCGTGCTTCGAGTATCCGTGGCGATTCGCGTACTCCGCTTCGTCTTCCTGCAGGTGCGCGCTGTCGCGCAACAGGATCTCGCACAGCTCGGCGGTGGCCTCGGTCGCGTAGATCGGTCCGCGGAAACCGTCGCGAACCAGCGCCGGAAGATAACCGCTGTGGTCGAGGTGCGCGTGACTGAGCACGACCGCATGCACCCGGCCCGGGGCGATCGGGAACTTCGCGCGATTGCGCAGCCTGAGCTGCTTGTATCCCTGGAACAGGCCGCAGTCGAGCAGGACGCGGCGCTTTCCGGTTTCGAGCAGGTAGCGTGAACCGGTCACCGTGCCGGCGGCGCCGGCGAAAGTGAGCCTGGTCTTGCGTTCGATCTCTTCTTCCATCGTGTACCCTCTCATCGTACGCGACCAACGAATCGAAATGGAACCCGCCGCCGGCTCGCTCGCCATCGTACCGATCGTCGATCGCCGCGAGCGGATGACCGGAATCCGCCTCGCCGGTGCGGGCACGAGCGCGTCGATCCTCCTCGCGCACGTGGGCGCACGCGGAATCGACGGCGTTCTGCTGTTCGTCGACCGGCGCCTGTCGCAACTCGACGACCCCGCGCTGCCCGAATTCGATCCGCGCGCGTGGATCGTTCAGCTCGTGCACGGCACGGGCGACACCGCCGAACTGCCCGCGCGCCTCGCCGCGCATCGTACACGCGGACTGCGATTCGCGATCGGCGACGCCGGACCCGGCTCGCCCTGGCTGACCCAGCTCTCGTGTGCGACGCACGCGCGCGTGGACATCGGTTCGCTGCCCGAGTCGCACCTCGCACGCTACACCGCCGCGCTGCGCCACCGCGGCCTGAAGACGGTCGCCGCGGGAGTCGCGAACCGCGCCGGATTCGCCGCGGCGCTCGCCGCCGGTTTCGATGCGGTCGAGGGCCACTGGTTCACCGAGCTGCCCGACGAGCGCTCCGACGCGGTCGCGCCGCTCTACGGCACCGTCATGCGCGCGCTCGCGCTGTTGCGAGGCGACCGCGATGCGGCGGAGGTCGAACTGGCGATCCGGGCCGATCCGGCGCTGGCGTTTCGCCTGCTGCGCTATGTGAATTCGGCCGCCTTCGCGCCGCGCAACGAACTCGGTTCGATCGAAGACGCGATCGCGATGCTCGGCCAGCGTGCCCTGACGCGCTGGCTAGGATTGTCGCTCGTCACCGCGAGGGTCGAGCGCGGCGCCGGCGCCGCTCTCGCGGTCACTGCGATCATGCGCGCGCGCCTGATGGAGCTGCTGCGCTCGGACGCGGGAGTCGGGCCTGGGGAGCGCGCCGGCACGAGCGCCAACGACGCGAGCGACGCGTTCATGACCGGTCTGTTCTCGGCGCTCGACGCGATCGTCGGGCAGCCGATGCAGCGGATCGTCGCCTCGGTCGATCCGCAGCCGGAGGTCGCGCGCGCCCTGCTCGAGCGCGCCGGCGACCTCGGCGCGCTGCTCGAGCTGGTGCTCGCGTGCGAAGTCCCCGACGCAGCGCGCCTCGACACGCTCGCCGATCGCTGCGCGGTGCCGTCGGCGAAACTGCAGCGGATGCAACTCGACGCGCTGCGCTGGGCGATGAACGAACTCGGGCAATGAGGCCTGCGCGGCGAGCGCGCCGGGCCGGTGCCGGGCCCGGACCGCGCGCGGTTACTGGAAGAACTCGCGGACCTTGTCCATCCAGCCGCGCGCCTGAGGGCTGTGCTTCGGATCCTGCAGCGACGCGTCGAGTTCACGAAGGATCTTCTTCTGGTGCTCGCTCAGACGCACCGGCGTCTCGACCGCGACGCGCGCATAGAGGTCGCCAGGGTAGCTCGAGCGCACGCCCTTGATTCCTTTGCCGCGCAGCCTGAAGGTCTTGCCCGATTGGGTGCCTTCGGGAAGGTCGATCTCGGCCTTGCCGCCCAGGGTGGGGACCTCGACCTTTCCGCCCAGCGCCGCGGTGACCATCGAGATCGGGATCTCGCAGTGCAGGTCGTCGCCGCGGCGCTCGAACACCTGGTGCGCCTTCAGGTGGATCTCGACGTACAGGTCGCCCGCGGGCCCCCCGTTGACCCCGGGTTCGCCGTTGCCGGTCGAGCGGATCCGCATTCCGTCGTCGATGCCCGCGGGGATCTTCACTTCGAGCGTCTTGGTCTTCTTGATCCGGCCGATGCCGTCGCACGCGCTGCACGGGTCGGGAATGACCTTCCCGCTGCCGTGGCAGGTCGGGCAGGTCTGCTGGATCGAGAAGAAGCCCTGCTGGATGCGAACCGAACCCTGGCCCGCGCAGGTGTGGCACGGCTTGGCCGTCGTCCCCGGCTTCGCGCCGCTGCCGCGGCAGGGCTCGCAGCGCTCCCAGCCCGGCACCCGGATCTCGGTCGCGTAGCCGGCCGCGGCCTGCTCGAGCGTGATCTCCATCGAATAACGCAGGTCCGCACCGCGGTAGACGTTGCTGCGCCCGCCGCGCGCCGCGCCGCCGCCGCCGAAGATGTCGCCGAAGATGTCCCCGAACACGTCCGAGAACCCGCCCGGGCCATGGCCGCCCGCGCCGAATCCGCCGGCGGCGCTCGGATCGACTCCGGCGTGCCCGAAGCGGTCGTAGGCCTCGCGCTTTTGCGGGTCGGAGAGCATTTCGTAAGCCTCCTTGGCCTCCTTGAACTTCTCCTCGGATTCCTTGCTGTCCGGGTTGCGGTCGGGGTGATGCTTCATCGCCAGCTTGCGATAGGACTTCCTAAGCTCGTCGTCGCTGGCGTTCTTCGCCACTCCCAGTACTTCGTAGTAATCGCGCTTGGCCATCTTCTTCTAAGGCAAAACGGCTTGCGATCGCTCGATCGCAAGCCGGTGATTCGGTCGGTGGGGGTCGTTCAGTCGCGCTTGGCGCTTCACGCGTCGCGCTTGACCTCCTTGAAATCGGCGTCGACCACGTCCTCTTCCTTGCCGGACTTCGACGTCTCGGCCTGCTGCGCGTCGCCGCCGGCCCCGCCGACGCCCTCACCCTGCGCGCCCTGCTCGGCCTGCATCTTCGCGTACATCATCTCGCCGAGCTTCTGCGAGGCCTGCATCAGCGCGTTGGTCCTGGCCTCGATCTCGGCCTTGTCCTCGGATTTCAGCGACTCCTCGGCCGCCTTGAGCGCTTCCTCGATCTTCGCTTTCTCGCCAGCCTCGACCTTGTCGCCGTACTCGGCGAGCGACTTCGTCACCGAATGCACGAGCGAATCGGCCTGGTTGCGCGCCTCGACCAGCTCGCGCCGCTTGTGGTCCTCCGCGGCGTTGACTTCGGCGTCGTTGACCATCTTCTGGATCTCGTCTTCGGACAGGCCCGAGTTGGCCTTGATCGTGATCTTGTTCTCCTTGCCGGTGGCCTTGTC
>JAHDXY010000326.1 GCA_023384005.1 Burkholderiaceae bacterium | reverse complement strand
ATCCTGAGGTCGTCGCCGCGTACCTCGGCCCTCAAGGGAGCGACTAGTGCACAGCCCCTCGACTGACCTGTGTACCACCCCGCCGTTGCTCGAGGTCGAGGGTGTGAGCGCGTTTTATGGGCGTACTCAGGCCTTGCGCGGCGTGTCACTGGTGGTTCACCCCGGTGAGGTCGTCGCTGTCCTGGGCAGCAATGGCACTGGGAAGAGCACGCTGTTGCGGACCATTTCAGGACTCCTGCCAGCACGCACCGGAACGATGCGGATGCTCGGTCGCCCGATTCGAGGACTGCACCCGAAGGTCATTGTTCGACTCGGAATCGCCCATTGCCCTGAAGGTCGCAAGGTGTTTCCGTTCATGACGGTAAGGGAAAATCTGCGGCTTGGAGCATACACCCTGGGGCTCTCGTCGCGCGACCTAGACCACGATGTAGAGGCGGTTTACGAGTTCTTCCCAAAACTTGGCGAGCGTGCGCGACAGGTGGCCGGGACGCTCTCGGGTGGCGAGCAACAAATGCTCGCTGTCGGGCGTGCGTTGATGGCGCGGCCCAAGTTACTTCTGCTCGACGAGCCCTCACTGGGGCTGGCGCCGCTGATCGTACGCGACCTTTTCGCAATCATTCGCGGCATCAACGCGCGCGGCACGGCAATTCTGCTGGTGGAGCAGAACGCATATCAGGCACTGCACCTCGCTCATCGGGGATATGTAATGGAAACCGGACGCGTCGTTCTCGAAGGCTCGCGAGAGAGTTTGCGAGACAATGCCAAGGTTCGAGCCGCCTATCTTGGCGGCTAGCCGTGGCCGATCGTTTACGCTCTGCCTCACCGCTAGGCGGTCGCATGGGCACGTCCTAGCGGTCCGCGGGACAGCGGCCCACGCTATCCCGCGTCGGGAGCGTCAATCAGGCAGCGAGTTCGAGAATCTCGCGTAGCTGCGCCGGCCCGTCGATCGGACGCGGATTGCGTGGTATCCATGCCGTGGCCATCGCTTGTTCCGCGATGTTCCCGAAGTGTTCAGCGCCAATGCCGACCGCCCCCAGGCTGCGCGGCATGCCGAGGTCGCGAATGAGTGCGTCGAGAAGATCGGCGGCATCGCGGAGCGGCTCACCCATTGCCGCCGCCACCAGCTTCTGGCGATCCGCGTTTGCGGGCCGGTTCCAACGCATGACTGATGGCAGCATGACGCACGACGTATGACCGTGAGGCACGTCAAACGCCGCTCCCAGGACATAGCCAATGCCGTGGCTCGCCCCCATCGGGACTCCGGTGGCGATCGGCGCCATGGATAACCAGGCCCCAATCTGGCATTTCAGGCGCGCCTCCTGATCGGATGGCACGGCTTTGACGCGCGCTAGGCCGCTGGTCAGCATGCCCAGTCCGTGCAGGGCCTGCGCATCCGCAAACGGATGGGCTTCACGCGAGCAAATGCCTTCGACACAGTGATCAACGGCGCGGATGCCGGTGGAGATGAAGAGCCACTCAGGTGTGTGCGCGGTAATGACTGGATCCAGAATCACGGTAACTGGGATGATGCTCGGGTGGCGGAACAGATCCTTCACTCGTGTGCGCAGATCAGTGACGCCAGCGACGGCGCTGAACTCCGCAGCCGAGAGAGTGGTCGGAACGCTGACCTGCCGCACGCTTGGTGGTGCGCACGGCGGTGGTCCGATTGCCCCATCCGCTCCAATGACGGAGCGCAGCCGATCCATCGACTCGATAGTGCGCACATCGTTGGCGAGGCACAGCTGGACGGCTTTCCCTGCGTCGGTGATCGACCCTCCGCCAATGGTGACCAGGAGATCGGCGCCCGCCGCGCGTGCCTGCTCCGATGCTGCAAGGACATCGGATCTTGGCGTATGGGGCGAAATTCTGTCAAACAGCCCGGCGCAGGTATTGCCGAGTGCTGCCCGGATACGGTGAACCACTTCCGTGTCTCGGTTCAGAGTGCCGCTCGCCATCAAGAAGACGCGGTTGGCGCCGCAGCGCCGCGCGGTCGCGGCGACTGCGGTGGCTGCATCGACGCCGAACTGCACGTCCTCCATCTGACTGAAGACGACGCGACCGGTTCTCGGCATGGTGGCTCCCTGCGCGTGTTTCGGAATGCAAGCTCACTTTCTTCAACAGTGTTCCTGACAGGTTCGGTTCTCTACTGTCTCACCGCTTGCGGTTCGGCAAGCGGCTAGACCATATGGCTCCCGCCGTTGACATTGAGCGTTTCACCCGTGATGTACCGAGCACGATTCGAGGACAGAAACAGCACCGCGTCCACGACGTCTTGTACCTTCCCGAGGCAGCCCAGCGGGATTGTGGCCAGGTAGGATTGGCCCATCAGGTCCTTGGATGTCGCGCCCATGTCGGTGTCCTCGATGAGGCCGGGAGCGACGCAATTCACGGTGATTCCGGAAGGTCCGAGTTCCTTGGCGAGGGTCTTGCTGAAGGCTCCAACGCCACCCTTGGCGGCGCCATAGTGGGCATGTCCCGGAGTCCCGCCACGGAATTGCGCAATCGAAGAAATATTCACGATGCGGCCACTGCGCTGCTCGATCATCTGGCGCGCGGCAGCGCGAGAGCACAAAAAGACACCTTTGAGGTCGATGGCGATGGTCAGGTCCCAGTCTTCGTCGCTCATCTCAACCACAGGCGCCGTTAGGTACACCCCTGCGTTGTTGACCAGGACGTCAAGGCGCCCGCAGCGCTCGACGACGGAGCGAACCATCCGATCGACATCGGCTGGGATCGAAACGTCGGCACAGATCGGGAAAGCCGCCCCTCCGGTGGTGACCACCTCGTCCACCACCGCCGATATCGATGCCGCGTTGCGTCCGCACACTGCCACGGTCGCACCCTGGGCGGCGAAGGCACATGCGATGCCTCGCCCGATTCCCCTGCTGGCTCCTGTAACCAGGACGACCAGTCCGGCATCGGACGGCGGCGGAAGCGCGCTCAAATGATCGGTCATGGTGACCTCGATGTGTGGTCAATCATCCGGACGTGCGGCGCCCCCACGTCCTAGGTAGATCTCGCTCAAATGACCGGCCAGACCACCTTGTAGCAAATCGATTGCCGGCCCTTGGCCCACAATGCGCCCGCGCTCGAAGACATAGCCCGTGCTGGCGACCTCGAGTCCCAGCAACGCCATTTGTTCGACGAGCAGGATCGTCAGGCCGACACGCCTCAGGTCCTCGAGATGGTGGAACATTTCGTCAACGATCTTGGGTGCCAGGCCAAGCGAGGGCTCGTCGAGCAGCAGCAGCTTCGGGCGCAAGAGCAGCGCCATGGCGAGGACGAGAATTTGCTGTTGACCACCCGACAACGTTGCCGAAATCGCGTTGCGCTTCTCGGCCAGGACGGCGAAACGCTCATAGATCTCGGCCACATCCTGTTCGATCGCCTTTTTCTCGCCCTTGCGCAATCGTACATAAGCGCCGAGCAGCAAATTGTTGTGGACCGTCTGATCGCGGAAGAAACGACGCCCCTCCATGACGTGCGCAATGCCGAGGCGACGGCGCCCCTCCGCGGGAACCTGCGTCACCGTCGCGCCTTCGAAGACGACCTCACCGAAGGTTGGCGCGACCAAGGCGCTGATGACCTTGAGGCAGGTCGACTTGCCGGCACCGTTGGCTCCGACGATTGCGGTGACCTGCCCGGTCGGCACGATCAAGCTTACTTCACTGATTCCTTGAACCGCACCGTAGCGGACCGAAACATTCCTAAGTTCGAGCATTGGCTGCTCCCAGGTACGCTTCAATCACGCGTTCGTCCCGGCGAACTTCGGCCGGCGTTCCCTCAAAGATGGTTTCGCCATAGTCCAGCACCGTGACCAGATCAACCAAACCCAACAGGAAGTCCAGATGATGTTCGATCAACAGAATCGATACGCCCGCGTCACGCAGCGTCCGGAGCACTCGGGCCAAGTGTTCGAGCTCGACTTCGCTCAATCCTGCAGCCGGCTCATCCAGGATGATCATCCGCGGGCGACACATCATCGCGCGCGCTACGTCGACCATACGTTGCATCCCGTAGGGGAGGTCTACTGCCAGCTCATCGGCACGTTCCGCAAGGCCGAGTTGCATCAGGATCTGGTCGGTGCGCTGAATCATCGCCACTTCCTCGGCCCGCGCTGATCCAAGATTTGTGACGATCTTCCAAAACCCGCTCAAGAAATGCCGGTGCGCGCCAACGACCACGTTTTCTCGGACCGTAAGCCTCTTGAAAATATGGGGATTCTGGAACGTCCGAACCAACCCACGTCGGGCAACCTGGAAGAGGCTGAGTCCATCCATCCGCTCGCCTGCAAACGTTACGGCCCCTCCGTCTAGGCGGTAGACACCAGTCATCAGGTTGACCAAGGTCGTCTTGCCGGATCCGTTAGGCCCGATCAGACCGTGGATCATTCCGGAGCCGACACCCATGCTCACGTTGTTCACCGCAACGACCCCGGAGAAAGCCTTCTGGAGTCTCTCTACTGCAAGCAGTGGCGTTCCCGTCATCGCGACTGCATCGGCACGCGCGGTTGGTGGCGAGGTTGACTCTTGCCGTGGAACGACAGGTCCAGGGCGCATCTTGAGGAACGAACTCTGATTGCCAAGGAGTCCCGCCAAGCCTTTGGGAAACGCTGCGTAAGATACGAGCAATAGAACCCCGTAGA
>JAHDXY010000325.1 GCA_023384005.1 Burkholderiaceae bacterium | reverse complement strand
TTGGTCACGGTGCCGCGCCAAGTTCGGCGGCACCAAGAAGAAGGGGCTGTCGTCGAACAGCCCCGCGTCCGACGAGGGTCGTATCCGCTCAGTCGTTGTCGGCGTCGGCCGCGACCTCGACGAACTCCTCGCCCTCGGACCCGTCGCCGACGATGTCCTGCATCGAGGTGTTGCGCCCTTCGAGGACGGCGTCGGCGATTCCGCGCGCGTACAGGCGAATCGCCTTGCCCGAGTCGTCGTTGCCCGGGATGACGTAGTCGATCCCGTCGGGCGAGTGGTTCGTGTCGACGACCGCGACCACCGGGATTCCCAGCTTGATCGCCTCGGTCACCGCGATCTTGTGGTATCCGACGTCGATCACGAACAGCGCGTCTGGCAGCCCGCCCATGTCCTTGATTCCGCCGAGGCTCTGGTTGAGCTTGGTCAGCTCGCGCTGGAACATCAGCCCTTCCTTCTTCGACATGCGCTCCTGGCCGCCGTCGGCGATGATCGCTTCCATGTCCTTGAGCCGCTTGATCGACGCTTTCACCGTCTTGAAATTGGTGAGCATTCCGCCCAGCCAGCGCTGGTCTACATAGGGAACGCCGGCGCGCTGCGCTTCTTCGGCGAGGATCTCCCGAGCCTGGCGCTTGGTGCCGACGAACAGGACCGTGCCACGGTTCGCCGAGAGCTGGCGCACGTACTTGTAGGCCTCACGATATCGCTCGAGGGTCTTCTCGAGGTTGATGATGTGGATCCGGTTGCGATGGCCGTAGATGTACGGCGCCATCCGTGGGTTCCAGAACCGGGTCTGGTGACCGAAGTGAACGCCGGCCTCCAGCATCTGACGCATGGTCGTAGACATGAGCAAATACTCCGAACAGGGTTTGGTCTGACGCGCCCACTCAGCCACCGCAAGGATTCGACGCGTCGCACTGGGCGACGTTGCCGGGGAATCCCGCGGCGGACCCTTTTCGCGTGGGCGCGCGCTGGGTTGCCAGTTCGCGCTCCCGGGAATGCCCGGCCAGCAATGTGGCCACCCGAAAGGCAGGGAACTGGAGCTAACCTATAATCTTAGCATGGCAATCGAACTGAAGACGAGCCCCGAGATCGAGGGCATGCGCACGGCGGGGCGACTCGCCTCCGAAGTGCTCGATTTCATCGCCCCGCACGTGCGCGCGGGCGTGACCACCGAGGAGCTCGACCGACTCTGCCACGACTACATGATCGAGGTGCAGGGTACGATTCCGGCCCCGCTGCACTACGCGCCGCCGGGTTACAGGCCCTATCCGAAGTCGATCTGCACGTCGGTCAACCATCAGGTGTGCCACGGGATTCCGGGCGACAAGGTGCTGAAGAACGGCGACGTCGTGAACATCGACGTCACCGTGATCCGCGACGGTTTTCACGGCGATACCAGCCGGATGTTCTTCGTCGGCGAACCCTCGATCGCGGCGCGACGCCTGAGCGACGTGACCTATGCGTGCATGTGGCTGGGCATCTCGCAGGTGCGCCCCGGAGCCACGGTCGGCGACATCGGCCACGCGATCCAGCGCCACGCCGAAGCGCACGGCTTTTCCGTCGTACGCGAGTTCTGCGGCCACGGCATCGGCCGGCGCTTTCACGAAGAGCCGCAGATCCTCCACTACGGCCGCCCGGGAACCGGGGAAGGGCTGCTCGAGGGCATGACCTTCACGATCGAACCGATGATCAACGCCGGTCGCCGCGAGGTGCGCGAACTGCCCGACGGCTGGACGATCGTCACCAAGGACCGCAGCCTGTCGGCGCAGTGGGAGCACACCGTTCTCGTGACTGCGTCCGGCTACGAGGTTCTGACCCTTTCCGCCGGCAGCCCTGCCCCGCCGCACGACCTTTCGGGCTAGGGCCGAACCTTGACTTCGCACGCGACACTGATCGACTCGAGCAGGCTCGCGGTGCTGCGCAGCGTGCACCGCGCCCACCGCGGTGCGGCGATCGACGGTTTCCTGAGCGACCGCAATCCGGCCCGCCTGCTGCGAAGGCTCTCCGGACAAGCCGACCGCACGCTGCGCGAGCTCTGGTCGCTCGCCGCGCTGCCATCGTCGGCAACGCTCGTCGCGGTCGGCGGCTACGGTCGCACCGAGATCTTCCCGCACTCCGACGTCGACCTGATGGTCTTGCTGGCTGCGCCCGCGCAACCGGCCACCGAGAGAAGCATCGAGGCGTTCATCGGCGCGTGCTGGGACGCTGGTCTGGAGATCGGGCACAGCGTCCGCACGCTTGCCGAATCGATGTCGCAAGCGGCTGGCGACATCACGGTCCAGACGAGTTCGATGGAGGCGCGCTACATCGCCGGCGACCGCGCGCTGTTCCTGCGGCTGCGCGAGGGAATCGGGCGCCAGATCGACCCGGCGGCGTACTTCCGCGCAAAGATGCTCGAGATGCGACAGCGGCACGTCAAGTTCGAGGACACGCCCTATAGCCTCGAGCCGAACACCAAGGAGAGCCCCGGGGGGTTGCGCGACCTGCACGTCGTGATCTGGACCGCGCGCGCGGCGGGCTTCGGCACGCGCTGGACCGATCTCGCGACCCACGGCCTGGTCACGGCCGAGGAAGCGCGGGTGTTGCGCAGTGTCGAACGCGTCGTCAGGCGAATCCGCGCCTGCCTGCACATTGCCTCGGGACGGCGCGAAGACCGCCTCGTGTTCGACCTGCAATCGCAGGTTGCTTCGATGCTCGGCTTTCGCGACCTCTCGGCGCGCCACGCCTCCGAAGAGCTGATGCAGAGCTACTTCCAGGCCGCCAAGCACGTCACGCAACTCAACTCGATCCTGATCCAGAACCTCGAATCCGCGCTGTTTCCGCGACCCGATTCGCCGCCCGAAGCGATCGACTCCGAGTTCCGCAACCTCGGCGGAAAGCTCGACGCGATCGACCCGCACGCGCTCGGAAACGATCCGGCCGGCGTGCTGCGCGCCTTTCACGCGCTGCAACTGCATCCGCAGGTCAAGGGATTCACCGTTCCGACGCTGCGCGCGATCTGGCACGGGCGGATTCGGATCGATGCGCGATTTCGCGCCGACCCGGCGAACCGGGCGCTGTTTCTCGACATCCTCAGGCACCCGCGCGGGACAACGCGCACCCTGCGCAGCATGAACCAGTGGTCGGTGCTCGGTCGCTACCTGCCCGCCTTCGGGCGAGTCGTAGGACGGATGCAGCACGACCTGTTTCACGTCTACACCGTCGATCAGCACATCCTGATGGTGGTGCGCAACCTGCGCCGTTTTCTGATGGACGAGCACGCGCACGAGTATCCGTTTTGCAGCCAGCTGATGGCCGCGTTCGACCGCCCGTGGCGGCTCGTGATCGCCGCGCTGTTTCACGACATCGCCAAGGGTCGCGGGGGCGATCACTCGCAGCTCGGAAGACGCGACGCGAGGCGCTTTTGCCGCGGCCACCGGATCGACCCGGACGACGCCGATCTGATCGAGTTCCTGGTCGAGCACCATCTGACGATGTCCTCGGTCGCGCAAAAGCAGGATCTCTCCGATCCTGCGGTCATCACGCGTTTCGCTTCGCTCGTGCGAACCGAGGAACGTCTGGTCGCCCTGTACCTGCTCACCGTGGCCGACATCCGCGGCACCAGCCCAAAGGTGTGGAACGCCTGGAAGGGGAAACTGCTGGACGACCTGTTCCAGGCCGCGAAGCATGCGCTCGACGGACAGGTTCCGCTCGCCGACCTGCGGGTCGACACCTTGCGACGCGAGGCTCGCAGCTTGTTGAACCTGCACGCTATCTCGGAGCCGATGTACGAGCGGCTATGGGCACAGCTCGACGTGGCCTACTTCCTGCGCAACGACGCGAGCGACGTCGCCTGGCATGCGCGCGCGCTGCACATGCACGTCGACGCGGCCAAGCCGATCGTGCGCGCGCGCGTTGCGCCCATCGGCGAGGGGTTCCAGGTGCTCGTCTACCTGCCCGATCAGCCCGCGTTGTTCGCGCGCATTTGCGGATACTTCGACAGCAAGAACCTGTCGGTGCTCGACGCGCGCATCCACACGACGCGCCACGGGTACGCGCTCGACAGTTTCCTGGTGATCGATCCGCACGAAGGCGCGCGCTATCGCGACATCCTCAAGCTGGTGGAACTCGAGCTGGCGCAACGTCTCACGCTTCGCGGCGAACTCCCGCCACCGGGGCAAGGTCGCATGTCGCGGCGCTCGCGTTCGTTTCCGATCCAGCCCTCGGTCGAGCTGCGCCCCGACGAACGCGGCCAGCACTACCTGCTCTCGCTCACCGCAAACGACCGCACCGGATTGCTCTACGCGGTGGCGCGCGTTCTCGCCCGGCATCGGGTGAATCTGTACACGGCGCGCGTGACCACGCTCGGAGATCGCGTCGAGGACGTGTTTCTCGTCGACGGCCCGGTCCTGTCGGACGAGCGCGAGCAACTCGAACTCGAAGCCGACCTGCTCGCCGCGCTTCAGCCCTGATCGTCGGCGCCCAGTGTCGCGGCGAGTTTGGCTGCCTGGACGAGGATCTTTCGAACCCGCCCCATCGTGTGCTCCAACGTATCGGTGATCGCCTCGAGCGAGATCGTCTCGCCGCTATCGCCGCGCCCCGCCGCGTGGTTCGCCACCACCGCGAGCGTCGCGTACGGCAGCCCGAGCTCGCGCGCCAGCGCGGCCTCTGGC
>JAHDXY010000324.1 GCA_023384005.1 Burkholderiaceae bacterium | reverse complement strand
GTGGACTTGCCGCAGCCCGATTCGCCCACCAGGGCGAGCGTCTCTCCCGCCTCGATCTCGAACGAAATGCCGTCGACCGCATGCAGCAGCTGGCGCGGCTTGCCTTCGAGCACCCGGTTGAGCCAGGGAGCGGAGACGTCGAACACCTTGGTGATGTCGCGCGCGCTCACCAGCGGCGCGGCGGTCGCGGCCGGTGCGCCGGCCGCGGGCGTGGCCGGTGCGCGCGTGGTCTGCGGCTCGGTCACGCGCTGATCTCTCGCGCGCCGGTCGTGCCGCGCGACCCATCGTGCAGCCAGCACGCGGCGAGCGAGGTTCCGGCCGGCAGCGGATCGGGGCGACGCTCGAGGCACACCGGCATCACGCGCGGGCAGCGGGGATTGAAGGCGCAGCCGCGGGGGATCGCATTCAGGCGCGGCATCGCGCCGTCGATCTGCTCGAGCTGTTCGCGGTCCTGCCCGATCGTCGGAATCGATCCCATCAGCCCTACCGTGTACGGGTGCTGCGGGCGGTGGATCACGTCGGAAACCGGGCCGATCTCCGCGATGCGACCAGCGTACATGACCGCGACGCGATCTGCCGTCTCGGCGATCACGCCCATGTCGTGCGTCACGAGCATGACCGCGGTGCCCTTTTCCCGGCAAAGCGCCTTGAGCAGCGCAATGATCTGCGCCTGGATCGACACGTCGAGCGCGGTGGTCGGCTCGTCGGCGATGATCAGCTTCGGTTCGGCGGCGAGGGCGAGCGCGATCACGACGCGCTGGCGCATTCCCCCGGAGAACTGGTGCGGGTAGTGCTCGATGCGCGCGGCCGCGGCCGGGATGCCGGTGGATTCGAGCAGGTCGATCGCGCGCGTGCGCGCCTGCGCGGCGCTCATGTTCAGGTGCGCCTGGATCGTCTCGATCAGTTGCCGCCCGATCGTGTAGAGCGGATTGAGCGAGGTGAGCGGGTCCTGGAAGATCGCGCCGATTTCGCGCCCGCGGACCTTGCGCATTTCATCGGGCGGGAGCGTATCGATGCGCAATCCGTTGAGCTTGACTTCGCCGCCGGCGATTCGCCCCGGAGGTTCGAGCAGGCCGATGATCGCCATTCCGGTGATCGATTTGCCGGCGCCGGACTCACCGACGACGCCGAGCACCTCTCCCGGCGCGATCTCGAACGAGACGCCGTCGATCGCCGTGAGCACGCCGCGGCGCGTCGGGAACTCGACGCGCAGCTCGCGCACTTCGAGCAGCGGCGTCTTGCTCATTGCAGCTTCGGGTTGAGCGCGTCGCGCAGCCAGTCACCGAGCAGGTTGACCGACATGCAAAGCAGCACCAGCGCAAGACCGGGCAGCACCACCAGCCACCACTCGCCCGAGTAGAGGAAGTTGTTGCCGGTATTGATCATCGTCCCGAGCGAGGGTGAGGTGGGCGGCACGCCGACGCCGAGAAACGACAGCGTCGCCTCGGTGATGATCGCGGTCGCGACGTTGATCGTCGCGATGACCAGCACCGGTCCGAGCACGTTTGGCAGCACGTGGCGCACCATGATCTTCCACGGCGGCACGCCGATCACGCGCGCCGCCTGGACGTACTCCTTGCTCTTTTCCACCAGCGTCGATCCGCGCACGGTGCGCGCGTACTGCACCCAGTTGGCCAGCCCGATCGCGCCGACCAGCACTGCGATCGCCATCCAGTCGGTGTGCGCATCGCGCGGCAACAACGCACGCGCGACTCCGTCGATCAGCAGCGCGATCAGGATCGCCGGGAACGACAGCTGAACGTCCGCCACCCGCATGATGAACGCGTCGAGCCGTCCGCCGAGGTAGCCGGACAACAGCCCCAGCGCGATGCCGAGCACCATCGCCAGGACGACCGAGGCCACCCCCACCAGCAGCGAGATCCGCGACCCGTACAGGATCGTCGACAACACGTCCCGCCCCTGGTCGTCGGTACCGAGCAGATACTGCGTGCGACCGTCGGCCTGCCAGACCGGCGGAAGCAGCGAGTCGTTCAGGGTGAGCGAGGCGAGATCGTATGGGTTGTGCGGGGCGACCCAGGGGGCGAACACCGCCCCCAGGATCATCACCAGCGCAACGACGAAGGCGCCGATCGCCACCGGGTTGTTGCGAAAGCTGAAGAACAGGTCGCCGCCGAGGAAACGGCGCAACGCCGTGGGCTGCGCCAACGGAGCGCTCGAGGGCGACCCGGGCGAACTCATAGCGCCTGAGCGGCAGCGGGCCCGGCGCGTGCCGGGCCGCGATCGCTCACTTCAGCACGACCCACTTGAACGGATTGAAGTTGTCCGGGAGCTGGACCAGTTCGACGTTCTTGCGCATGCCCCAGGCGAGCGCTTGCTGGTGCAGCGGCAGGTGCCCGACGTCGTCCTGGTGGATCTTGAACGCCTCGGCGATCATCGCGTTGCGCTTGGCCTGGTCCGTTTCGGCCGAGATCTTCGCGGTGAGCTCGTCGATCTTCGGGTTGCTGTAGCTGCCCAGGTTGAACTGGCCCTGTCCTCCGGCGCCAGGCGTGGACATCAGCGAGAACAGCGGGTTGTGCGAGTCGTAGGTTCCCGGCGTCCAGCCCAGAAGGAAGAACGAGGTGTTGCGCGAGAGGATCTTCGGGAAGTAGGTCGCCTTGCTCTCTGCGTCCAGGCCAACCTTCACGCCCACGCGCGCCAGCATCGCAGCCACCGCCTGGCAGATCTCGCCGTCGTTGACGTAGCGGTCGTTCGGGCAGTTCATCCTGACCTCGAAGCCGTTCGGGTATCCGGCTTCGGCGAGGAGCTTCTTCGATGCCTCCGGGTCGTGGGGCAGGCGCTTGTTCAGCTCGGGCACGAATCCCTTGATGCCGGGCGCTACCATCAGCGCAGTCGGCGTCGCGGCGCCGCGCATGATCCGCGTCTTGATCGCCTCGATGTCGATCGCCTGGAAGAAGGCCTGTCGCACGCGCTTGTCCTTGAAGGGGTTCTTGCCCTTGACGCTGGAGAACAGCAGCTCGTTGCGGCTCTGGTCCATGCCGAGGAAGATCGTGCGCAGCTCCGGCCCCTGCATGATCTTCAGGTTCGGATTCTGCGAAAGGCGCGCGGCATCCTGCACCGGCACCGGCTGCATCATGTCGATCTCGCCCGATATCAGCGCGGCGACCCGGGTCGCGTCGTTGCCGATCGGCGTGAACACCACCTCGTCGATGTTGCTCTCGACCGTGCCCCAGTAGCTGAAATTGCGCTGCAGCACGGTGCGCACGCCTGGGTCGCGCGACTTCAGGCGGAACGGCCCGGTGCCGTTGGCGCGAAACGACGCCGCGTTCTCGACGCCCTTGCGCTTGTCGACCGGCTGCGTGGCGTTGTTCGTCTCGCACCACTTCTTGCTCATCATGTACCAGTTGGTCACGACGTCGGGCAGGATCGGGAACGGCGCGTTGGTGATCATCTCGACGACGTGCTCGTTGACCTTGCGGACCTCCTTGATCGATCCGACGTAGCTCTTCATGTCCGAGCCCTCGCCCTTGGCGCGCTCGTAGGAAAAGATCACGTCGTCGGCGCCAAAGGGCGAGCCGTCGTGGAACTTCACGCCCTGGCGCAGTTCGAAGCGCCAGGTCGTGGGACTGGTCTGCGTCCACTTGGTCGCGAGTCCGGGGGTGAGTCCGAGCTTCTTGTCGCGGGCGACCAGCGGTTCGTAGATGTTCCCGGTGAACGAGAGCTGCAGCGACTCGTTCAGCGAATGCGGGTCCATCGACAGCGCGTCGCCCTGGTCGGAAATGCGAAAGGTCTTGGCGCCGGCAGCGGAAGCGAGGGCCACCGTGGTGGCGATCGCGATGGCGAGGTGTCGCAGTCGAAGTCTCATTTGCTGTCTCTCCCTGTTGTATTCGAGGTCAGTCGGGTGTTCGAAGGCGTATCGGGACTCGAAGTCATACGGGTCCGGCGATCGGCAGCGATCGCTCCACCAGGCGCACGAACAGCGCCGCGCCGAGCGGCAGGATCGCGTCGTTGAAATCGTACCGGGTATTGTGCAGCAGGCACGACCCGTCGGCGTTGCCCTGGCCGATGCGGAAGTACGCGCCTGGGCGCTGCTGGAGCATGAACGAGAAATCCTCCGAACCCATGCTCGGGTCCAGGTCGGCGATCACGTTCTCGGGCCCGGCGACCTCCTCGGCGACGCGCTGGCCGAACAGCGCTTCGTCGCGCGAGTTGATCGTCGCCGGGTAGATCCGCTCGTAGTGCACGCGCGCGCGCGCTCCGAATCCGGTGGCCACCGACTCGCACAGCTCGGCGAGGCGGCGCTCGACCAGATCCTGCGTCTGGGCACGGAAGGTACGCACCGTGCCCACGATCTGCGCCTCGCGCGGGATCACGCTCATCGCTCCCGGGTTTCCGGCCTGGACCGAGCAAAGGCTCACGACGGCCGCGTCGATCGGGTTGACGTTGCGCGAGACGATCGACTGCGCGGCCGTGATGATGTGCGCGGCGACCACGACCGGATCGATCGACATGTAGGGATGCGCGCCGTGCCCGCCGCGCCCCTCGATCGTGATCGTGACGCGATCGGCCGCGGCCATGATCGGGCCGGGGCGCACTGCGAGGGTGCCCGGCGGCAAACCCGGCCAGTTGTGCATCGCGTAGATCGTGTCGCAGGCGAAGCGCTCGAACAGGCCGTCGTCGATCATCGCCTTCGCGCCGCCGAAGCCCTCCTCGCCGGGCTGGAAGATCAGGTGC
>JAHDXY010000323.1 GCA_023384005.1 Burkholderiaceae bacterium | reverse complement strand
CGTAACGCGGCGCGCACCGCGTCGGCCGCCTCGATCACCAGCAGCGGCTCGTCGCCGTGGATCCAGACCAGCGCGGGCAACGCGCGCGCGATCGCGGCGTCGAGCCGATCGAGCCTGATCTGCATCGCGCCGCCCGCCCCGCGCCGGCCTAGCGACGCACCGCCGCGAGGCGGCGCAGCAGCTGCTCGACCACATCGGCGTTCATTTCGCGATAGAGCAGCGCCTCTTCCTGCTCCTTCGCGATCTCCTGCGCGTCGCTGGTGGTGAGGTCGCGACGCAGGATCAGCTCGGTCGGCGGTATCAGTTCGTTGTCCTTCGCGTCGAACAACCGAAACGCGTAACGCAGGCGCAACTGCAGCTCGCGCGCGCGCCCGGTGCTCGAGAACCCGACGATTTCCTTCTCACGCAACTCGCGGATCGTCTGCAGGCGCACTTCGGCGTCGACCGCACGCTCGACCAGGCGCACGTTCGCCGCGTCGCGCATCGCGCGGGCGAATGCCGGCGCGACGCCGGATCCCGGCGGGAACGCGCCGTAGATCGTGCGAAACGGCAGTTCGGTCGCGCCCCGCATCCGGAAACCGCACGCGCCCGGCGCGAGCGCGGCCGCGAGCAGCAGGACCCTTCGTCGATTCGAAGCCGCCGTGCGCATTGGCCCGATCGCCGCTACACGACGACGTTGACCAGCCGGCCCGGGACGACGATCGTCTTCTTCGGCGCGCGCCCCTGGGCGTGGCGCTGGAATGCCTCGCTCGCGCACGCCGCGGCCTCGATCGCGGATTTGTCCGCGCCCGCGGCGACGGTGACCGAGCCGCGCACCTTGCCGTTGATCTGCAGCACGAGCTCGATCCGGTCCTGCACCAGTGCGGTCTCGTCGACCTCGGGCCAGGGCGCGTCGAGGATGTCGCCGTGCGCAGCGGCGTAACCGAGTTCGGTCCACATCGCGTGTGCGATGTGCGGGACGACCGGGTAGAGAACGCGCAACAGGATCGAAAGGCACTCGCGCCGCGTCGCGGTCGCGGCGGGCGAGGGATCGAGTCGCGCCGCTTCCAGCGCGTTGAGCATCTTCATCGCGGCCGAGACCACCGTGTTGTACTGGATGCGCTGGTAGTCGTAGCTCGCCTGGCGCAGCACGGTGTGGATCTCCAGGCGCAGCGCCTTGTGCGCGTCGCCCAGAACGCACGACGAGAGCGGCACCGCGGCGGCGGCGAACGCCTGCGACACCGAGTGGCCGTATTGCCAGAGGCGGCGCAGGAAGCGGTGCGCGCCCTCGACGCCCGCGCCCGACCACTCAAGCGTCTGCTCCGGCGGGCTCGCGAACATCACGAACAGTCGCGCGGTGTCGGCGCCGTGGCGGTCGATCAGCGCCTGCGGGTCGACTCCGTTGTTCTTGCTCTTGGACATCGTGCCCACGCCGCCGTAGTCGATCGCGCTGCCGTCGGACTTCAGCCTGGCCGCGCAGACGTGCCCGCCCGCGTCGTAGACGTTCTCGACATCCTCGGGCCAGAAGTACTCGATGCCGCCGCGCGCGTTCTTGCGCGAGTAGATGTGGTTGAGGACCATGCCCTGGCACAGGAGCCTGGTGAAGGGCTCGGCGAACTTCACCAGGCCGCGTTGCGGGTCGCCCGGGAATCCGCCGCTCAGGTCTCGCATGACCTTGGTCCAGAAGCGTGCGTAGAGCAGGTGCAGGACGGCGTGCTCGATGCCGCCGATGTACTGGTCCATCGGCATCCAGTAGTCGTTGCGCACGTCGACCATCGCGTTGTCGTTGTCCGGCGAGCAATAGCGCATGTAGTACCAGGCCGAGTCGATGAAGGTGTCCATCGTGTCGGTTTCGCGCCGCGCCGGCTGGCCGCACTTCGGGCAGGCGCAGGCGAGGAAGCGCTCGTCCTTCGCGAGCGGATTGCCGCTGCCGTCGGGAACGAGGTCTTCGGGCAGCACCACCGGGAGCTGGTCGGCCGGCACCGGCACCGCGCCGCAAGCGGCGCAATGGATGATCGGGATCGGCGTGCCCCAATAGCGCTGGCGCGAGATGCCCCAGTCGCGCAGCCGCCACTGCACCTTCTTCTCGCCCCTCCCGGCGGCGGCCAGGTCGGCGGCGATCGCGTCGATCGCGGCGTCGATGCCAAGCCCGTCGTACTTGCCGGAATTGACGCAGCGGCCGTTGACCTTGTCTTCGTACCAGGGCTGCCAGGCGTCGGTGGAGAAGGACTGCCCGTCGATCTCGATCACCTGCCGGATCGGCAGGCCGAACTTCTTCGCGAACGCGAAGTCGCGTTCGTCGTGTCCCGGCACGCCCATTACCGCGCCGTCGCCGTAGCTGATCAGCACGTAGTTCCCGACCCAGACCGCCACCGCTTCGCCCGAGATCGGGTGCTCGACCGTGAGGCTGGTCGCGATGCCGTCCTTTTGCATCGTCGCGAGATCGGCCTCCATCACCGAGCCCTGCCGGGCCTTCTCGACAAAGGCGGCGACCTTCGGGTCGCGCGCCGCCGCGAACGCGGCCAGCGGATGCTCGGGGGCCACCGCGACGAAGGTCACGCCCATGATCGTGTCGGCGCGCGTCGTGAACACGTAGAGAAGGCCCTCGCCGACCAGCGCGCCGGGCGTGCCGTCGGCGCGCGTCTCGCGGATCGAGTGTCCGAAGGCGAAGCGCACGCCGACCGACTTGCCGATCCAGTTGGCCTGCATCGTGCGCACGCGCTCCGGCCAGCCCTCGAGGTCGTTCTCGACCGCGTCGAGCAGTTCCTGCGCGTAGTCGGTGATCCGCAGGTAGTAGCCGGGGATCTCGCGCTTTTCCACCAGTGCGCCGGTGCGCCAGCCGCGGCCGTCGATCACCTGTTCGTTGGCGAGCACGGTCTGGTCGACCGGGTCCCAGTTCACCACCTGCGTCTTGCGGTAGGCGATGCCGCGCTCGAGCATCTTCAGGAACAGCCACTGGTTCCACTTGTAGTACCTGGGGTCGCAAGCGGCGACCTCGCGGCTCCAGTCGATCGCCAGGCCCATCGCCTGCATCTGCGACTTCATGTGCGCAATGTTCTCGTAGGTCCACTTCGCCGGCGCGACGGCGTTCTTCATCGCGGCGTTCTCGGCGGGCAGGCCGAAGGCGTCCCAGCCCATCGGCATCAGCACGTTGTACCCGCTCATGCGCAAGTGGCGGTACATGACGTCGTTGATCGTGTAGTTGCGCACGTGACCCATGTGCAGCTTGCCCGAGGGGTAGGGCAGCATCGAGCAGGCGTAGTACTTGCCTTTGGGAAAGCGCGGGTCGTTCTCGAGCGCACGGTAGGCGTCGATCGACTTCCAGTGCTGCTGTGCGGCGGCTTCGATCGCGCCTGCGTCGTACTTGTCTTGCATGTTCTCGGGGTTCCGGGTGCCGAAACGGCGGGCGGGGAATCTGGGATTCGGGGACTGGCGACGGGAAACCAGTGATTTTACAGCGCAGCGATCGGTCCGAGCGCGACGCCCTCGCGCGCCAGCTCTTCGCGGATGCGCTTCGCGAACGCGACCGCACCGGGCTGGTCGCCATGGATGCACAGCGTGTCGGCCCGTACTGCGACGTCCTTGCCGGCGATCGAGCGCACGACGCCCTCGAGCACCATGCGCCTGACCTGCACGATCGCCTGTTCGACATCCTCGATCATCGCGCCCGGCTGCTTGCGCGGCGTGAGCGTTCCGTCGTCCTGATAGCTGCGATCGGCGAAAACCTCGCTCGCGGCGCGAATCCCGGCGCGAGCTGCGGCGCCGATCAGTTCGCTGCCGGCGAGTCCGTAGAGGATCAGCGAGCCGTCGAAGTCGCGCACCGCCGAAGCGATCGCGTCGGCGAGCGCCGCGTCCTTCGCAGCCATGTTGTAGAGCGCGCCATGCGCCTTGACGTGCGCGAGGCGGGCGCCCTGGGCGCGCGCGATCCCGGCGAGCGCGCCGACCTGGTAGAGGACGTCGTCGTAGACCTCGTCCGGACCGAGCGCCATCGGCCGGCGGCCGAAGCCGCCGAGGTCGGGAAAGCCCGGGTGCGCGCCTATCGAGACGCCACGCGCGTGCGCCGCCTCGACCGTGCGCCTCATCGTGCCCGCGTCGCCGGCGTGGAAGCCGCAGGCGATGTTGGCCGAGTCGACGTGTTCGAGCACGTCGCGGTCGTTGCCCATCGACCACGCGCCGAAACTCTCGCCCATGTCGCAGTTCAGGTCGATTCTCGGCATCGTCGCGCTCTCCTCAGTTCTGCCCGAGCTGCTCGGTCGATTCGCGGATCGCGTCGAATTCGCGTTCGCGTTGCAGGATCAGCGCCTGCGCCTCGGCCAGTTCGATCCGCTCGAAGGATACGCGCTCGCGAGGCAGGCGCTGCGCGAGGATCGGCAGATCGACGCTCGCGACCGCGGCGATCTTCGGATAGCCCCCGGCGGTCTGGCGGTCGGCCATCAGGACGATGGGCTGGCCATCGGGCGGAACCTGCACGGTGCCGAAGGCGACGGCTTGCGAGATCATCTCGAGCGGCGCGCGCAGCGCGAGCGAGGGCCCTTGCAGCCGGTAGCCCATCCGGTCCGAATCGACGGCGACGCCGTAGGGCTCGCCGAACAGGCGCGTCTGCGCCTCGCTGCTGAAAGCCGCCCACTGCTGTCCGGGTGACGCGCGCACCCGCGCCGGCGCCTGTTCGGCGCCGAGCACGATCGTCGCGCCGCGCGCGAGCGCGGCGGCGCGCGGCTGCGTCGCGAACGCCGGCTG
>JAHDXY010000322.1 GCA_023384005.1 Burkholderiaceae bacterium | reverse complement strand
CGAAACCCTTCAGGCCGATCATCAGGCCCGTGTCGTAGTAGATCGTCGCGATCGGCGCGACCAGGATGCCCGAGGCCGCGCCGATGAACGCCGCGACGAGGAAACTGAGGCTTCCGGAGAGCTCGGCCGGAATGCCCACCAGGCTCGCTCCGACCCGGTTGATCGCCGTCGCGCGCAGCGCCTTGCCGTAGAGCGTGCGCTCGAAGAACAGCCAAAGCGCGATCATCCCGAGCACGCTCGCCGACACCACCCACATGCTCTGCGCCGAGATGTTGAGCACTCCGAGCTTGAACTGCGTGTCGGAGAAGGCGGCCGACCTGAGGCCTTCGCCGCCGAACATCACCAGGCCGAGCCCCATCAGCATGTAGTGCGCGGCCATCGAGACGATGAACAGCACCAGCACCGATGCCCTGGCGAGCGGCTGGTACGCGACCCGATAGAGGATCGGGCCAAGCGGCACGACCAGCCCGAGCACGACCAGCACCTGCGCCCACATGTCGAGTTTTCGCGGTGCCGCCCACCAGGCGATCGCCGCGATCGCGACCGGCACGATCACATAGACGAGGAAGATCCGCGGAACCCGGCGCAGCGCCTTGTCGCGCCAGGCGACCGCGAACTCGAAACTGGCCGCGAGCAGGCCGCCGCAGACCAGCACGTAGACAGTTGCCGGAAGCTTTCCGTTCTGCAAAAAACCCATCGAGAGCGCCGCGTAGGCGATGAACTCGCCCTGCGGAACGAAGATCACGCGAGTGACCGCGAACACCAGCAGCAGCGCCAGCGCGAGCAGAGCGTAGATGGCGCCATTGGTGATCCCATCCTGCACCAGCCAGACGAAGATGTCCGCGGTCATCGCTGTGATTCCGGCCGATGGCTTACTTCACAAGACGCCAGGCGCCGTCCTGTACGCGCACCAGCACGCGGCCGCGCTCGTCCAGGCCGTTGTGGTTCGCGGGGCTCATGTTGTAGACGCCGTGCGTGCCGATCACGTTCTTCACGTTCTCGAGCGCGTCGCGCAGCGCGGCACGGAACTCGGGCGTTCCGGGCTTGGCGATCTTTAGCGCCGCGGGCACGGCGGCGTTGAGCAGGGCCACGCCGTCGTAGCTATAGCCGGCAAACGCGTTGCGGCTTCCGGCGCCGAACATCGCTTCGTAGCGCTTGACGAAGTCGAGCGACACCGCCTTGGTCGCGAACGAGTCGGGCAGCTCCTCGGCGACGATCAACGCGCCGGTGGGCGCGACCGCTCCTTCGACGCTCTTCTTGCCGGTCTGGATGAACGCCTGGTTCACCGTGCCGTGGTTGTGATAGATCGGACCCTTGAAGCCGCGCTCGACGAGCGCGATGTGCGGCGTGGCAGCGGGAGACCCGGAGCCGCCGACCACCACCGCGTCCGGATTCGCGGCCATGACCTTGAGCACCTGGCCGGTGACGCTGGTATCGGCGCGTGCAAAACGCTCGTTGGTCACGACCTTGTAGCCGCCGGACTTCTCTAGCGAGGTGATCGCGTTATAGACCAGATCGCCCCAGGTGTCGGAGAACCCGATGAAGCCGACCGTCTTGGCGCCGCGCGCCTTCAACTGCTCGGCGACCGCGCTCATCATCAGTTCGGTGGGCTGCGGGACGACGAAGGTCCACTTCAGCCGGTCGGGCGCGAGCGGAGGCACCGGCGTGAGCGCGACCATCGGCGTCTGCGATTCGGCGGCGACCGCGGTCATCGCGACAGCCGAGGGCACGCCGTTCGAGCCCATGATCGCGTCGACCTTGTCCTCTGTAACGAACTTGCGGGCGTTCTTGGCGGCGTTGTCGGGCTTGGACTCGTCGTCGAGGATGATGTACTTCACAGGCTCCCCGCCCAGTGTCTTGGGCAGCAGCTGGAACGCGTTCTTGTACGGGACGCCGAGCGACGAACCCGGTCCGGTCGTGCCTAGCGACACGCCGACGGTGATCTCGGCGTGCGACGCCGTTGCGGTGAGTGCCGCGGTGGCGGCGAGTGCTGCGAGCAGCTTGCGTTTCATGGCTTCTCCTTGGTGTGTCGCTTGAGAAATGCGACGGTGAACATCGACGAAAGGGCGACCGGACCGGCGAACTCAGCCGGGGTCGGGCGGACGCATCATTCCGAGGTGCTTGAGCATGCCGAGCATCCGTCCCAGTGTTTCGTTGCGATACGACGCGACATCGATTCCGGCGAAGTCGTAGAACCCCTTTCCGTCGCGCAGGCCGTTGCGTCCTTCGCGCATGTGCCGGTCGACGATCGCGGGCGATGCGTAGCGCGGGTCGTCGAGTGCCTGCGCCAGGTACCGGCTCGCGCAATACAGGATGTCGTTGCCGCCGAAATCGATGAACTCGACCACGCCCATGTTCGCATAGCGAAAGCCAAGTCCAAAGCGCGTCGCGCGATCGATGTCCTCGGCGCTGGCCACGCCCTGCTCGATCATTCGCGCGGCCTCGTTCATGATCAGCGACTGCAGCCGGGGCACGATGTAGCCGGGCGCGGGCGCGCACATTACCGGCACCTTGCCGATTCCCTCGAGCAAGGCCGACATCGCCTGGCTCGCCCCAGGCGATGTACCCGGGTGCGCGCTCAGTTCGACGAGCGGAATCAGGTGTGCCGGGTTGAGCCAGTGCGCGTTCAGGAAGCGATCGGGCGCGGCGGCGAAGGCCGCGAGTTCGGTGACCAGGAAGGTCGACGTCGTCGAGGCGAGCAAGGCGTGCGCGGGCATGTGCATTGCAGCGAACGCAAAGGCCTCGCGCTTGGCTTCGATGATTTCGGGCACGCCCTCGAACACGACGTCGGCTCGTGCCAGAGCCGCGGGCGCGTCGTCGCGCGCCGCGAAGTGCACGCGGCGCAGGATCGCCGGGCGCAGCGCGTCGTCGAAGACTCCCCACTGCGCCATCGACCGCAGCGTCGCGTCGATCTCGGCCAGCGCCGCGAGACCGAGGGCTTCAGCCTGACCGCACGCCCGAGGCTTCGCGTCGATCAGCCACACTTCGTGACCCGCGTAGGCGAAGGCGGTCGCGATTCCACGGCCCATCCGCCCGGCGCCAAGCGCGGCGATCGTTTCGCGCGACGCGCGCTTCGCGCTCACTCGTCGAAGCCCTTCGCCAGCATCTCGCGCAGCGCCGCCACGTCGAGCGAGGCGAGCCCCAGCGCGCCCAGCGTACGCGGACCGCGCGACAGGTCCTCGCCGACGATCGCCGATCCGATCGACAGCAGCCCGCGTGCGAGCGGGCACGCTACGCCTGCCAGGTCGGCGACAGAGACGAGGAACGCCAGCCCGTAGCCGACATCCTCGCGCATGTAGCGATGCGAGGCGAGGTCGATGTGTTCGCGCCAGTCGCCGCTGTCGACGAGCTTGTCGTGCGTGTTGCCGTACATCCACCGATCGCTGTTGTAGTGGTCGGACAGCGGGAAGTGAGGCGGCGCGTATCCGAGCGCCTCGCGCACCGCGATTCGCTCCGCGTCGAGCAGATCGGTGACTCTTCGCACCGAGGGTTGCGTGCCTTCGTCGTGTATGTCGAAACGCTCGTTGTGCTCGAGCGGCCCAGCGTTCATCACGATCAGCGGTGGGTGGATGATCGGGCCCGCGTTCATCAGCGCGCCCGAGAGCGCGTCCTCTACCGGTTCCACCGACGGGTAGGCCTGCGCGGCGATCGCCAGCGCCCGGGCGCTGTCGGCGGCGGGAAAGACCCCGGTGGGCAATCGCGTCGCGCGTGTCGTGATCGCGACCTCGGCCGGACCGTGCTTGCGCGCCAGGTACGGCAGCGTTCCGCTCTCGGCGAACGCGATTCGCGCGCGGCTGCCCGCGTCGCGCACGACGCGCGCCATCACGTAGCTGCCGAACGATCCCGGCGGCAGCAGCACCACCTGGTCGTCGGCCAGGTGCGGCGCGAGTGCGCGCGCGATGTCGAGCTGCGAGAACGCCGGAGTCGGCGCGACGATCAATTCCGCGCCGCGCACTGCCTGGCCGATGTCGGTCGTCGCGAGCGCGAGCGCGACCTCGCGGCGTCCGCGGTAGTCGACAAGCGTGATGGTGCGCGAGGCGATCACCGGCGCGAACGCATCGGCGTCGCGGCGCCACATGCGCACCTCGTGTCCGCGCTCCGATAGATCAGCCGCTGCGGCGTGGCTTCCGTGTCCGCCGCCGAGAACCGCGATTCGCATCCCCTCTCCTCTTGGTGCCGGTCGTGGCCGGCGTTTCGTTCTGTCTGTCGATCGGCGCACGCCGCTCAGGCGGCGACACCCGTTTCGATGAAGTCCCGCACCTGCTCGCCCGAATAGCCGGCTTCGCCCAGAACGCGCGTGGTGTCGGCGCCGTACCTGGGCGCGAACGAAAGCTCCAGGCGCGCATCCTGCAGGTCGACGGCCATCGGTTGCATGTGCACGACGCGCCCGTCGGGCAGCGTCGTGCGGGTGAGCTTGTCGCGAAGCTGCGGCAGCTCGCGCACCTCGCGGATGCCCAGGATCCGCGTCGCCGGGATCGTCGCCGCGCGCAGGTCGGCGAGGATCTCTTCGCTCGGGTAGCGCCCGGTCACGCGCGCCATGTCGCGGTGAATCGCCTCGCGTTCGTCGTGGCGTCCTTCGTTGGTGCTGCGGATCTCGTTGCCCACCGTCGCGAACTTCGGGATCGACACCAGGCGTCGCCACTGCGCGTCGCTGCCGATCGCGAGGAACACAAAGCCGTCGCTGGTCGGATAGACGTTGGTCGGAATGAACTTGCGGTGCTCGTTGC
>JAHDXY010000321.1:4517-4737 GCA_023384005.1 Burkholderiaceae bacterium | reverse complement strand
CAGCCGGTGGTGCAGCGGATGGTCATGCACCTCGCCCAGCAGCAGGTAGTCGAGCCTGCGCTCTCGCGCGACCAGAGCGCGCAACGCGTCGGGCAGCGCCGCGTCGGCGCCTGCGACGGCGACCTCGGGCGGCGACGCTGGCGTGGGCCCCGCGCCGCCCCCCCCCGGCGCCCGCGGCGGGGGGGGCTGGGGGCCCCCCCCCCCCCCCCCCCCCCCCCCC
>JAHDXY010000321.1:0-4507 GCA_023384005.1 Burkholderiaceae bacterium | reverse complement strand
GTGCGCCCGGCGCCGCCAGCGCCGGGCGCCGGCTGCGAGGGGCGATTGGCGCAACCGGCCAGCGCCGCACCAGCCAGCAGGGCCGGCAGGATGTCCGTGAAGCTGCGTCGCGCCCGGTCGATCTGCATGGGCGAGGATTCTATCGGTTGATCCACGCAAGGGCGGATACCGGGCCGGTCCCTATAATTCGCAGGATGAACGCCGGAACGTGGGTCGCAGCGAGCGGAACGCTCACGCTGCACGTGCTGATGCTCGGCGCGGCGCTGAGCCTGGTCGGCCAGCAAGCCGTGCGCGAACCCGTTCGTCCGGTCGAAGTCGTGCTGCTCGCCCCGTCGCCGCCGCCCGCGCCGATCGCGCGCGCCGTCGCCGAACCGGCGCCAGCGCCGGAGCCGGTCAGACAGGCCGTGCCCGAGCCGACGCCCCCGCCGGTCGAAGCCGCCAAGCCCAGGCCGCGTCGCACGCCGCCGCCGCAACGCGCCGCGGCGGCGCCCGAACCGGCGAGCGTCGTGCCGCCGCCCGCCCCGAAGCCGGTCGTCGCGCCGATCGCGGCGAGCGTCGCCCCCGCGCCGGTCGTCGCGCCCATCGCCGCGCCGGTCGTCGTGGCGGTCGCGCCGGTCACCCCCCCGGCGCCCGCGCAACCGAGCGCGATCACGAGCGCCCCGGCGAGTCCGGCGCCGCGGGATCCTGCGCCGATCGCGCAGACGATGCCCGGCCCGGCGGCCGCGCCGCCGCGCGATGCGCCGATCGGCGAGCCGCGCGCAGCGGTAGCGACAGGCGCCGCGACCGCGACCGCGACCCGCACCACTCCGAAGTTCGACGCGAGCTGGGTCGGCAACGCCCCGCCGCCCTATCCGACCATCGCGCGCCGGCTGGGCGAGGAAGGCGAAGTGAGGCTCGACGTCCACGTCGGACCGAGCGGCAGGGTGCTCGATGTCAGGCTCAAGCGATCTAGCGGTTCGCCGGTGCTCGACCAGACCGCGATCGAAACCGTGAAAAAATGGCGGTTCCGGCCTGCTACCATCGACGGACAACCGGTCGCCGAGTGGTATCACGACTGGAAATGGGTCTTCAAGCTAGAGAGTTGAGATGCGCGAGCAGCCGCTGGGACTGATGCACTTCTGGGAGGCCGGCGACGCCGTCACGCACGGCGTCGCCTACCTGCTGCTCCTGATGTCGGTGATGAGCTGGTACTTCATCCTGTCCAAGGTCTGGAGCGCGTGGCGATTGCGCAAGGGCGCGCGCGCGGCGCTCGAGCGTTTCTGGGCTGCGGCGACGATCGAAGCGGCGATCGAGGGCTTGCGCGCCGCCGATCGCGAGCGCGTCTTCGTCCCGCTCGCCGAGCGCGCGCGCCGCGCCGCGACGCTCGGCCCCGAGGCCTCTCTGGCGGCGTCGGTCGATCGCAGCGAACTGGTCACCCGGTCGCTGCGCCAGGAGATCAACCAGGCAGCGAGCCGGCTCGAGTCGGGACTCACCTTCCTCGCGTCGGTGGGCAGCACCGCCCCGTTCATCGGGCTGTTCGGCACGGTCTGGGGCATCTACCACGCGATGCTCTCGATCGCCGGCAGCGGACAGGTGATGATCGACCGGGTCGCGGGGCCGGTGGGCGAGGCGCTGATCATGACCGCGGCCGGACTCGCGGTCGCGATCCCTGCCGTGCTCGCCTACAACGGGTTCACCCGCGTGAACCGCGTGACGCTTGCCGAGCTCGACGGCTTCGCGCACGACCTGCTCGCGCTGGTCACCACCGGAAGCCGCGTTTCTGACGGCCGCGCGGATGCCCTGCGTGCCGGCGTCGCGAACAACGCGCGCAACACCCAGTCGGTCGGAAGCTGAGCGCGCCTCGCGCGTGCCGGCAATCCCCGATCGATCGATCGACGCAAAGGAACGACCCGATGGCTTTCGGAGGATTCGATCAACGCGGCGCCAGCCAGCCGATGTCGGAGATCAACACGACCCCGCTGGTCGACGTGATGCTGGTGCTGCTGGTGATCTTCATCATCACCGCGCCGCTGCTCACGCATTCGATCAAGCTCGACCTGCCCAACGCGCAGGCCAGCGCGAGCGCCGACAAGCCGGAGACGGTCACGCTGTCGATCGACGCCTCGGGCGCGATCTACTGGAATGACGTCGCGGTGGCTGATGAGTTCGTACTCGCGCAACGTTTCGCGCAGGCCGCGGCGCGGCTCCCGCAGCCCGAACTGCACCTGCGCGCGGACCGCGAGACGCGCTACCAGCGCATCGCCGAGGTGATGTCGGCCGCTCAGCGCGCGGGAATCGCCAGGATCGGCTTCGTCACCGATCCGCGCGACCTGAAGGCGCCACCTGGTCGCTGAACACCCGCGGCCGAGCACCCTGCACCTAGCACCCCGCGGCCGAGCACCCTGCGGCCGAGCACTCCGCGATCGAGCGCTCCGCGGCGTTCAGAGGGTGAAATCCAGCCCGCGGAGCAGGATCCCGGGCGCGCTCGTCGCGCCGAACGAACGACGCTCGTAGGTTTCGGTGTCGGCGATGCGCTGCGCGCTGCTGCCGATCGCCTCGAGCGCGTCGCCGAGCATCCGGTACACGCTGTCGTCGAAGCGCATCGCCTCGAGCGGCGCGACCGGCACTCCGTCTTCGACCCAGACCGTGCCGAAGCGCGTCATTCCGGTGACCCGGCAGGCCTCGCGATCGGAGAAGTTCAGGTACCAGAGGTTGCTGATCGCGACACCGGTGTCGAGCGCGCGCAGCGCGTCGCGCTCGTCGAGTTCGCCCGGATCCATCGCGAGCGCCTCGGGCGATTCGGCGCCGGCGGCGAAGTTGCCCTCGATCGAGAATTCGCGCGCGCTGCGCGGTGACGCGAGCCAGTCCGAGAACCGCCCGGCGCGCACCAGTTCGACGCGCCCCGGGCGCACGAACCCGTCGGACTGAAGTCGCGCGACCGCGAGCGCGTCCAGGTCTTCGACCAGGTTCACGCGCGGGTCGAACCGCGCGCTCCCGTCGCGCAGCCGCGCCAGCGGCGAGTGTCCGCTGCGGTGCGCGCGTGCCGAAAACCCTCCCCAGCCCAGCATCGCGATCAGCTCGGCCACCGCGCACGGCGCGAGCCAGCAGCGGTGGCGTCCGGGCGCGAGCCGGTGCGCCGGGCGGCGCAGGACGCCCGAGCGCGCCACCGAGTCGGCGATCGAGTCGCGAACCAGGCGCTCGGACCAGTCCTGCGCGCCGATCGTGGCCTTGATCGCTCGCCCGTCCGCTGCGTCGGGTGCCTCGACGTACACCGAGTAGTCGAACACCCAGTCGTTCGTCTCGTGCCAGTGCGCGTGTCCGGCGCTGCTCGCGAACGCGCAGGCGTGCGCTCCGCCGGCGTAGAACCCGACCAGGTCGCAGCCGCCGGACGCCGACGACACCGTGTCGCAGATCTCGGCGATCGAAGCGCCTCGCGCCTCGCGCAGCGTGCGGCTGCGCCCCGCGACGCCGCTGAACGAAAGATGAGGGTCGGGCCCGGCGTCGGCGAGCGCCGCGCGAAGCCGCGCGAAGCCTGCGTCGACCTGCGCCGCGTCGACCGCCGCTTCGCCGGTCAGGGTCAGGGTGTGAAACGCCTGCCTGCCGGCGTCGATCAGCCGCAATTCGAGCCGCGCGCGATCGACCGTGCCGCACTGGCGCACGCGAGCGCGGTTGAAGCGCACGAAATCGGAGCACTCGGCGTCGAGCCATCCGGCGGCGACCTCGCCGGCGCGCGCGGCGCGCGCGACATGCTCGAGCGCGGGCCGATAGCGCGGGCCGAGCGACGGGTGCGCGCCTTCGCCGTGCATCGCTCAGTCCGAAGCGCCGAACACGTCGACGTCGTCGAACAGGCACGCCGGCGCCGCGTGTCCGACCCGGATCACCTGGCCCGGCTCGCCCTTGCCGCAAAACGGCGTTCCGAGCACCTCGAAGGTGCTCGCGTCGCCCACTTGCGCGAGCCCGCGCCAGAAGGTCGCCGACACGCCCCGGTAACCGGGATTGCGGACCACCCGGGTCAGCCGGCCGTTCTCGATCAGCTGGCCCCACTCGCAGCCGAACTGGAACTTGTTGCGCGCGTCGTCGATCGACCACGACGCGTTGGTCCTCATCAGTACCCCGCGCTCGACCGACGCGACCATCTGCGCGAGCGTGCTCGCGCCCGGCTCGACGTTGAGGTTGGCCATCCGGTCGATCGGCGGTCGATGCCAGCCCGTCGCGCGCGCATTCGCCGTGCCCTCGACCGCGATCCCCAGCGCCGCTGCGCGTGCCTGCGAGAGCGCCCCGCCGAGAGCGCGCATGAGGATGCCGCGCTCGATCAGCATCACCTTGCGCGTGGCGCTTCCCTCGTCGTCGACCTCGTAGCTCGCCAGTTCGCCCGGCACGGCGGGATCGAAGCTCACGTCGAGCAACTCCGATCCGTAGCGGTAGTGGCCGAACATCCCGGGCCGCACGAAACTGGCCCCGGCGAAGTTGCGCTCGTCGCCGAGGATGCGGTCGAGCTCGAGCGGATGCCCGATCGACTCGTGGATCT
>JAHDXY010000006.1 GCA_023384005.1 Burkholderiaceae bacterium | reverse complement strand
ACGTACTCGCGCGCCTCGTTGTAGGCGACGTAGGCGGCGTTGGATTTCGCGGCGCAGGCGAGGTAGACCACTGCCTGCGCGAGCGCGAGCTCGCCCTCGGGCGAACCGAGCCGTTCGTAGACCTCCGCCGCGTCGAGCGCGATTCGCAGCGCGCGCGGATCGGCCAAGCCGACTTCCTCGCTCGCCATGCGCACGATGCGCCGGGCGAGATAGCGCGGGTCCGCGCCGCCGTCGAGCATCCGGCACATCCAGTACAGGGCGGCGTCGGGGTGCGAGCCGCGCACGGTCTTGTGCAGCGCCGAGATCTGGTCGTAGAAGGCGTCGCCCGCCTTGTCGAAGCGCCGCAGGTCCTGGCTCAGAGCCGATTCCAGAAAGGCCGAATCGACGCGCGTGCGGCCCTGCGCGCCGGCTGCTTGCGTGACGACCTCGATCGCATTGAACAGCCGCCTCGCGTCGCCATCGGCCGAAGCGACCAGGCGCTCGCGCGCCTCGTCGTCGAACGCGGGCGCGGCGTCGCCGAAGCGCGCGCTGACGCGCTCGAAGAGCTCGCGCAGGTCGTCGGCCGCGAGCGGACGCAGCACGTAGACGCGCGCGCGCGACAGCAACGCACCGTTGACTTCGAACGACGGGTTCTCGGTGGTGGCGCCGATGAACGTGAGCAATCCGCTCTCGACATGCGGCAGGAAGGCATCCTGCTGCGCCTTGTTGAAGCGATGCACCTCGTCGACGAACAGGATCGTCGCGCGGCCCTGCGATCGCGCGATCCCGGCCGCGGCGACCGCCTCGCGAATCTCGCGCACGCCGCCCAGCACCGCCGAGATCGCGATGAACTGCGCCTCGAACGCGTCGGCCATCAGGCGCGCGAGCGTGGTCTTTCCCACTCCGGGCGGCCCCCACAGCAGCATCGAGTGCGCGCGGCCGGTTTCGAACGCGACGCGAAGCGGCTTGCCCGGCCCGAGCAGGTGCGACTGCCCGATCACCTCGTCGAGCGCGTGCGGGCGCATCGTCTCGGCGAGCGGAGTCTGGTCCACGTCGCGTCCGCTTGCCCGAGCGCCGATGGCTCGCTTAGCCCGCAGCGGCCGGCGCGCGCGCTGCCGTGACGCGACCGACTCGCAGGGCGGCGAGGATGATCAGCCCCTGGAACGCGGCGATCCCGATCCACACCGCCCCGGGATGCCCGGAATCCATCAGCGCCCCGAACATCGCGGGAGCGACCGCCGCTCCGGCGTCCAGCCCCGAGTACACCATTCCGTACACCCTTCCAGTGGCGCCCGGCGGCGCGGCGCGACGCACCAGCAGGTCGCGCGACGGACCGGCCGTGCCGGTGCCGAAACCGATCAGCGCGAACAGCACCGGCACCATCCAGCCGGGCCAGCTCATCACGCCGACCAGAACGGCCAATACCGAGGCCGAACCGAAGCCGAATGTGATCAGCCGCTCGGCGCGTCGCGGATCGGCCGCGAGGAAGCCGCCGACGATCATCCCACCCGCGCCGGCGACCATGTACGCGCTCAGGCACACCGCGACCAGCGCGAGCGGAACCGCGTGCAACTGCCGCGCCGCCTCGGGCGCGAAGCTCTGCACGCCAGACAGCGCCCCCGCAGCGGCGAAGAAGAAACCAAAGCTCATCCACACCGCCGGCAGGCGAAGGAACGCGAACCCCGAGGCAGCCTGTGCGCCGGGGACCGGCACGCTGGCGGCCGGACGCGCCGCTGCGCAAGCGCGCGGATCGTGCCCCTCCCCGGGCGCTGGGCGCGACGCGTCGGCGCGTGCGCGGCCCGAGAGCTCGTCGCGGTGAAACCACGCGAGCAGCCAGACCGCCACGAACACCAGCGACGAGGCCGCAAGCGCGTAGCGCCAGCCCAGCGTAGCCGCGATCGATACGAGAAAGAGCGGTGCGACGGCCCAGCCGAGGTTGCCGGTCACCCCGTGCACCGCGTAGGCGTGGCCAAGACGGGTCGGCGCGACGCTTGCGTTGAGGATCGAGAAGTCGATCGGGTGAAACGGCGAGTTCGCCAATCCGCCGACCGCTGCGAACACGAGCAGCGCCGCGTAACCGGTGCTCGTCGCGAAGCCCAGCGCACAGACCGCGTACAGTGCGAGCGCGCCGAGCAGCACACGCACCGCGCCCACGCGGTCGACGAGAAAGCCGGCCCCCGCCTGGAACACGCCCGACGCGAAGAAGAACACCGTCATCAGCAGGCCGAGTTCAGCGTAGCTGAGCGAGAAGGCCTCGCGAATCCACGGAAACAGAGGTGCGAGCAGCAGTTGCCCGAAGTGCGAAGTGCCGTGCACCACGCCCACGACGACGATCGTGCGCGTGTCGTGTCGGCGTTGCGAGCGTTGCGAGTGTTGCGACATCTCGTCGCGCTCAGAACGACGCGCCACGCGCGTCGACCGGCCACAGCGCCTCGACCCGTTCGCCGCGCGTCGCCACGATCCAGTCGTGCAGGTTCACGGTCGGGTCGCAGTGCCCGGGCAACATCCGCACTTTCTGCCCCACGGCGAGCGCTTCGGCTTCGCCGCTCTTCTCGATCACCGTGTGCTCGTCGGACAGCCCGCGCACGCGCCATCCGCCCAGTTCGACGCGCGGCGCGCCGCTGTCGATCGCCACGCTCTTGTGCCCGCAGTCGAGCACCGCGTGCCCGCAACGCACCGTGATCACCGTCGCGAGCAGGCTCAGCGCATATGTCGTGGGGGGCGCATCAGGATCGCGCTGGTTCGCGCCGTAGTCCAGGTCCATCAGTGCGTAGGAGCCGGGCTGGACCTCGGTGTACACGCCCGAAGCAAGCTCGTAGGGGTAGGTTCCGGTCCCGGCTCCGGTGACCTCGGCGCATTCGTGCCCGTCGGCGCGCAGTGCCGACGCGATCAGCGCGGCCTGCGCGGCGGCCTTGCCGATCGCGACCGCACGCTCGCCGGTGCTGCGCAGATGCTGCGCCTTGCCGTGATAGGCCTGCAGGCCGCGAAGCGAGAGCCAGGGCGCGTGCGCGGCGATCGCGCGCGCGAGGTCGACGGCCTCGCCTGGCGAGTCGACGCCGCAGCGGCGATTTCCCACGTCGATCTCGATCAGGAGGTCCAGGTGCGTGTCCAGCGCTCGCACCGCGCTGGCGATCTGCTCGATCTGCAACAGGCTGTCGACGCAGACCGCGACACGCGCGCGCGGCCCCAGTGCGGCGAGCCGGCGCGCCTTGGACTCGCCAACCACGACGTTGGTCACGAGCACGTCTGCGATGCCTGCGGCGACGAAGACTTCGGCCTCGCCGACCTTCTGGCAACACACGCCCGTGGCACCGGCGGCGATCTGCAGCATCGCGATCGTCGAACAGCGGTGCGCCTTGCCGTGCGGGCGCAGGCGCGCGCCGCAGGCGTTCACGTGCGCCTGCGCCGCGGCGACGTTGCGCTCGAAGGCGTCCAGATCGACCAGCAGCGCCGGAGTGTCGATCGCCTCGAACGCATCCCCGACCCGGGCAGGCGCAGCGATCATCGTCTCATTGCCGGATCACGTCGGCGCCGGCGGGGGCCACGAAACGAAACTGCGCCGGATCGATCGACGGGTTGCGCTCGATCGCGCGAAACGAGAAACGCGTCGTTCGACCGAAGGCATCCTTGACCTCCATCGCCTCGGGAACGTTGTCGCGAAAGCCGATCAGGATGCGCTCGAATCCTGCGTCGGCGACGCGCGGTAGTGCCTCCAGCCATGCCAGCGCGTCGCGCTCGCCCGCGTCGCGCAGCGTGAAGTTGCGCTCCAGATCGTCCGATCCGAAAAGGATCGCCGCCGGACTCGCGCCCAGCGAGTCGGCGAGCTTGCGTACGGTGACCTGATTGAGGTCGCGGTCGAGGAAATACAGCCGTTCTCCGTCGGCCACCATCAGCTGCTCGAAAGGCTTGGAGACCTCCCAGCGGAACAGCCCCGGGCGCACGAACGCGAAGCGCCCGCTCGAGGTGTCTGCCGCCTCGCTGCGCCCGCGCTGGCTGCGCTGGGTGAACTCGCCGCGGGCCGAGCGCGTCTCGGCGACGAAGCGCTTGAGCTGCGCCAACGCGCCCGAGGCCTGCGCGAAGGCCGGATTCGCGGCGCCCACGCTGACGACGGCGCATGCGAGAACACACGCGAGCAGGCGCGCGCCGAAGCGCGCGAATCCCGCGCCACGCCCACCCGCCTTCAGGGGCCGATCGATGCTCCGCATTGGCGACATTCTACGCAGTCGCGGCGCCGGGGATCGGCGCCGCCGTCTCGTTCAACGCGCGAACGCGCCCGGCGGACGACCTCGCCTCAGTCCTCGTCCCGATTCGGCACGAGGATGTCGCGGTTGCCGTTGCTGGCCATCGCGGAGACCAGCCCGGATTTCTCCATCTGCTCGAGCAGGCGCGCCGCCCGGTTGTAGCCGATGCGAAGGTGGCGCTGCACCAGAGATATCGACGCGCGCTTGTGCTTGAGCACGACCGCCACCGACTGGTCGTACAGCGGATCGGACTCACCTTCGACGCCTGCTTCGGCCAGCGTCTGCTGCAGCCCGCCGAAGCCGACCGCGCTTCCGGTGTCGGCTTCCTCCGGCACCCCGCCCTCGAGGATGCCCTCGACGTACTGCGGCTCGGCAAGCGACTTCCAGTGCCCGACGACGCGGTGGACCTCGTCGTCGGCGACATAGGCACCGTGGATTCGTACCGGAATGCCGTGTCCGGGCGGCAGGAACAGCATGTCGCCCTGGCCGAGCAGCGACTCGGCGCCCATCTGGTCGAGGATGGTGCGCGAATCGATCTTCGACGACACCTGGAACGCGATTCGCGTCGGGATGTTCGCCTTGATCAGTCCGGTGATCACGTCCACCGAGGGTCGCTGCGTCGCGAGGATCAGGTGGATGCCTGCGGCGCGCGCCTTCTGCGCGAGGCGCGCGACCAGCTCCTCGACCTTCTTGCCCACCACCATCATCAGGTCGGCGAGTTCGTCGATCACCACGACGATCTGCGGCAGGCGCCCGAGCGGCTCGGGCGCATCGGGCGTGAGCGAGAAGGGATTCGGGACCGGCTTCTCGCGCCGCTCGCCGTCGGCGATCCTTGCGTTGTAGCCGGAGAGATTGCGCACGCCGAGTCGACTCATCAGGCGGTAGCGCCGCTCCATCTCCGCCACGCACCAGTTCAGCGCGTTGCCCGCCTGGCGCATGTCGGTGACCACCGGCGCGAGCAGGTGGGGAATGCCCTCGTAGACGCTCATCTCGAGCATCTTCGGGTCGATCATGATCATCCTGACCCGTGAAGGGTCGGCCTTGTAGAGCAAGGAAAGCAGCATCGCGTTGATGCCCACCGACTTGCCCGATCCGGTCGTGCCGGCCACGAGCAGGTGCGGCATCTTCGCGAGGTCGGCCACCATCGGGTTGCCGGCGATGTCCTTGCCCAGCGCCAGCGTGAGCGCCGACGCGCCGTCCGAGTACACCTTCGAACCGATGATCTCGGACAGGCGCACCGTCTGGCGCCGCGCATTGGGCAGCTCGAGTCCCATCAGGCTCTTGCCGGGGATCGTCTCGACGACGCGGATCGACACCAGCGACAGAGCGCGCGCGAGATCTTTCGCGAGGTTCACGACCTGGCTGCCCTTGACGCCGGTCGCCGGTTCGATCTCGTAGCGCGTGATCACCGGACCGGGATAGGCGGCGATCACGTTCGCCGAGACGTTGAAATCGGCGAGCTTCTTCTCGATCAGCCGCGAGGTGTACTCGAGGGTTTCCTGCGAAACGGTCTCCTGCGCCTGCGCGGGCGCGTCGAGCAGGGCGAGCGGGGGCAATTGCGTGTCGGCCGGCAGATCGGAGAACAGCGCAACCTGCGCCTCGGCCGCGACCCGCGGCGAGGGTTCGATGCGCGCCAGCGCGGGCTCGATCCGCACCCGCTCGGCGTCGTCGCCCAGGATCCGGCGTTTGACCACCACCTGCCCTTCGCGTTCGGTGGCGGCAACTTCGCCGATGCGCCGGTCGCGTCGCGCCGACGCGATGCGTACCAGGCCGTGCCACGCGAGTTCGATTCCGAGGCCGACGTGCTCGAAGATCGTGAGCCACGACTGCCCGGCCCACAAGCTGAAGCCTGCGGCGATCGCGACGAACAGCGCGAGCGTCCCGCCGGTGGCGCCGAATCCTGCGAACAGCGGTGTGCTGATCAGCTCGCCGACGATTCCGCCGGGCGCGAGCGGCAGCGCCGCCCCCATTCCGTACATCCGCGACGATTCGACTGCAACGCTGCCGATGAACAGCAGCGCGAAGCCGAGCCAGCGCTCCCAGGCGAAACGTTCGACATCGATGGCATGCGCATCGCGCGCCGGTCTGGGGCGCAGCCTGCGGTAGCCGCGCACCACGCTCGCGAGGCAAAGCATCACGAGCAAGTACGAGGACAGCCCGAACAGGTAGAGCAGCAGGTCCGCGAACCAGGCGCCGACGCGGCCACCGGCATTGACGATCCGATCGACCTGCACCGCGTGTGACCAGCCGGGATCGGCCCGGTCGTAGGTGACGAGGATCAGCAGCAGGAATACGCCGAGCGCGATCCTGGCGATCCAGCCCGCCTCGCGCAGCAATTCCGCCGCGCGCTCGGGCAGCGCGAAGCCGCCCGCGCCGGATCGTCGACCCGACGCCGCGACCGCGGTCGCCGATCGGCTCACAGTGAACCCGGCGTCAACTGATATAGGAGCTGAGCTTCTCGCGAAGCTGCAACTTGCCCTCGGGAAGCGCGACGATGTAGCCGTCGGTCTCGAGGCCCTTCATCACGCGCGAGACCATCTCGCGCGACGCGCCGATCATCTTCGCGATTTCCTGGCGCGGCATCTTGTTCTTCACGATGCGCTCTCCGCCGACGTTCTCGGAGAAGTCGAGCAACACACGCGCGACCCGGCCGTACACGTCGAGCAGCGCGAGCGTCTCGATCTTCTTGTCCGCATCGCGCAGCCTGCGCACGATGCCGCGCATCACGTTCATCGCCACCTCGGGGCTTTGCACCAGCATGGCCTTGAACGCGTCCTTGCTCACCGCCATGAACTCGCAGGGCTCGAGCGTGATCACGCTCGCCGAGCGCGGAGCATCGTCGATCAGGCTCATCTCGCCGAAGAACTCACCGGCGCCCAGCACCGCGAGAATCACCTCCTTGCCTTCGGAGTCGGAGCGCTGCACTTTGGCGCGTCCGGCGAGCTGGATGTACATCGACTGCGACGGTTCGCCCTCGGACACGACCGTGCGACCCTTCGGGTAGCTGCGACGCGCGCTTCCGGCCGCGAGCGTGTCCAGCTGCGACTCGGTCAAGCCCGAGAACAGCGGAACCCGCCGCAGGAATGCCTTGTTTTCCTCGTGCGCCATACCGACCTCGATCCGGTGGATTGCCTATAATTTCGCACATTCGCGGCGACAAATCAAAAAATACCTGAAGATCGCCCCCTAAGTTTATGATTCCTTGAGTCTTTTACAACGTCTGGAACCTGAATGAGCACCGACAAGCACTGCCGCGTCCTGATCCTGGGCTCGGGCCCGGCCGGCTACACCGCCGCCGTCTACGCCGCTCGCGCCAACCTCGAGCCGGTATTGATCACCGGGTTGGCACAGGGCGGCCAACTGATGACCACGACCGACGTGGACAACTGGCCGGCCGACGCGCAAGGCGTTCAGGGCCCCGATCTGATGGCCCGCTTCCAGGCGCACGCCGAGCGCTTCGGCACCCAGATCGTGTTCGACCACATCCACACGGTACGGCTGGACGAACGCCCGTTTCGCCTCGACGGCGACTCGGGCCAGTACACGGCCGAGGCGCTGATCATCGCGACCGGGGCCTCCGCCCGCTACCTCGGTCTGCCCTCGGAGCAGGCGTTCATGGGCAAGGGCGTGTCGGCCTGCGCCACCTGCGACGGCTTCTTCTACCGTGGCCAGGATGTCGCCGTGATCGGCGGCGGAAACACGGCGGTGGAGGAGGCGCTGTACCTTTCGAACATCGCGCGCAAGGTCACGCTCGTGCATCGCCGCGACCAGTTGCGCGCCGAGCCGATCATGATCGACAAGCTGCTCGCGAAGACCCGCGACGGGAACGTCGAGACGCGGTGGTTCCACGAACTGGACGAAGTGCTGGGCGACTCGTCCGGCGTGACTGGCGTTCGCCTGCGCGACAACCGATCGGGCACGACTTCGGAACTCGCGCTGCACGGCGTGTTCGTCGCGATCGGCCACACGCCCAACACAGAGCTGTTCGCCGCGCAGCTCGAGATGAAGAACGGGTACATCGTCACGCGCGGCGGGCTCGACGGCCAAGCCACGGCGACCAGCGTCGCGGGCGTATTCGCCGCGGGCGATGTGCAGGACCACGTCTACCGGCAGGCGGTCACCAGCGCCGGCACCGGTTGCATGGCGGCGCTCGACGCGCAGCGCTTCCTGGAATCCGACGGCCCGAACTGAGGGGCAATGCAGAGGCGGCGAAGATGAAGGCGACCGCGACGAAGACGGCCGGGGTCCGGGAGGCGTAGATGAAGGCGCTTGCGGACCTGCGTGCGCTGCGCGACGCGCTCAAGGCACGCGCCGAGGAGCAGCGCGAGCAGCAACGGCGCGAACTCGACGCGCGTGCCAGGCGCGAGCGCGAGGCGCGCGCCTTTCGCGACGCGGTCGCCGATGCCCGCCCGCTCGCACGTGCCGATCGCTTCGAGCATCCGGATCGGTCGGTCGCGCCGCGGCCGCGACAGCACGAACTCGACGAACGCGCCGCACTCGCCGAGTCGATCTCCGACGAAATCGACATCGAACGCCTGCTCGAGACCGATTCCGCGCTGTCGTTCCGGCGCGACGGCGTCGGCCACGACGTGCCGGGCCGTTTGCGTCGCGGGCACTGGGTCGTTCAGCAGCAGCTCGATCTCCACGGGCTGCGAGTCGACGAAGCGCGAGAGGCGCTCGCCGGCTTCGTCGCGAACGCGCATCGGCGCGGCCTGCGTTGTCTGCGCGTGATCCACGGCAAGGGGCTGGGCTCGGCCGGCAAGGAGCCGGTGCTCAAGAACAAGGTGCCGCGCTGGCTCGTGCAGCGCGACGAGGTACTCGCATTTTGCCAGGCGAGGCCCACCGACGGCGGTGCCGGGGCGCTGATCGTGCTGTTACGCCCCGGCGGTTGAACCCACCGGCAGCGCCGGCACGCTGCGCGCCGCAGCAGCGCGCTCGCTCGCCTTCTTCTGCGTTGGCGCGACCCCGTTCCTCACCGAGACGATCTCGGCCAGGATCGACACGGCGATCTCGGCCGGGGTACGGCTGCCGATGTGCAATCCGATCGGTCCGTGCAGCCGCGCGATCTGCGCATCGGAGAGCTCGAACAACGCGAGGCGTTCGCGCCGTTTCGTGTTGTTCGCGCGCGAGCCGAGCGCGCCGACATAGAACGCGGGCGAATCGAGCGCCTCGATCAGCGCCATGTCGTCGAGCTTCGGGTCGTGCGTCAGCGCGACGATCGCCGTGTGCGCGTCGGCCTTGAGTTCGCGAACGACATCGTCGGGCATTCCCGGAAGGTAGCCCACGTCCGGAAGGTCCAGCGTGCTGAAATACTCCACGCGCGGGTCGCAGACGAAGACCTCGAAGTCGAGCGCCTGCGCCATCTGCGCCAGCACCCGCGATAGCTGCCCCGCACCGATCACCAGCAACCGGTAACGCGGGCCGAATACCGAGCACATCCGTTCGCCGTCGAAGCGAAGCGCGTCGCCGCGCGCCGCCGGGTGCAGGCTCACCTTCCCGCTCGCGAGTTCGAGCTCGCGCGTGACCAGCTGGTGCCTGGAGATCCGCTCGAGCAGCGACACGATCCAGCCCGCGTCGCGCACCGGCTCGTGCACCAGTTTGAGCGCCCCGCCGCAAGGCAGTCCGAAACGCGCCGCCTCCTCGCGCGTCACGCCGTAGCTCACCAGCGTCGCCGCCTCGGGCTGCCCTGAACGGCGCACGCGCGCGATCAGGTCGTCCTCGACACACCCCCCCGAAACCGAGCCGACGACAAGACCGTCGTCGCGCACCGCGAGCAAGGCGCCGGGCGGCCTCGGAGCCGATCCCCAGGTCTCGATCACCGTCACCAACCCGACGCGGTGCCCGCCGTTGACCCACTCGAGCGTGCGCTCGAGGACTTCGCGATCGATGCTGTCCATTTCCTATCCCTGTGACCAATCCAGGCGCATTGCGCCGCGCCTCGCGAGCTCCCCGAGCGCTTCCGGGGTGTCGACGTCCACAGTGTAGTGGTCGTTCGGCGCGGCGAATCTCGCGACCCTTTGCGGGTGAGCGTCGATGTACCGGCGCATCCCGCCTTCGGGTGCGGCGAGCACCGCGGCGACCGCCTGCGGGGCGACGATGACCGGATTGCCGCGACGATCGCCCAGGTACGGCACCAGCGCTTCAACGCCCGGTGCTCGCGCGTCGAAGGCCGCGACCAGCGCCCGCAGGTCGCTCGGACGTAGCAGCGGCATGTCCGCAGGCATGATCATCACCGCCGGCGCCTGCGGATCGACCGCCGCGAGGCCGGCGACGACCGACCCTTGCTGCCCGCTCGCGTGCCCGTGGTGCTCGATCAGCCTGGCGCCGTGCGCGGCCTCGCACGCACCGAGCAACGCGCGAATCCGATTCGCGTCGTGCCCGAGCACGACGATCGGCGAAGCGAATCCCGCGTCGCGCAGCACCTGGAGCGCGCGGCACACGAGCGGCACTCCGTCGAGTCGCGCCATCAGCTTGTTCGGTCCGCGCATCCGCGTCGACGATCCGGCGGCGAGCAGCACCGCCTCGATCCGCGCGCGATGCGAAAACGACGATGCGCTCATTCGCTCAACGCCATCGCTGCGGCGTAGGCCGATGCCCACGCCCACTGGAAATTGTAGCCCCCCAGCCATCCGGTCAGGTCGACCACCTCGCCGATGAAGTGCAGGCCGGGAATCGCGCGCACCTGCATCGTGCGCGGGTCGAGCGCCCGGGTGTCCACACCACCGGCCGTGACTTCGGCCTTTCGATAGCCCTCGCTGCCCGAGGGCTTCAGGCGCCAATGATGCAGCGCTTGGACCAACCCGGCGAGCGCGCGCTTTCCAGCCTCCGCAACCCTGGTCTCGGCGCCAAGGCCGGTGCCTGCGAACTGCGCCAGCCAGGTCGACGCGAGACGCCTGGGAAGTTGTTCGCCCAGCACGCTGCCGATCTGGCGGCGTCCGCCGTCGCGCGCGACGGTCAATGCCTGCTCGACGCCCTCGCCCGGCGCGAGGTCGACCTCGATCTCGCCTCCCTCCCGCCAGTAGGTCGAGATCTGAAGCGCTGCGGGGCCGGACAGGCCGCGGTGCGTGAACAGCAGGTCTTCCAGGAAGGCCGGTGCGGCCGGATCGTCCGCGATGCGAATCCGCACGGGCAGCGCGAGCCCGGAGAGCCCGGCGAACGGTGCCCACGCCTGCGGCGTGAAGCTCAGCGGCACCAGAGCCGGGCGTGGCGCGATCACGCCGACGCCGAACTGGCGCGCAATCCGGTAGCCAAGATCGGTCGCGCCGATCTTCGGGATCGACAGGCCGCCGGTGGCGATGACCAGCGCGCCCGCGCTCGTCTCCCCCGCATCGGTGCGAAGGCGAAACACCCTCTCGCCGCCGCGCTCGAGCAGCGCGACCGATTCGAGCGCGCACGGTGCGCGCCAGTGCACGCCCCCGGCGTCGCACTCCGAGCGCAGCATCGCGACCACCTGTTCGCTCGAACCGTCGCAGAACAGCTGCCCGCGGTGCTTCTCGTGAAATCCGATGCGATGACGGCGAAGCAGTTCGATGAACGACTGCGGGCCGTAGCCGCGCAGCGCATGCCGGGCGAACAACGGCTGCTCGCTCGCGTAGCGTTCGACCCGGCCCGCATCGACGTTCGTGAAGTTGCACCGCCCCCCGCCCGAGATGCGAATCTTCTCGCCAGGCCGCCGCGCGTGGTCGATCAGCACGACGCGCCGCCCGCGCTGCGCGGCGACGCCCGCGCAGAACATCCCGGCTGCGCCCGCGCCGACGATCGCCAGGTCAAAGCGTTCGGCTGTCATCAACGCCCGATACCGCACGCGCCGCGAAGTCCGCGCGGCCAGGCTTTACTCATCACGTTGTGCCCCACTGCCTGCGAACCAGCGCACGGACTTGCTCCAGGCCCTTGTAACGCACCAGTTCGTCGCCCATCGACTCGAGCGCCCGCGCGATGAGCGATCGCCGCGGCTCGTCGCGGGCGATCGTCGACAGTGGCTCGACGAACACCCGGATCAGGAAGAGCGAGCGATCGAAAGCGGCCAGCGGAAGCGTGACCTGCCTTTCACAGCGAAACCAGAGCGCCTCCACCGATTCGGCCGCCACTGCGTGCCCGGGCGGGCGCGCGAGCGCGTCGCTGTCCGAGATTGTCCAGACGTAGCGCACGAACGGGCCCTTTCCCACCATCGCACGCGCGAGATTGTCCGACGCCGCGCGCAAGGCTTCGCCTTCGGCTACCGGCTGGTGAATGTCGAACAGCCTGCGACCGATCTTGCGCGCCGGATCCCAGCCGCTCGCGAAGGCGACGCTCATCGCCTCGGCGACGAATCCCTCGGGCGTGATCGCCATCAGCACGAGGTCCTCCTGCACCGACAGCGCGAGCGCAGCCAGCGTACGTCGTGGCGGCGGCAGCGATGCGATCCGCGCGCAGACTCCGGCCGCGTCCGCGCGCAACGCGACCACCGGGCAGGTCCGACCGGTATCGTCGCGCAGCCCGATTCCGCTCAGGGCAAAGTCGACTCCGCCCTCGCAGGCGTCGCTGACGGCGAGCAGTTGCGGATGCGCGCCGGCGAGCATCGCGACCGCCTGGCGCAGAGCCGCCTCGCTCGCGTCGCGATCGCAGGCCGGCGCCACCAGTACGAGCGGATGCGCGCGCGCGTCGAGCAGCGCGAGTTTCTCGCGAAGGTAGCGCGGCGCGCAGTGGTCCGCGCGCAGCAGGCCGACCCCGTCGCTCGCGAGTTCGTCCCGGGGAACTGCCCGGGGGATTGCTTGCGGCTTGGCGCGATCATCGTCTCGAGTGTCGTCGCGCGCCACCGCGTCGAGCTTGTACAGGTCGGGGCGCACCTGGTGCGTGGCGCTCACCGGAAAAGGGGTGCGCTGCGCGCCGAGCAGCTGCGCCGGTATCGCTGGCCAGGCGTCGCACGACACCCGAGCGCGCCCTTCAGACAGCCCGTTCGCCGGTCTCCCCGGTGCGGATGCGGATCACTTCGTCCACCTTCGAAACGAAGATCTTGCCGTCGCCGATCCGCCCGGTGCGCGCGGCCTTGCACACCGCGTCGACCGCCGCCTCGACGCTGGTCTCGGGCAGGATCACCTCGATCTTGACCTTGGGGAGGAAGTCGACCACGTATTCGGCGCCGCGATACAGCTCGGTGTGCCCTTTCTGGCGGCCGAAACCCTTGCACTCGGTGACTGTCAGACCGGTGACCCCGACCTCGGCGAGCGCCTCGCGCACTTCGTCGAGTTTGAACGGCTTGATGATCGCGGTGATCCGCTTCATGTCTTCTCCTGAACGGGCGATTCGCTAGTCGCGGAACTTCGAAGTGATCGGGTAGCGCCAGTCGCGCCCGAACGCACGCCGCGTGACGCGAATCCCGACCGGCGCCTGGCGCCGCTTGTACTCGCTGATCCGGATCAGGCGCACCACCCGCTCGATCGCCTCTGGCGGATACCCTGCGGCGGTGATCTCCGCGATGCTGCGATTGTCTTCCATGTACATCTGCATGATGCCGTCGAGCACTTCGTACGACGGCAGCGAATCCTGGTCGAGCTGGCCTTCGCGCAACTCCGCGCTTGGCGGGCGCGTGATGATCCGCCGCGGGATCACCTCCGATACGCCGTTGCGATAGTCGGACAAACGATAGACCATGGTCTTCGCGATGTCCTTGATCACCGCGAAGCCCCCCGCCATGTCACCGTACAGCGTGCAGTAACCGACCGCCATCTCGCTCTTGTTGCCGGTCGTGAGCACGATCGACCCGAACTTGTTCGAAATCGCCATCAGCAGAGTGCCGCGCACGCGCGCCTGGATGTTCTCCTCGGTCGTGTCCTGGGCGAGCCCGCGAAACTCGTCGGCCAGGCTTCGATCGAATGCTTCGACCATCGGCGTGATCGGGATCTCGTCGTAGCGCACGCCCAGGCGCCGCGCCATCTCGCGCGCGTCCACCCTGGAGATCTCTGCCGTATAGCGCGAGGGCATCATCACCGCGCTTACCCGATCGGCACCGAGTGCGTCGACCGCGACCGCGAGCGTGAGCGCCGAGTCGATGCCGCCGGACAGCCCGACGATCGCGCCAGGAAACCCGTTCTTCCCGAGGTAGTCCCGTACACCGACCACCAGAGCGCAGTAGATCTGCTGCTCGAGCGGCATTCGCGCCGGCGCGCCCGCCCCCTCGAGGTCGACGACCCCGTCGCGCTCGACCACGTCGACCAGCAGCAGGTCGGTCTCGAAGGCCTTGCTCTGCGCGACGACCGCACCCATGCGATCGAGCGCGAAGGACAGGCCATCGAACACCAGCTCGTCCTGGCCGCCGACAAGGTTCGCGGCGACAATCGGCATCGACAGCAGCGACACGTTCTCGCGCGCGACGTCGATTCGACCGACATGCTTGTCGGTGTGAAACGGCGAGGCGTTGAGCGCGAGCAGCACCTGCGCACCCGAGGCACGCGCCATCTCGGGGGCGTGCCGGTACCAGAAATCCTCGCAGATCACGACGCCGAAGCGCAGTCCGAGGGCCTCGAAAACGAGCGGGCGGTTCGCAGGTTCGAAGTAGCGCTGTTCGTCGAAGACGTCGTAGTTCGGGAGATCGTGCTTGGCGTACTCGCCGACGGTCGAGCCGCGATGGAGAACGAGCGCCGCGTTGTAGCGCAACCCGTTGCGCCGCACCGGCATGCCGACGAGCAGGTGAAGTTCGAGCGAAGCGGTCTCGGCCTGCAGCCGCGCGAGCGCGGCGTCGCACCTGTCATAGAATGCGGCGCGAAGCAGCAGATCCTCGGGCGGATAACCGCACAGCGACAACTCGGGGGTGACCAGCACGCCCGCGCCCTGAGCCGCGGCGGCCTTGGCCGCGTCGATGATGCGCCGGGCGTTGCCGTCGAAATCGCCGACGGTCTGGTTGATCTGTGCGGCCGCGATACGAACAGGCATGGTCATGAAAACCGTTGGCACGACAGCGACGAATTATCGCACGCGGATCTTTCGCGGCCCGGCGTCGCTCGGCGTCGTGGCGTGGAACGATCTCGTTCGGCGCAGCAGCGCCGGCGCGCTGCCGGCGTTCCTGCGCTTCGAGTTCCTCGACGCGCTGCAGCGCGCCGGGTGCGTGGGGCCGCAAAGCGGATGGGAACCGGAGTTCCTGATGCTCGAGACCCCGATCTCGGGCGGCGCCGCGCTGTGCGCGGCGATGCCGCTCTACCGCAAGTTCCACTCCTGGGGCGAGTACGTGTTCGACTGGGCCTGGGCCGACGCCTACCGCCGCCACGGGCTGGACTATTACCCGAAACTGGTCGGCGCGATCCCGTTCACGCCGGTTGCGGGGCCGCGCCTGCTCGCGGTCGACGAGGCGGCCCGCGCAGCGCTCGCCGAAGCTGCGCTCGCGCACGCGCGCCAGGCTGAGGTTTCGTCGCTGCACGTGCTCTACCCGTGCGAGCGCGACCGCGACGCGCTGCGCGATCGGGGCCTGATGATTCGCGAGAACGTCCAGTTCCACTGGCACAACCACGGCTTCGCCGACTTCGAGGCTTTCCTTTCCTCGCTGACCCAGCCCAAGCGCAAGAAGATCCGCGCCGAACGCCGCAAGGTGAGAGACGGCGGAGTGACTTTCGAGCGCCTTCACGGCGAATCGATCACGCAGGCCCACTGGGCGTTCTTCAGTCATTGCTACGCCTCGACCTATGCCGCGCACGGGGCGACCCCGTACCTCGCACGCGAGTTCTTCGTGCGAATCGGCGAATCGATGCCGGAGAACCTGATCATGGTGTGCGCGCGTCGCGCCGGCCGTCCGATCGCGGCTAGCCTGCTGGTGCGCGACGCAGATCGCCTCTACGGGCGCTATTGGGGCACGGTCGAGCCGCAGCCGATGCTGCACTTCGAGACGGCCTACTACCAGGCGATAGAGATCGCGATCGAATTGGGGCTCGCGGTAATCGAAGGCGGCGCGCAAGGTGAGCACAAGATGGCGCGCGGCTTCGTTCCGGAGCCGACCTGCTCGGCGCACTGGCTCGCCGAGCCCGCGTTCGCCGACGCGGTCGAGCGCTTCCTCGAGCGCGAGACCGAAATGGTCGCGCACTACGCGGACGAACTGCGCGAACGCACGCCTTTTCGTCGCGCGCGCTGACCCGCGTCCGACGCTTCGCAGCGCTCGTCTAGAATCCGTTCAGACACACCCGATCGTGGCGCGCGCCGCACCGCGGCAGCGCCCGCCGATCGAACTCCGGAGCGATCGATGCTGGACCTGCCCCGTTCAAACGCGCTGTTCATCGACAATGCCCATGTACCGGCGCGCGGCGGCGACCCGATCGACGTGATCGATCCGTCGACCGGCGCGGTCTTCGCGACGATCGCCGGGGGAGGTCGCGCCGACATTGACGCCGCGGTCGCCGCCGCGCGGCGTGCGGCCGAGGGCGCCTGGGGCCGCACGACCGCTGTCGAACGCGGGCGCGTCCTGATGCGCCTCGCCGCGCTGGTGGAAACGCACCGCGAGACGCTCGCCGCGATCGAGTCCACCGACACCGGCAAGCCGCTCAAGCAGGCGCGCGCCGACGCGATCGCGCTGGCGCGCTACTTCGAGTACTACGGCGGCGCGGCCGACAAGCTGCACGGCGAGACGCTGCCTTACCAGAACGGCTACACGGTGCTCACGCTGCGCGAGCCGCATGGCGTGACCGGGCACATCATTCCGTGGAACTACCCAATGCAGATCTTCGGGCGATCGGTCGGCGCCGCGCTTGCCGTGGGCAACGCCTGCGTCGTCAAGCCCGCCGAGGACGCCTGCCTGTCGCTGCTGCGCACCGCCGAGCTCGCCGCACAAGCTGGGTTGCCGCCCGGCGCGCTCAACATCGTCACCGGGTTGGGCCAGCGCGCCGGGCAGGCGCTCGCCGAGCACCCGGGGATCGACCACATCTCGTTCCCCGGTTCGCCCGAGACCGGACGGCGCGTGGCCGAAGCGGCCGCTGCGCACCACTGCCCGGTCACGCTCGAACTCGGCGGGAAGTCGCCCCAGATCGTGTTCGCCGACGCCGACATCGAGGCCGCCTTGCCGGTGCTGGTCAATGCGATCGTGCAGAACTGCGGACAAACCTGTTCTGCGGGCAGCCGGGTGCTGATCGAACGCAGCATCCACGCGCGCGTGATCGAAGCGCTCGCCGCCCGATTCACCGCGCTTCGCGCGGGGCCGGCCACGCTCGACCTGGACGTCGGTCCGCTGATCTCGGCCCGCCAGCTCGGCCGGGTCCGCGCCTACCTGGACGAGTCCGGTGCGGGGGGCGCGCGACTGATCGCCCAGGGTGCGGTGCTCGAGGACGTTCCACGGGGCGGCTACTACCAGGCGCCGGTGCTGCTCGAAGGAGTCGGCGCGCGGGATCGCCTGTTTCAGGACGAGATCTTCGGTCCGGTGCTGGTTGCCACCGCGTTCGACGACGAGGCGCAGGCGCTGGCATTGGCCAACGACACGCCCTACGGGCTGGTCGCAGGCGTCTGGACGCGCGACGGGGCGCGCCAGATGAGAATGGCGCGCGCGATCCGCTCGGGACAGGTCTTCATCAACAACTACGGCGCGGGCGGTGGAGTGGAACTGCCCTTTGGTGGCGTCAAACGCAGCGGCTACGGTCGCGAAAAGGGCTTCGAGGCGCTGTACGGCTTCACCACGCTCAAGACGGTCGCGATCAAACACGACTGACGCGGCGCACATCGCAGGGAGATCGAACGATGGCAAGACTGGACTCGAAAGTGGCGATCGTCACCGGAGCGGGATCGGGGTTCGGACAGGGCATCGCCGAACGCTTCGCCGCCGAGGGAGCGCGGCTGATCGTCAACGACGTCAACGCCGCCAGCGGTGAGAAGGTCGCGGCGGCGATCCGCGCCGCCGGTGGCCAGGCGCGGTTCGTCGCGGCCGACGTGTCCAGGGGCGACGACGTGCGCGCCTTGCTCGATGCCACGCTCGCCGCCTACGGCGCGTTGAACATCGTGGTCAACAACGCCGGCGTCTCGCACCGCAACCAGTCGCTGCTCACCGTGGATGAGGACGAGTTCGACCGCGTGTTCGCGGTCAACGTCAAGAGCCTTTACTGGAGCGCGCGGCACATGGTGCCGCACATGAAGGAACATGGCGGCGGGGTGTTCGTGAACATCGCCTCGACTGCCGGTGTGCGTCCGAGGCCCGGCCTGGTCTGGTACAACGGCACCAAGGGTGCGGCGATCACGATCTCCAAAGCGATGGCGGTCGAACTCGCGCCGCACCGGATCCGCGTGAACGTGATCAACCCGGTGGCGGGGGAAACGCCGCTGCTCGCGACCTTCATGGGCGAGGACACTCCCGAGATGCGCGCGAAATTCGTCGCGTCGATTCCTCTCGGGCGCCTGTCGCAGCCGCGCGACATCGCCAACGCAGCCCTGTACCTCGCCTCGGACGAGGCCGAATTCATCACCGGGGCGTGCCTGGAAGTCGACGGCGGACGCTGCGTCTGACGCGCCTCGTTCAGGCGCCGCCCGCCTGATACGCCGAGTCCGGCGCGCTTCGTTCAGGCGTCGGGCGCCCCACCGAGGCGCGCCGCGGCGCGATAGTGCATCGCCGCGTCGCTCGCCTGACCGGTTGCGTCGGCCAGCTCCGCGAGCGCAAGATGCGCGGCCGCGTTCTCGCCGGTCGCGAGGTAACGCAGCAGGAACTCCTTCGCCTTGCCCCAGAGCGATTCGCGCATGCACAGCCGACCGAGTGCGAGCAGCAGCGCCGGATCGGGACCGTACTTCTCCAGCCAGCGCTCGGCCTGCTCGATACGCTCGCGCGTGGCCGAATCGTCGATCGCCGCGTACGGGCGCACGAGCAGCGGCGAGTACGACGATTTCATCGCGTCTTCGATCAACTTGCGCGCCTGGCCTGGATCGCCGGCCCGCGCAAAGGCCTCGGCCGCGGCGGCGACCACCTCCGGCAACGCACGGTCGGCGCTTTTGAGCGCGCGCCAGCGCTCGCGCACTCCGGTCGGATCGGCGCCGCTCTCGCGTTCGAACAGCGCCCGGCACGCGCGAACCCGATATCCGCGAATCACCGCCTCCGGCAACGCGTCGCGCTTTTCGAGCAGGCGCAGGACCTGCAGCAGCCGATCCCAGTGTCCGCCGAGTTCGTAGGCGCGAAGCGCGAGACGTAACGAATGGATGTGGCGCGAGCTGCCGGCGTGCAAGCGTTCGATCGCTGCCACCGCACTGCCGGCATCCTGTTCGTCTAGCGCGAACTCGGCTGCGGTCGTCAATTCAGCCTGTTCGCTGCGGCGCTCGAGACGGGCGCGCGCAAGCCACTGTTCGCGGCGTTGCGTTTCGCGCATCCGGTGCGCGGCGCGCGCCGCCACCAGCGCCGCGGTGCCGGCCAGTTCCTCGTCATCGCGCGCCTTCTCCGCGAAACGCTCGGCCTTGCCGAATCGCCCTTCGAACAGCGCGAGCAGTCCGTCGCGAAGCGCTTTTCGCGAGACGTCCTGGCGGCGTCGCTGTCGGTACTCGCGCACCCGCGTCGGCAAGTTCAACGCCTTGCCCAGCGCGAGCATCAGCAGGTGCAGCGCGAGAAAGACCGCGAGCAGCACGAGCACCGCGAGGTTGACCGAAACGTCGACCCGGTACGGAGGCCAAAGAACCGCGACGTTGCCGTGGTTGAAGCGCATCACCAGCGCCAGCCCCACCGCGATCGAAACGATCAGCAACAGCCAGATCAGCCGTCCCATCGCGCCCGCGCCTAGGAGTTCGGGTCGCGCGCAGCGCGCGCGCTGCGCACCGCGCTCAGGGTGTCACCGAGCGACGGGAGTTCGGCCTGCACCCGGCTGGCGCGCAGTTGTCGCAGTGTCTCGATCGCGTTTGCCACCGCCTTGCTGTCGCGGTCGTAGTAGCTGTTCAGCCATCCGATCGCGCGATCGAGGTCGGCGCGCAGCAGCGGCTCGGAATGCGCCAGCAGGCCCAGGCGCGCCGACAGCAGCGTGAGCCGCAGGTTCTCGCGGACGAAGTACTGTTGCTGCGGCGCGAGCAGCAGCGCGTCGGGAGCGTCGACCCGATTCACGCGAAACAGCTGTCCGAGCTCGGCGAGCAGCGCCTCCCATCCCTGCCGACCGGTGCTCGCGAGGCGCTCGAACGAGAAACTCGCGGTCGGCGACTGCTGGGCCGCAGGCGGCTGAGGCGGGGGCGACGTGATGCTCGCGAGCAGGGGCAGTCGGGCGACGCTGCTCGCGACCGAATCGAGCCGCAGCGCAAGCGCGACGACGTCGACGTTCGGAACCGCCTTCAGGCGTTCGATATCGGCCGCGATCAGTCGCCGCAGCCCCACCGCGTCGGGCTGCTTGATGCGCTTGAGGCGTCCGTCTGCGTCCTGCATCGCGAGCAGCGCCCCGCGCACGTTGCCACTGACGACCAGCTGCTGAGAGGCGATCGACACCGCGTTCTCGACGTCGGCCAGCGTTACCGTGATGCTCTCCTGGGCGATGTCCTTGTACATGCGCTCGAGCTGCGACTGCTGGCCCAGGGCTTCGGTGAGCTTCGTCTCCAGGATCACCGAGCGCGCCTGCAGCTCGCGCGTGTGTTCCTGCGACTGGCGCACCAGTGCGTCGAGCTGCGCGATGCGCTCGTCCGCCTCCTTGAGCCTGCGCGCAGCCTCGCGCGTGACCCCATCGGCACGCTGCCACTGGTAGCCCGTGCCGACCGCGGCAACGACCGCCAGGACGATCGCGACGATCGCAAGCGCGGCCGGGACGCGCGATCGCGATCCGTTCGCCACCGGCTCGGGCTTCGCCACCGGCTCGGGCTTCGCCACCGGCTCGGGCTTCGTCGTCGCCGCGCGCTCCGCCACCGGCTCGGGCTTCACCTCCGGCTCGCACGCCGCCGTCGAACCCGCGTGCGGCTGCGACGCGTCGCCCCCGCGCGCTGGCGATTCCGGGTCGGGCACGGGCTCGTTGCTGTCTTGGGTCGGTTTCATCAGCTCGATTCTAGCGCGGCGAACAACGCCTGCTCGCCCGGTTCGATCGTTCGCGCTTCGACCCACCCTGCCGCGGTCAGCGCCGTGGCGATCCGGGAGTGCGGGGCGAGCGCGGGCTGCTTCGATGCCCAGGGCCACCAGGAACGCGCCGCGTCCAGCCGCGCGAGCGCGGCTACAGCGTCGAGCGAGGTGAACACGAAGCTCGCCGGATCGCGACGCCCGGCCCACTCGGCAACGAGCGCAAGCGCGGCCGGATCCGGTGCGCAGGCTTCGTTTCGATAGACCCTCAGGCGAGAGACGCGCGCCCCGCGATCGCCCAGCGCGCCGATCCAGTCGCTGCGCCCGCGGTTACCCGCGACAACCAGCACGCGCGCGCCGTCGGGCGCGTCGAAGGGCGCGAGCCGCATCAGCGCGTCGGCGTCGTAGGGAGCGCCCGCCGGCGAAACGCAGCGCACGACCCGCGTGTCGATCCCCGCCTCGCGCAAGGCCTGCACGCTTCCGGGACCGACGACCGCGATGCCCACCTCGAGCGGCCAAGATGCCGGGAACGCTGGCCGAGCGGCCGCGATCGCCCCCGGACTCACGAACACCGCCCAGTCGAACTCCTTCAGCCGCGCAAACACCCGGCGCGCGCCTGGCGAATCGCCTTCGCCGACGAGCCGGCGAAACGACAACGACGCGACTTCGTGACCGCTCCCGGCCAATCGTGCGGCAAGCCGCCCGGCGCGAGGCCTGGGCAGGGTGAGGACGACCCGAGTCACCGGGCTGGAACGAAGGCCTGCGCGCCCTGGGCGAGCAACGCGTCGGCGACCGCGTCGCCGAGCTCGCCCGCAGTCGCCGCACTCGCGTGGCGCACCGATGACTCGGCCGACAGCACGGTCGCGCCGTCCGCGCTCGCGATGCACGCGCGCATCCTCAGCCCTCCTTCGGGGGTGGGCTCGCAGTATGCAGCGAGCGGGACCCTGCAGCTTCCGCCGAGCGCCCGCGAGACGGTGCGCTCGGCGCTCACCTGCCAGAGCGTCGCCTCGTCGACCAGCGGCGCGAGCCACGCGTGCACGTCGTCGCGGCGAGCCAGCGTCTCGATGCCGAGCGCCCCCTGCCCGGCTGCCGGAAGGCACATCGTCGGTTCCACCATGGCGCGGATCCGATGCCCCAGCCCGAGGCGCTTCAAGCCGGCCGCCGCGAGAACGATCGCATCGTATTCGCCTCCGTCGAGCTTGGCGAGCCGAGTGTCGAGGTTTCCTCGAAGCGGCTGGATGACGAGCGTGGGAAAGCTGCGGCGGAACTGCGCCGCCCGGCGCAGGCTGGAGGTACCCAGCCGCGCGCCCGCCGGGAGATCCGACGCCGTGGCGTAGTGCACGGAGACGAACGCGTCGCGCGGATCCTCGCGCGCCAGCACCGCGGCGAGCGCGAACTCGGCGCCGAGTTCCATCGGCACGTCCTTGAGCGAGTGCACCGCGAGTTCGGCCCTTCCGTCCAGCAGCGCGACTTCTAGCTCCTTGGTGAACAGCCCCTTGCCGCCAATCTCCGAAAGCGCCCGATCGAGCACGCGGTCGCCTTCGGTGGTCATGCCGACGATCGACACCTCGCACCGCGGATACAGCGCGCGCAACCGCGCCTGCACGTGCTGCGCCTGCCACATCGCGAGCCTGCTCTCGCGCGATGCAATCCGCAGGACGCTGGGGGAACCCGGTTCGGGACTCAAGGAATCGCGCGCTCGCGCGGCAGGCGCAGCGTTCAGGTGACCAGGTTCTTCACGGTGGACCACTGCCGCCGGCTCACCGGCAAGCGCTCGTTCACGTCGCGCAACACCACCTGCCAGTAGGGATCGCCGGCGTCCTCCTCGGCATCGGGCGTCACGCGCTCGAATCCCGCGATCGACGGCCGCGCCACCAGCGCGTTGCGGTGAATGCGCACGAAGCGGTCGGAGAACTCGTCCTCAAGCGAGGTGAGCGACTCCTCGATCAGGAACTCGCGCTCGCGGGTGCGCACGGTGATGTACTTGAGCTCGGCCTTCAGGTAGACGACCTGCTCGAGCGGCACGAGGATCACGCGGCCGCGCTCGTGCACCGAGAGGTGGCGCCGGCGAGTGTTGGTCGCGCGCGCGAGCTGGTCGATCGCCTGGATCTGGTCCGAGGGCAGTCGCGTCGCCGCGCGGCGCAGCGCCTCCAGCAGCCGCTGGGCGCGCACCGGCTTGAGCAGGTAGTCGATCGCCCGCACCTCGAAGGCCTCGACCGCGAACTCCTCGAAAGCCGTGACGAAGATCACCAGCGGCATCGGCTTGGGCGACTCGGTCGCCGCGGCCCGCGCCGAGATGTGTCGCGCGAGTTCGATGCCGGTCATTCCGGGCATCTGCACGTCGAGCAGCACGATCTGCGGGCTCGAGGCCTCGATGCGCGAGAGCGCCTCGGGCGCATTGGCCGCCTCGCCGACGATCCGGTGCGGGAACTCGGGCGCTATGTCGGCGAGCTGTTCGCGCAAGCGGCTTCGCGCGATCGGCTCGTCGTCAACGATCAGGATTGAAATGGCGTCGGACATCGCGGCGTCGCCTTTCCTTTCGATATGGGAACTCGAGCAGCAACCGGAACAGGCCTTGCTCGACCGTGGTCTTCAGCTCGGCCTCCATATCGTACAGCAGGGCCAGCCTCTCTTTCACATTCGACAGCGCCATCTGGTTGCCCGGACGCGACGCCGGCCCGTCGGAGGCCGGGTTGACGACCTCGACCCGCACGCGCTCGCCAGGCCGGGTGATCTCGATCCGGACCTCCCCCGGCTCGAGCCTGGGCTCGACCCCGTGATGCACCGCGTTCTCGAGCAGGGGCTGAAGCAGCAGCGACGGCAGCAGTGCGTCGCCGGGCATCTCGTCCAGATGCCAGCTCACCCGCAGGCGATCGCCGATCCGCAGCTGCTCGATCGCGAGATACTGCCGGCAGGTCGCGACCTCCTCGTCCAGGGGGATGAGTTCGCGCGTGTCGCGCATGAACACGCGAAAAAGATCGGCCAGATCCTCGAGCGTGCGCTCGGCGCGACGCGGGTCGGCGCGCATCAGCCCGAGCACGGTATTGAGGCTGTTGAACAGGAAATGCGGGCGGATCCGGGCCTGTAGCGCCTGCAGTCGCGCCTCGGCGAGCGAGGGCGAAAGCGACAGCGCGCGCAGGCGCAGGAACTCGATCGCGATCCAGGCGAGAGTGGCGGCACACGACGCCACGATCGCGGCACCCGCGAAGCCGGGCTCGTTCGCGCTGCCCAGGTGCACGAGCGTCGCGATCAGCGTGGGAAGCGAGAGCCCCGCGGCCCATTGCACCGCGCGGCGCTGCCCGTTGACCCAGCGCCGCGCGACGCACAGCGTTGCCAGCGAACCGAACAGCGCCGGTTCGGTGAGCACCGCGAGTTCGAAGAAACGCGTCACCGGGTCGCCGAGAACGGCTCCCATCGCGAGCGCGACCAGCACCGCACCCACGTTGAAGGCCAGCGCCAGCCGAACGATCGTGCCCCAGTTGCAGCAATCCGGGAGGACCGGCGAAGAAGCCCCGTCGCTCGTGCGCCGCGCCCTCGCGAGCAGCTCGTGCTCGGCGACCCGCGGGGTGGAACGGGCCCTCGTGGCTGATTCGGGCTTGGTCTCGTTCATCTTCTTGCCGGGGCGAATCCCGGCCGGCCCTTATAATCCGGTCGATTATGACAGATCAGTTCTCACGCAAGGCCAGCGCATGGTCGGCGAGGTTCTCCGAGCCGGTCTCGGAACTCGTCAAGCGCTACACCGCGTCGGTGCAGTTCGACCGCCGACTCGCCTTGCACGATATCGAGGGCTCGCTCGCGCACGCCGAGATGCTGCACTCGGTGGGCGTGCTGGACGAGCACGACCTGGAGATGATCAGCAACGCGATGGCGCGCATCCGCAGCGAGATCGAACGAGGCGAGTTCCGCTGGTCGATCGATCTGGAAGATGTGCACCTGAATATCGAGAAGCGCCTGACCGATCTCGCGGGCGATTCGGGCAAGCGCCTGCACACGGCGCGCTCGCGCAACGACCAGGTCGCGACCGACATCCGGCTCTGGCTGCGCGGGTCGATCGACGAGATCCGCACGCTGCTGCGCACTCTGCGCATCGCGCTGCTCGACATGGCCGAGCTGAACGCCGAAACGATCATGCCCGGGTTCACCCACCTGCAGGTCGCGCAGCCGGTCACTTTCGGCCACCACCTGCACGCCTACTCCGAGATGTTCGGCCGCGACGACGAACGGCTCGTCGACTGCCGTCGTCGCGTCAACCGGCTCCCGCTAGGCGCCGCCGCGCTCGCCGGCACCAGCTACCCGATCGACCGCGAACGCGTCGCGCGCGCGCTCGGGTTCGAGGGCCTGTGCGAGAACTCGCTCGACGCGGTCTCGGATCGCGACTTCGCGATCGAATTCTGCGCCGCCGCGAGCCTGATCATGATGCACGTGTCGCGCCTCGGCGAAGAACTGGTGCTGTGGATGTCGCCTCGCGTCGCCTTCATCGACCTGCCCGATCGGTTCTGCACCGGCTCGTCGATCATGCCGCAGAAGAAAAACCCGGACGTCCCCGAGCTCGCGCGCGGCAAGACCGGTCGCGTCTACGGCGCGCTCGTCGCGCTGCTCACGCTGATGAAGGGCCAGCCGCTCGCCTACAACAAGGACAACCAGGAGGACAAGGAGCCGTTGTTCGACACGGTGGACACGCTCACGGCGACGCTCACGATCTTCGCCGACATGGTGCGCGGAATCGAGGTGCGCGCGGAGCGCATGCGCGCCGCCGCCGCCGAGGGGTTTTCCACCGCAACGGATCTGGCCGACTACCTGGTGCGCAAGGGCCTCGCGTTTCGCGACGCGCACGAGGCGGTGGCGCGAGCCGTGCGCCACGCAGCAGAGCGCGGCGTCGATCTGCCCGATCTGTCGCTCGACGAGCTGCGCGTGTTCTCGCCGCTGGTCGACGCCGACGTGACAGCCGCGCTCACGCTCGAGGGCTCGGTCTCGGCACGCGATCACATCGGAGGCACCGCCCCGGCGCAGGTGCGCGCGGCGATCGCACGTTCGCGCGCCGCGCTCGACCAGTAACGCGACACGCGCCCGTGTCCCGGCCCAGCTAGGGGTTTCCCCCGAACGGCGCCTCCCGGCAGGTGCGCTACACTTGAGCGGTTCGGATTCGGAAAACACAACTCTGCCGCATGGGCGTGGAACATGACGTCTTCTGTCGGCACAGGTTGCCGGCAACTCGACTGTCGGAACCCGTACATGTCCGATTCGTCGAGTCAGATCAGGAGACGCAATGCAACGACGTGACATGCTAAAGAAGGCGACGATCGGCGCTGCGGCGACAACGACTCTCGCTGCCCCAGCGATCATCCAGGCTCAACCTACCCTGAACTGGCGCTGTGCTTCCAGCTTTACGAAGGCGACCGATATCGTTTTCGGTGGAGCCGAGTCCATTGCCAAACATGTCGCCGAGATGTCGGGCGGCAAGTTCAACATCCGGGTATTCGGCTCAGGAGAGATCGTTCCCGGCCTGCAAGTAGCCGACGCGGCGATGAACAACACGATCGAATGCGGCCACACTGCCTCGTACTACTACGTCGGCAAGGATCCGGTTTGGGCTTTCGGCGCCTGCGTGCCGTTTGGGCTGAATTTCCGCCAGCACAACGCCTGGTGGATCGACGGCGGCGGCGAGGAACTGATGCAAAGGGAGTTTTACGACAAGCAAGGCATCGTTGCGTTGCTTGCGGGAAACACCGGCGGACAGATGGGCGGCTGGTTCAACAAGGAAATCAGGACCCCAGACGACCTCAAGGGGTTGAAATTCCGCATTGGCGGCTTTGCCGGTCAGGCGCTCGCCAAGCTCGGCGTCATTGGTTCGCAGATTGCCGCTGGCGAGATCTACCAGGCGCTGGAACGCGGCACGATCGACAGCGCCGAGTGGGTCGGGCCCTACGAAGATGAAAAGATGGGTCTGCACAAAGTGGCGAAGTGGTACTACTACCCGGGATGGTGGGAGCCGGGTCCGGCGCTCAGCCTGATGGTCGGCAAGAAGGCCTGGGACAGTCTGCCCAAGGCGTACCAGCAGATGCTTCGTACCGCATCGCTCGAGGCCAACGTCGAGATGATGGCGCGCTTCGACGCGCGCAACGCTGCGGCGCTCAAGCGACTGATTGCGGGCGGCACGCGTGTCGCAGCCTTTCCGAAGTCCGTCATGGACGTCTGCTACAAGGCGTGCCAGGACCTGTTTACCGAAACGGGCGCAAAGAACCCGCTGTTCAAGAAGGTGTTCGATCATCAGACGCGATTCCTGAGCGATTCAACCGGCTGGCTACGGCTGAACGAAGGCGCTTATGATTCGTATATGGGGACGATTCGCCGCTGATCGAGACCCGATTTCGAGTCACGAAGGCCGTGGGAAACCGCGGCTTTCTTTCTTTCCGGTTTGCCCTCTTCATCGTTCGCGCAGATCGTTCTAGCAAGCACACCGGGCGTTCCGGTACAGTTTCATTTCAACAGCTTAGGAGCTCGCAATGATCCGTCACACGTTTCATGCAAGCCTGCTCGCCGCGGGCCTGCTCTTGGCCGCGATGCCCCCCGCCCAGGCGCAGCAATCGTTCAAGCTCACAGCCGCGGGCGGCCATCCGCCGGTATTCCTGTGGGTAAAACTGCTCGACGAGTTCTTCATTCCCGAAGTCGACCGGCGCCTCGCGGCCGCGGGCGGCAAGGTCAAGGTCGAATGGACAAAGGCCTGGGGCGGAACGCTGATCAAGCTGGGCGCCGAATCGAAGGGTATCGCCGATGGGGTGGCCGACGTCGGTTTTGTCGGCACGATCTTCGAAGCGGCGCGTTTCCCGATGCAGAACGTCAGCTACTTCACGCCCTTCGGATCCGACAACATCGCAACGGTCACCGGCATCGTCGCCGATCTCCAGGCGCGGATCCCGGCCATGGGCGACGCGTGGACGAAGAACGGACTGGTCTATCTGGGGGGCGCCGCGCTCGACAGCTATCACATCTGGACCAACTTCCCGATCCGCTCGGTCGACGACCTCAAGGGCAAGAAGATCAGCGCGCCGGGCCCGGCGGCCAACTGGATTCGCGACACCGGTGCGGTGGCGGTCGCGGGGTCGCTGAACACCTACTACGAGGACATCAAGTCGGGCGTGTCCAACGGAGCGATCGTGTTTTCCACCGGCGCCTGGGGCGCCAAGCTGCACGAGGTCGCGCCGCACATCACGAAGGTGAACTTCGGCGCGATGTACGCCGGCGGAATCGCGATCAACAAACGCCGATTCGACGCGCTGCCGCCCGAGGTGCAAGCGGTGTTTCGCGAGGTCGGCGCCGAGTACAGCCAGCGCTTCGCTGCCGCGCAGGCGGGGGCCGCCTCGGCACTTCTGGCGAAGATGCAGGAGGGCGGCGCGAAGATCGCCGAACTCAGCCCCGCCGAGCGCAAGCGCTGGGCCGACACGCTGCCGGCGGTCGCCAAGACCTGGGCGGCGGACCTGCAGAGCAAGGGCGCGCCCGGCAACGAGGTGCTCAGCGGCTACATCGACGGCCTGAAGAAGGCGGGCACGCAATTGCCGCGCGACTGGTCGGCGAACTGAGCCCGCCAGCCGGGCACTCGGTCGAGCCCTGTCCCAGATGACGGCGGAGCAACCGCGCCCGCCGGCCGACGACTCCTACGGCCGGGCACTGCCCGGGCGTTTCCATCGCGTGGTCCAGGCGCTCAACGCGCTGGGAACGGTGTGGATCATCGCCCTGATGGTGCTGATCAACACCGACGTGATCGGACGCAACCTGCTCGACGCGCCGGTGCGTGGCGTCACCGAGCTGGTGTCGTTGTCGATCGTCGGGATCGTGTTCCTGCAGCTGGCCGACACGCTGCGCAGCGGTCGTTTCACCCGCGCCGACATCCTTCTCGAGCGACTCAGGCGCGCCAGACCCGACTGGGCGGCGCGCCTGGAGGCGCTCTACCACCTGGTCGGCGCGGCGCTGATGGGAACGATCCTGTGGGCGGCCTGGAAGCCGCTGGTCGAGTCGATCCGCATCCGCGAGTACGTCGGCGCGATCGGCGACTTCACCGCGCCACTGTGGCCGGTGCGGCTGATCATGCTGATCGGCCTCTCGGTGACGGCGCTCACCTTCCTGATGCTTGCCCGCGAGGACCTCGCACGCGCGCGCGCGATTACGGCACTCCGCCGCAGCGATCGCTCCGATGGACGATCCGCTTGAGCGCGACGACGATCGCGATCGCTTCGCTGATCCTGATGCTCGTCCTGATCTGGGGCGGGATGCATGTCGCGGTCGTCCTCGGCCTGGTGTCCTTCGTCGGCGTGGCGCTGATCAAGGCCGACGTCGGAATCGCCGCCAATCTGCTCGCGCAGGCGGCGAGCGACGCGATCGCGAGCCATATCTTCGGCGTGGTTCCGCTATTCGTGCTGACCGGGCTGCTGGTCGCGATCGCGGACGTGGGAAAGGACGCCTTCGAGGTGGCCAACCAGCTGCTGCGGCGGTTGCGCGGCGGGCTGGGGATCGCGACCGTGGCGTCGAACGCCGTATTCGCCGCGATCACCGGGATCTCGATCGCGTCGGCCGCAGTGTTCACGCGAGTGGCCGTGCCGCAGATGCTGCGATTCGGCTACCGGCCGTCGTTCTCGGTCGGAGTCGTCGCCGGTTCGTCGGTGCTGGGAATGCTGATCCCGCCGAGCCTGCTGATGATCCTCTACGGTTTTCTGTCGAACCAGTCGGTTGGCGATCTCTTTACCGCCGGAATCGTCCCGGGCCTGCTGCTCGCGGCTGCATTCTCGCTGGGGATCGTCGCGATGTCGTTCGTTCGGCCCTCTGCGGTCTACGCGCGGGGCGCGCCGCAGGACGTCGGACAGCAGTCCCTGATGCCTGCCGGCGTGCTGCTCGCCAAGCTCATGCCAAGCGCGGCGATGATCGGGCTGGTGCTGGGCGGGCTGTACGCGGGCTTTTTCACCGCGACCGAAGCCGGTGCGGTGGGCGCTGCAATGGCGCTCGTGATCGCGGCGGCGCGCGGCAAGCTCAACGCGCGCACCTTGTGGAGCGTTCTCACCGAGACCGGACACGTCACCGTCTCCGTGAGCTTCCTGATCATCTGCGCGTCGATCTACACCCGGATGCTGGCGATGTCGGGCGCGCCGCAGTTCATTGTCGAGTCGATGTCGCAGGCCGGGCTCGGCCCGCTCGCTTTCCTGCTGCTGTACGTCGCGATCCTGATCGCGCTGGGAACGATCATCGATTCCTCGTCGATCATGCTGATCGCGCTGCCGCTGATGCTGCCGATCGCCGAGCAGTTCGGAATGAATCTGATCTGGTTCGGCGTGATCACCGTGGTGGCGGTCGAGATCGGACTGCTCACGCCGCCCTTCGGGCTTTCGGTCTACGTCATCAAGAGTACGCTGGAGGACAAGTCGATCTCGCTGGGCGAGATCTTTCGCGGAACGGCACCGTTCACTGCGATGATGGCACTGGTTCTGCTGCTGCTGATCCTCTTTCCGGACATCAGCCTGGTGCTGCTCAGGCAGTGAGCGCGACGCAACGAGTGACGGAGCAACGACGATGAGCCGAACCTTCGTGGACCTGTCGATCTACCTGGAGAACGACGTGCTGAGCGACCCGCCGGCGTTCGCACCGAAGATCCAGTACTTCACCCACCAGAACACCTTCTCGCAGATCGAACCGTTCTTTCCCGGCCTGCGCAAGGAGGATCTCCCCGATGGCGAGGGCTGGGCAGTCGAGACGGTCAGCCTCTCGACCCACAACGGCACCCACCTCGACGCGCCCTATCACTTCCACTCGACGATGGACAAGGCGCTCGGCGCGAAGAAACCGGCGATCGCGATCGACCAGGTCCCGCTCGAGTGGTGCTTCCAGCCTGGCGTGAAGCTCGATTTCCGCGGTTTCGGCGACGGATACGTGGTCAGCGCCGACGACGTCGAGGCCGAGCTCGCACGCATCGGGCACGAACTCAAGCCGCTGGAGATCGTCGTCGTGAACACGCGCGCGGGCATGCGCTACGGGCAACCCGACTACGTCGCTTCCGGCTGCGGGATGGGTTACGAAGCCACGATGTACCTGCTCGAACGCGGCGTTCGGCTCACCGGCACCGACGCGTGGAGCTGGGACGCTCCCTTCGTGCATACCGCCAGGAAGTACGGCGAATCGCACGACGCGGCGCTGATCTGGGAAGGGCACAAGGCGGGGCGCGACATCGGCTACTGCCACCTCGAAAAGCTGCACAACCTCGAAGCGCTGCCCGCGTCGGGCTTCTACATCTCCTGCTTCCCGCACAAGATCCGCGGCGCGTCGGCCGGCTGGACCCGCGCGGTCGCGATCTTCGACGACGCGCTCAGCGCTCGGGGCTAAACGCCGGTAGCGCGAAGCCTACTTCTGCGTGCCCGGAGCCGCCTGAGCGGGTGTCGTGCCGCCCTGGTCGGAGGGGCCCGAGGGTGCGTAGGGGTTGGCCCCCGGGCCGTAGATCCCGCCACCGCCACCCGTGGTGTAGTCGTTCTTCGGGATCTCTATCTTCACGCCGGTGGTGTCCACCACCTTTTTCCCGCCGGTCAGCGTGTACACGAGCGCCGGGAACGAGACCACCAGCGCCAGCGCGATCAGCTGGACGATTACGAACGGAACGACGCCCTTGTAGATCTGCATCGTCGTGATCTCGCTGGGCGCGACGCTTCGCAGGTAAAAGAGCGCGAATCCGAACGGCGGAGTGAGGAACGACGTCTGCATGTTCATCCCGATCATCACGCCGAACCAGACCAGGTCCAGCCCGATCTTGTCGGCCACCGGCGCGAGCAGCGGCAGCACGATGAACGCGATCTCGAAGAAGTCGATGAAGAATCCGAGCAGGAAGATGATGGTGTTGACGACGATGATGAAGCCTAGCTGCCCGCCCGGAATCTGCACGAACAGGTGCTCGACCCACAGGTCGCCGTCGACCGCGCGAAAGGTCAGCGCGAACACGGTCGAACCGATCAGGATGAACATCACGAAGGAGCTGAGCAGCGCGGTCGAATGGCTCGCCTGCCTGAGCAGCTTCCAGTCGAGTCTGCGCTTCGCCAGTGCCAGCCCGAGCGCGCCCACCGCACCCATCGCCCCGCCCTCGGTCGGCGTGGCCACGCCCATGAAGATCGTGCCCAGCACGAGGAAGATCAGCACCAGCGGCGGCACCATCACCACGAGGGCGTGCCGGTACAACGGCGCGCCGCGCAGCCGGCGATACTCGGGCGGAAGCGCGGGCAGCATCTTCGGTTTGAACACCGTCACCAGAAAAATGAAGATGGCCAGCATCGCCACCAGCATCAGCCCCGGAAGGACCGATCCGAGGTACATGTCGCCCACCGACGCCCCGAGCACGTCGGCCATCACGATCAGCACCAGCGAAGGCGGCAGCACCTGCGCGAGAGTGCCCGAGGCGCAGATCACGCCCGCGGCGATGCGCCCGTCGTAGCCGTAACGCAGCATCACCGGCAGCGAAATCAGCCCCATCGCGATCACCGACGCCGCCAGCACCCCTGTCGTCGCGGCAAGCAGTGCGCCCACGAAGATCACCGCGTACGCAATCCCGCCGCGTACCTTGCCGAACAACTGACCGACCGTGTCCAGGAGATCCTCGGCCATCCCCGAGCGCTCTAGGATGATCCCCATGAACGTGAAAAACGGAATCGCAAGCAGCACCTGGTTGCCCATGATTCCGAACAGCCGCTGCGGCAGCGCCTGCAGCAGCTCCGGCTGCAGAAGGCCCATCTCGAACCCGATGAACGCGAACAGCATCCCGTTGGCCGCCAGCGCGAAGGCCACCGGGAAGCCGGTAAGCAGCATCACCGCCAGGCCGGCGAACATCACCGGCGCCATCATCTCGTCCGAGAAATTCATTCCGGTGCTCGCCCGTCTTGTTCTTGTGCCGTTCTTACTGGCCGCCAGCCGATGCCGGTTCCTCGGTCTGGTGCCCCGGCGGGCTCCACTCGATCAGTCCCTTCAGAAACGCGATCCGCTTGACGAGTTCCGACAGCGCCTGCGCGATCAGCAGCGCGAAACCCACCGGAATCAGCAGCTTCACCGGCCAGCGCACCAGCCCGCCCGCGTCGCTCGACTGCTCGTTGGTCGTCCACGCCAGCAGGTACGCGTCCCAGCCATGCCACAGGATCAGCGCGCACGGTGGCAGCATGAACAGGATGATCCCGACGACGTCGATCCAGGCCTGCGTGCGAAAGCTGAAACGGCCCGCGACGAGGTCGATGCGAACGTGCGCCTTGTGCAGGTAGGTGTAGCCGGCGCACAGCAGGAACACCGCCGAGAACAGGTACCACTGCAACTCGAGCCACGCGTTCGATGCGATGTTCACCGTGAAGCGCAGCGTCGCGTTGGTCGCACTCACCAGCACCGCGATCAGGATCAGCCAGTACACCGTTCGCCCGATTGCGCTGTTCACAGCGTCGATCGCCCGCGAGAACCGAAGCAGTGCATTCAAGACGTGTCCCCTGCGTATCGCCGAACTAGGTTAAGCCCGCAGTAGGGCCAGCGCGGCTATTTCCTCTTGCGCGCGGGCGGCAGGTCGGTGCACACCCCCTCGTGGACTTCGGCCGCCATGCCGATCGACTCGCCCAGCGTCGGGTGCGGGTGAATCGTCTTGCCGATGTCGGTCGCGTCTGCGCCCATCTCGATCGCCAGCGCCACCTCGCCGATCATGTCCCCCGCGTGCGTGCCGACGATCGCGCCGCCGACGATGCGGTGCGTTTCCTCGTCGAACAGCAGCTTCGTGAAGCCCTCGTCGCGGCCGTTGGCGATCGCCCGTCCCGATGCGGCCCAGGGGAAGACCGCCTTCGCGATCTTCCTGCCGCTCGCCTTGGCTTCGTCCTCGGTCACGCCGACCCAGGCGAGTTCCGGATCGGTGTACGCGACCGAGGGGATCACGCGGGCGTCGAAGAAGCTCTTGAGCGACGCGGCCGCCTCGGCCGCGACGTGCGCCTGGTGCACCGCCTTGTGCGCGAGCATCGGCTGGCCGACGACGTCGCCGATCGCGTAGATGTGCGCGACGTTGGTGCGCATCTGTTTGTCGACGGGGATGAAGCCGCGCGCGTCGACCGCGACGCCGGCCCGCTCGGCGCCGATCTTGAGCCCATTGGGGCTGCGCCCGACAGCGCTCAGCACCAGTTCGTAGAGCTGCGCTTCGGGCGGCGCGTTCTCGCCTTCGAACCAGACCTTGACCCCCTTGGCCGTCGCCTCGGCCTTCACGGTCTTCGTGCGCAGCATCAGTCGATCGAAGCGCTTCTCGTTGAACTTCTGCCAGACCTTGACCAGGTCGCGGTCGGCGCCGGCCATCAGGCCGTCGAGCATCTCGACAACATCGAGTCGCGCGCCAAGGGTCGAATAGACGGTGCCCATCTCGAGCCCGATGATGCCGCCGCCGATCACCAGCATGCGCTTGGGGATCGAACGAAGCTGCAACGCGCCGGTGGAGTCGACGACCCGCGGGTCCTCGGGAAGAAACGGTAGCCGCACCGACTGGCTGCCGGCCGCGATGATCGCGCGCTCGAAGCGCACGACCTTCTTCTCGCCGGTCTTGTCCTGTGCGTCGCCGCTGGTGAGCTCGACTTCCACGTGGTGCGCGTCGAGAAAGCTTCCGTAACCGCGAACGATCTCGACCTTGCGCGCCCTGGCCATGCTGGCCAATCCCCCGGTGAGCTTGCCGACTACCTTTTCCTTGTAGCCGCGCAGCTTGTCCAGGTCGATCTCCGGCTCCCCGAAGCTGATCCCGCGCGCCGCCAACGCGCGCGCTTCGTCCACCGCCGCCGCGTTGTGCAGCAAGGCCTTGGACGGAATGCACCCCACGTTCAGGCACACTCCCCCGAGCGCGGCGTAGCGCTCGACGAGCACCGTCTTCATCCCGAGATCGGCGCTGCGAAACGCGGCCGAATAGCCACCCGGCCCGGCGCCGAGCACCAGCATCTCGCAGTGCAGGTCGGTCGCGCCGCCATAGGCGGCGGCACCGGCGGGAGCCAGGATCGGTGTCGGCGACGAACTTCGCGCAGGCGTGCTCGCGGGCACCGCAGCGGTTGCTCCCGGGGGATCCTCGGCCGGCGCCTGCCCCGGAGCCGAATGCGCGCCCTCACCCGGCGCGCCCTCACCCGGCGCACCCTCCGCCGGTGCGCCCTCCGCCGCGGCGGGCGTCGAGTCAGCGTCGAGCACGAGCAGCACGGTGCCTTCGGACACCTTGTCGCCGAGCTTCACTTTGAGTTCGCGAACGACCCCGGCGGCCGAGCTCGGGATCTCCATCGACGCCTTGTCCGACTCCACCGTGATCAGCGACTGCTCCGCCGCGATCGTCTCGCCGGGTTTGACCAGGACTTCGATCACCTCGACTTCCTTGAAATCGCCGATGTCGGGGATCTTCACTTCTATCGTCTTGCTCATTGGCCTGCCTTCTCACCGAAACTGAAGGCCCTGATCGGGCCGCTTGAGTTCTTGTCGAATTCGGTGCCGGCGAGGACGCCCACCCGGGCGATCGCGCGCGCCGAGCGCAGCCGGTCGTAGCTGGCGTGCATCGCACCCAGCGCGAAGTTGCGCCCCGACCCGATTCCCCAGAACCGCTCGAACTTGAACACCTCGCGAAGCGAGTAGACCCCGAAGATCCCGCTGGGATTGGCGATCACCGCGGTGATCTGCGAGGACTCGTAGGGATCGTCCTCGTCCTCCTTCGGGTTGAGGAAGTACTTCTCCTTCAGTTGCGTGTGCGCCCGAAGGAAGGTATCGAACACCTCGTCGCGCGAGTGGAGTTCGAGATGATCGGTCGACTCCAGCAGGCGTCGAACCACGGAGAAATGCGCGGTGCTGCCCGCCAGTCCGATATACGAGTCGCCGACCTTGATGATCTTCTCGTTGGCTTCGTAGTCGCCCGACAGCCGCAACTCGCCGAACGTGACTAGCGAATCCGAGGCGATCGCGACTTGCCCGGCCTTGCGCACGACGACGATCGTGGTCATCGAAGCCGCGTCAGAGCATCGCGCGGCGAAAGTCGCCGAGCAACTGCGCCAGATACGCGTTGAAGCGCGCCGCCGCGGCGCCGTCGATCACTCGATGATCGTAGGAAAGCGAAAGCGGGAGGATCAGCCGCGGCGCGAAGGCCTTGCCGTCCCACACCGGCTTCATCGATGAGCGGCATACGCCCAGTATCGCCACCTCCGGCGCGTTGATGATCGGAGTGAAGTAGGTGCCTCCGATGCCGCCGAGGCTGGAGATCGTGAAGCATCCGCCCTGCATGTCTGCCGGGCCGAGTTTTCCGTCGCGCGCCTTGGCCGAGAGCTCACCCATCTCCTTCGCGATCGCGACCACTCCCTTCGTGTCTGCCTCCTTGATCACCGGCACCACCAGCCCGTTGGGGGTGTCGGCCGCAAAGCCCACGTGCCAGTACTGCTTGTAGACCAGGGAGTCGCCCTCGAGAGAGGCGTTGAACTCGGGAAAGCGCTTGAGCGCTGCGACGCAGGCCTTGATCAGGAACGCCAGCATCGTCACCTTCACGCCGCTCTTGGCGTTCTCCTTGTTCAATTGCACACGGAACGCTTCGAGTTCGGTGATGTCGGCGTCTTCGTTGTTCGTGACGTGCGGGATCATCACCCAGTTGCGGTGCAGGTTCGCGCCCGAGATCTTCCTGATCCGCGAAAGCGCCTTCGCCTCGACCGGGCCGAACCTGGCGAAATCGACCTTCGGCCAGGGGATCAGCCCCAATCCCGCGCCCGAGTCGCCCGACGGAGAGGGCGCGGCGAGCGTCGCGCCCGAGGCGCGCGCGACGGCATCCTTCACGTAGGCCCGGACGTCGTCGTGCAAGATCCGCTGTTTCGGACCGGTGCCGCGCACCAGCGACACGTCTACACCGAGCTCGCGAGCGAAGCGCCTCACCGACGGCGAGGCGTGGGCCTTGACAACGTGCGCGGCCGCAGATGAGGGCTCCGGCATTGCCGCGGGCGACGGCGCAGGCATTGCCGCAGGCAACGGCGCGGGCATTGCCGCAGGCGACGGCGCCGCGGCCGGCGCGGACGATGACGCACCGGTCGGTCCAGCGCCGGCCACCGGATCCGCCGACGCGGCGGGCGTCGCCGTGTCCGCCGCCGCCGGCGTCGCGACGTCCGCCCCCGGCGTGGCGATCTCCCCCGCGGCGGCCTCGAGCACCAGTATCGGCGTGCCCATCGCGACCCTGTCGCCGAGCTTGACCTTCAGCTCGCGCACCACGCCGGCACTCGAACTCGGAATCTCCATCGACGCCTTGTCCGACTCGACCGTGATCAGCGACTGCTCGGCGCTGACTGTGTCGCCCGGTTTGACCAGGACCTCGATCACCTCGACTTCCTTGAAGTCGCCGATGTCGGGGACATTCACTTCGATTGTCTGGCTCATCTCGCTTGCGCCTCAGGCGTGGTGCGGGTTCGGCTTGTCGGCGTCGATCGCGTACTTCCTGATCGCCTGCCCAAGGCTCTTTTTGGGCACGCTGCCCTCGGCCACCAGCAACCGCAACGCGGCGAGCACGACGAACCGGCGATCGACCTCGAAGTGCGCGCGCAGTTTGGTGCGAAAGTCGGAACGACCAAAGCCGTCGGTGCCCAAAACGTGGTAGCTGCGACCCTTCGGAAGGAAAGCCCTGACCTGCTCCGCATAGAGCTTTATGTAGTCGGTCGATGCGACCACCGGCCCCGGATGCGAGGCGAGCTGTTGCGCGACGTAAGGAACCTTCTCCTTCGCGTTCGGGTGCAGCAAGTTCTCTCGTTCGCAGTCCATGCCGTCGCGGCGCAACTCGGTGAAACTCGTCACGCTCCAGACGTCCGCGCCTACGTTCCAGTCGGATTCGAGCATCTCGGCCGCTGCGAGCACCTCGCGCAGGATCGTCCCGGAACCCAGCAACTGCACGCGGACGGTGTTCGGCGCGCCCGTGCGCAACAGGTACATGCCGCGAACGATCCCCTCCTCGTCGCCCGGCGTCAGGCCCGGGTGCGGGTAGTTCTCGTTCATCACCGTCAGGTAGTAGTAGACGTTCTCCTGCCGCTCGACCATGCGCCTGAGGCCGTCGTGAATGATCACCGCGAGTTCGTGCGCGTAGGTGGGGTCGTAGGACACGCAGTTCGGGATCGGCGCCGAGAGGATGTGACTGTGTCCGTCGGCGTGCTGCAAGCCCTCGCCGTTGAGCGTCGTTCGCCCGGCTGTGCCGCCGAGCAGAAAGCCGCGCGCCTGCATGTCGCCCGCGGCCCACGCGAGGTCGCCCACGCGCTGGAACCCGAACATCGAGTAGTAGATGTAAAAGGGCACCATGATGCGATCGTTGGTCGAGTACGAGGTCGCCGCAGCCACCCACGAGCTGAACGCACCCGCCTCGTTGATCCCTTCCTCGAGAATCTGTCCCTTGGCGTCTTCGCGGTAGTACATCACCTGGTTCTTGTCGATCGGCGTGTACTTCTGGCCTTCCGGGGCATAGATGCCGAGTTGGCGGAACATCCCCTCCATGCCGAAGGTGCGCGCCTCGTCGGGGACGATCGGCACCACCCGCGGCCCGAGGGACTTGTCGCGCAGCAGCGCGGTGAGGATGCGCACGAAAGCCTGCGTCGTCGAGATCTCGCGGCCTTCGGCGGTGGGCTCGAGCACGGCCTGCAACGCGCCCAGCGCCGGGACCGTGAGCGATTCGCTGCTCACGCGCCGACGCTGCGGAATGAATCCGCCGAGCGCCCTTCGCCGCTCGTGCATGTACTGCATCTCGGGCGCGTCCTCGGGCGGCTTGTAGAACGGCACCTCCGCGAGCTCGTCGTCCGGAATCGGGATGTTGAACCGGTCGCGGAACTCGCGGACCGCCTCGACGTCGAGCTTCTTCAGTTGGTGCGTCGGGTTCTTGGCCTCCCCGACGCGGCCCATCCCGTAGCCTTTCACGGTCTTGACCAGCACCACCGTCGGCTGGCCGGTGTGTTTGAACGCCGCCGAGAATGTCGCGTAGACCTTGTGCGGATCGTGCCCGCCACGGTTCAGCCGCCAGATATCCTCGTCGGTCATGCGCGAGACCATCTCGAGCAGCTTCGGGTGCTTGCCGAAGAAGTTGCGCCGCACGAAGGCGCCGTCGTTGCCCTTGTAGGCCTGGTACTCGCCATCGAGCGTCTCTTCCATCACGCGCTGCAGGATTCCGTCCTTGTCGCGCGCGAGCAGCGGATCCCAGTACGATCCCCACAGCAGCTTGAGCACGTTCCAGCCCGAGCCGCGGAACTCGCCCTCGAGGTCCTGGATGATCTTGCCGTTGCCGCGCACCGGCCCGTCAAGGCGCTGCAGGTTACAGTTGATGACGAAGATCAGGTTGTCGAGTTTCTCGCGCGCCGCGAGCGAAATCGCGCCGAGCGATTCCGGCTCGTCCATCTCGCCGTCGCCACAGAGAACCCAAACCTTCCGGTTGGCCGTGTCGGCGATTTCGCGTGCGTGCAGGTACTTGAGAAACCGCGCCTGATAGATCGCCATCAGGGGTCCGAGCCCCATCGAAACCGTCGGGAACTGCCAGAAGTCCGGCATCAGGTTCGGATGCGGATAGGAGGAGAGCCCCTTTCCGTCGACCTCCTGGCGGAAGTGATCGAGCTGCTCCTCGGTGAGCCGTCCCTCGAGGAACGCGCGACCGTAGAGTCCGGGCGCCGAGTGGCCCTGGAAATAGATCAGGTCGCCTCCGTGCCCCTCGCTTGGCGCGTGCCAGAAATGGTTCATGCCCGCGCCGATCATCGTCGCGCTCGACGCGAACGACGCGATGTGCCCGCCCAGATCGCCGCCGTCGGGGGGATCGAGTCGGTTCGCCCGCACGACCATCGCCATGGCGTTCCAGCGGATGAACGAGCGGATGCGCTCCTCGTATTCGGCGTTGCCGGGCGAGCGCTCCTCGAGGTGCAACGGAATCGTGTTGATGTACGCGGTGTTGGCCGAATACGGTATGAACGCGCCGGAGCGGCGCGCCTTGTCGATCAGGGACTCGATCAGGAAATGGGCGCGATCGGGCCCTTCGCGATCGATGACCGCTTCGAGCGCATCGAGCCATTCGCCGGTTTCAGCCGGATCGACGTCGCGCGGATCATTGGCCGCAGGGGGCGTCTGGGGAATTGCCGACATTCGCTGTCTCCTGTGAAACGACTGCTTCTTGTGGGTTGCTTTCGCGCCAGGGGCTCGACCGATTTTAGAGAGGCTCACCATGAAAGACAAGAGAAATTTTCACTCTATGCATTTGCATTTCGTATTATAGGATTTCGTCGGATCGCCTGCGGCACGATGGACGCCCTGTCGCGCTGACCATACACTGGACCGCAATCCGAGCATCCGATGAGCGACCGTCACCTGCCCCCCGCGCCGGGCGTAGAGCTTCGCGCGATCAAGTTGTTTACCCTCGCGCACGTCTTCGGGCTGGCGCTGTTCGTCGCTCTGGTCGTCAGTTTCTTCTGGTACCTGAACGAAGCCGCCGACGACCGGCAGCGCCAAGCCCTGTATCGCGACGTCGACGCCGCCCTGCAGGCGATCAAGCTGAGGCTTCGCGAGAATCAGGATGCGATGGTGAGCGCGTCGGCCGACGTGTCCACGATCACGGCGCCAACCGGGCGCGTGCTCGAGGCGATCCAGGACTTCCTGCGCCGCAACCACGACGCCCTGTACGTGAGCGTGATCGCACCGGACCGGCGCGTGCGCTGGACGCTCGCCGCCAGGGGAGTCGCTTCGATACCGTTTCGGGCCGAACGCAGCCAGGTGGTCGAAGCCGAGGGCGTCGACGCCTTCGATCGCGCGCGCGAACTGCGCCGACCGACCTATACCGCGCCCTTTCACGCCTTCGACGACGAGATGGGGTTCGAAATGTAAGCGCCGATGCTGCGCGACACCGGTGTAGCGGGGGCCCTGGTCGTCGGGTACTCGCTGAACCGCATGCTCGGCGCCGCGCTCCCGCCAGACGTGCGGCCAAACTACCGGGTAGCGATCACTGCAGGCGCGGGCAACGTGATCGTCGGGCCGCAATCGGCTTCGGGGGCGCCTTCGCGACTCGGCTACGCGCCAATGCTCGACCCTCCGGGCCACGGCGTGCGGCTGCGCGCCGACGCGCTCGATCCGCAACCGCACCGGATCGAGCATAACCTGGTGCTCGCGGTGTTTGCGCTATCGGCGGCGAGCCTGCTGAGCCTGGTGCTTCTCTGGCGCCACGCGCGTCGGCGCATCATGGCCGAGGCCGAGCGCGACCGCCTGTTCAGGCTCTCGCAGGACCTGATGTGCGTGCTCGGGGCTTCCGGCCGAGTGCACCGCGCGAACCCCGCATTCGAGACGCTCGTGGGAGCCGAGCTCGGCAGCGCGCTCCTCTTTGACTTCGTGCACCCGGACGATCGCGAGCAACTCGCCCAGGCGCTGCGCGTCGACGATCGAACGTCCGACACCCAGGTAAGTATCGAGGCGCGACTCGCCGACGGGATTGGATGGCGCTGGTTGCACTGGTCGATGCGGCGCGACCCCGACCCCGGATCGACTACCTGGTATGCCGTCGCGCACGACGTCACCGAGCGCAAGGCCGCCGAGGCGGCGTTGCGCGCCGAAACCGCCTTCAGGCAGGCGATGGAGGAATCGATCCTCACGGGGATGCGCGCCTTCGACATGGACGGCCGCATCACCTACGTGAACCGCGCGTTCAGCAAGATGATCGGCTATCGTCGCGACGAACTGATCGGGACCCTGCCGCCCTATCCGTATTGGCCGCGCGGACGCGAAGCGCTGCACAAGACCAACATGGACATGGTGCTGGCCGGTCATGCGCCGCAGTCCGGGTTCGAGGTCCAGGTGCGCCGCAAGGACGGATCGATGTTCGACGCCCGGATGTACGTTTCCCCGCTGATCGACGGACAAGGCGTGCAGACCGGGTGGATGACCTCGGTCACCGACATCACCGAACCGCGGCGGGTGCGCGAGGAACTTGCCGAGGCGCACGAACGCTTCGCCAAGGTGCTCGACGAACTCGACGCGGCGGTGCTGGTTCTCGCGCTGGCGGATCCGCAAGTCGAGCTCGCGGGCGGGTCCGGCGCGAGCAAGGACTCAGCGCTGTTCACCAACCGCCTTTGCCGCCAGATGTTCGGCGACAGCGAAGACCTCGCCGCAGTCATGGCGGCGTCGGACCCGTCGCTTGGCGACGGCGAAGTGCGCGAACTGCTCCTTCCTGCGAGCGGGCGCTGGTTCGACCTCAGGCCCAGGCTGATCCGCTGGGTCGACGGTCGCCAGGCGCGCCTGGTCGTCGCGACGGAAGTCACGCGACGTCACGAGGCGGAAGAGCGGCATCGCGAGCAGGAGGAGAAGCTGCAGCGCACTGCGCGACTGGTGACCATGGGAGAGATGGCATCGTCGCTGGCGCACGAGCTGAACCAGCCGCTCACCGCGATCCTGAACTACTGCATGGGCCTGAGCGCGAGAATCCGGACCCGGCAATCCGCCGCGCTCGAGATCGAACCGAAAGAGACGCTCGAGGCCCTGTCCAAGGCCGCTGCCCAGGCCGAGCGCGCGGGAACGGTGATTCAGCGGATTCGCGCCTTCGTCAAGCGCAGCGAACCCGAGCGCAGGTGGTGCAAGGTCTCCGAGATCGTCGCCGAGGCAATCGGACTTGCGGAGATCGACGCGCGCCGACGCGGGGTGCGTATCGAAATCGAGATCGATCCCTCGGTCGCCCCGGTCTATGCCGACCCGATCCTGATCGAACAGGTTCTGCTGAACCTCGCGAAGAACGCGATCGACGCGATGAGCGGAGCACGGCGGCGCACGCTTCGCGTGCAGGCCACCAGGCGCGACGCGCAGGTGGAATTCTCCGTTTCCGACACCGGTCCCGGCCTCTCGTCCGAGGCGCGGTCGCGGCTGTTCGAGCCGTTCTTCACGACGAAGTCCGAGGGGATGGGAATGGGCCTGAACATCTGCCGCTCGATCGTCGAAGCACATCGCGGCCGGCTCTGGGTCGAAGCGACCCCGAGCGGCGGTTGCGAGTTCCGATTCACCCTGCCGGCGGCCGACACGCACGCGATGACGCGTGCGGCCTGAGCGGACGACGGCGACCGACCAGGGCATCGATGACTGCGAACGAAACGAGCGCCGATTCGAGCAAGCGCCGCGCCGTCTATGTCGTCGACGACGACGAGGCAGTGCGCGACTCGCTGCGCTGGCTGCTCGAGGCGAACGCTTTCGAGGTGGTCGTGCTGCCAGGCGCGGATCAGCTCCTTGCACGGGCCCGCCTGACGGCGCGCCTCGATGACGCAGGTTGCCTCCTTCTGGACGTGCGCATGCCGGGCATGTCCGGGCTCGAGTTGCAGGACGAACTGATCCGCATGGACATCCGCGTTCCGCAGGTGTTCATCACCGGTCACGGCGACGTCCCGATGGCCGTGAACTGCGTGAAAAAGGGCGCCGTGGATTTCATCGAGAAGCCGTTCAGCGAAGAGCAGTTGTGCGCGCTGGTGCGACAGTGCCTGAATCGGTGCGACGCCGAGCACGCCAGCGCGAACGCCGACCGCGAAGCCGCGCAGCGTCTGTCACGGCTGACCGCGCGCGAACGACAGGTTCTGGACCTGATCGTCGCGGGACGCCTGAACAAGCAGATCGCCGACGACCTGACGATCAGCATAAAGACGGTGGAAGCACACCGCGCCAACCTGATGCACAAGCTCGGCGCCAGGACGATGGCCGACCTGATGCGCACCGCGCTCGCGGGTCGCGGCCCCCGAAGCGCGCTCGATTGAGCGCGCGACGATCGCAGCCGGACGCACGGCAGGCAAGGATCGGGCACCGCGAATCGTGCTATATTTCGCGGCTGTGCGCCCGTAGCTCAGTTGGATAGAGTACCTGGCTACGAACCAGGGGGTCGTGGGTTCGAATCCTGCCGGGCGCGCCAAAAAACGTAAGAAACTCAAGGGCTTGGAGAGAAATCACCAAGCCCTTTTTCCTTGCTCTGTACCATAGATCGCCAGTTGTACCATTCACGCTTCGTCTCTTGGCCAGCGTACAGCCCTTTAGGGCCCGTGTCGCGGCTCCTGCCTTGGGGCTTCCGGGGCCTGAGGACCTCAAGCCGGTAGCGCACTGCGCGATCGTGCGCGAGACTATGACGCTCGGCGTGTGGCTGGCGAAGGTTGCCCTGCGCCACGGGCCAGACTGCTAGTTGCCCGAAGGTGCCTCCGCATTCGGAACCAAGTCGCTGAATGTGCCCAATGCACCATTCACAGCGGTAACAATTGCCGCGTCTTCCGATTGCGCCGCTATCCCACGGAGCACCCGGATCGTCGTGGCCCGGCTGCGTTTCTGCGCGCACTCGATGCCTATAACGGCGACGCGGCGACACGCCTGGGTCTGCGCCTCCTGATTCTCACCCTCGCTCGCACCAGCGAGGTCCGCGAAGCAAAGTGGACCGAGTTTGACCGTGAGGAAGGGGTGTGGGTAGTTCCAGCGGAGCGGATGAAGAACCGCCGCGAACACCGCGTGCCTCTCCCGCAGCAAGCGCTCGCCACGCTCGAGGAACTGCACAAGGTCACCGGCCACTCGCAGTGGCTGATGCCTGGCCGGCTCGAAGACAAACCGGCAAGCCAGAACACCATGATCTTCGCCGTCTACCGGATGGGCTTCCACAAACGCACCACCGTCCACGGCTTCCGCGCCCTGGCCTCGACGATCCTCAACGAGGCCGTCACGGAGATCGACGGCAAGAAGCATCGCATGTGGTCCGTCGACGCCGTGGAACGCGCCTTGGCCCACACCGAACAGAACAAGGTCAAGGGCGCATACGACCGGGGTGACCGATTCGAGGAGCGGACCCGCCTGATGCAGTGGTGGGCGGACTACTTGGACGCCGTCGCCAAACCGTCGGCCACTGCGGTAGCTGCAACCGAGGCCAACGCGTGAAGAGATTCCCCAGCGATGTCAGACACTTAGAAACCACGACGCCGGTTGCATTGGTTTTCTGCAGCCATCGCCAGCGCTATCAATACCATCCATACCCGAGAGGTCGCGATAGAACAGGAGACCGATGGTGAAACGACTCATTACAGACAAGCAACTGAAGGAAAAGCTCGGCGGATGCTCCGATATGACGATCTGGCGCCTACGCAGGGATGGCAAGCT